>NZ_JBVJUY010000037.1:0-73068 GCF_055604165.1 Streptomyces sp. NPDC037242
GGCGCACGATCGCCGGATACTTCCGGCCCCAGGCGTCGGCGAACTCGGCGAACCGCTCCAGGGCCGCGTCCTCGGTCGCCGCCGTGTAGACGGGCAGCACCCCTGCCGCGCCGCTCTCGCGCCAGGACCGGCGCCACCGCTCCACCGACCGGACGCTCACCCGTAGCCCGGCGGCGACCTCAGTGTTCTTCTGCCCACCCTCGAAACGCTCCACGGCCTGCAACCGCAGCCGCTCCCGCACGGCCCTCCCGACATCGGTCAACCCGCCGCCCTGCGCGTATCTCACCTACACAGGACTACCGGCCCCACAGGCCCACCGTCCTGCGAAACACCCCGACATCACACTTTCAGGTTCAGTATCTACGCAGACCAATATCGTGGGGGGACTGGCTGGTTCTGCTTGCCTGGCGCGAGTGTGGCAGAGTGGCCACGCAGGGCGAAGCGGATCGGGCCGGTCCCGGCCACACGGTCGGCAGGGCGTCCAGCAGGCATTCCTGGCCAAGTGCTGCCGTACCATTGTGCGCCAGCCACATTCCACAACGCACCCAGCGAAGGCGGCTGTTCACTTCCGATGCCGGTGACCCAACCCCTACCGTAAGCAGGGTGTCCGCAGCACCTGCCCCCTTACCCGACGGGCCCCCGCCACCAGGCCGACGGCATCGGCTGCGAGCCCGCTGGGCCGACCGGCACGCCCTCCCCCGGTTCGGCTTCTGGCTTCTCAGCCGGGGAACCGTCGTGCTCGCGGTGTGCGCGGCCCTGTACGTGCTCAACGGGTTCCTGATCGGCTGGGTGAACGCCTACGAGGTACTGAGGGGGGAAACCTCGCCCGCGGCCGTCCGCCCCCAGTGGTGCGCATGGCCGCTGTCTTTGACCGGCTGGGCCGTCATCCCCGCCATCATCGGAGCCGCGGCTGGCTACGTCATTACCGAGCAGATCCGTGCCCACCAGGCACGCGAACTGGACGACGTCCTCGACGAACTGCGCCGCCTGGCCGAACCGCCGCCCCCCTCCGCCGGGAGCGGCGAGTGATCACGCTGCATGACGTCTACAAGCAGGGCAACGACACGGTCAAGGCCGCGGTCCTGGCTTTCGGCGCCCGCCACGCCACCAGCACCGGAGGTCCGGATGTCGAACCAGAGTGGAAACTGGCAGAGAAGCACTTCACCGAGGTGATTGAGACGATCATGGGATCTGCCGCACCCCCTCCGCCCGGCAGCACGGACGGACCTGTGCGCCGGGCCGAAAATGCCGCCATCGGCTTCCTGCTGGCAGCTAACAGCCAGCCTGACTACCGCTGCCCCATCTGCGTCAAGCGGCAACGGCCCCTGCCGTGAGCCACCGGCCTACCCTGGAGACGTGGTGACGGACGACGAGCGCAAGCGACAGGCAGCCGCTCTCCGCGGGCTGCTCTACCTCGCCTGCCCCGATGCTCCCGCCGCCGCCATCACCGCGATCGCAGAAGCTATCGTCCAGCACACAGCGGAAGCGCCCTGCGCACCAGTCCCCGAAGCCGCACAGCTCAACGAGCCCGAGAATCCTGCCGATCGGCTCAACCTGAGCAGTGCGGACCTGACCGGCGCAGATCTGAGCAATGCGAACCTGGGCAGTGCGGACCTGACCGGCGCAGATCTGAGCAATGCGAACCTGAGCGGCGCGAACCTGAGCAGCGCATTCCTGGGACGCGCCCACCTGAGCGGCGCGGACCTGACGGGCGCGTGGCTGAGTCTCGCGATTCTGACCGGCGCGGACCTGACTAACGCGCGTCTAACCTCCGCGCTCCTTGCAGGCGCACGCTTAATGGGAGCGGACCTGAACGGCGCGGACCTGACTGACGCGCGTCTAACCGGCGCGGACCTGACCGGCGCGGACCTGACCGGCGCGGACCTGAACCGTGCAGATCTGAACAATGCGCGCCTGACTGATGCGAAGCTGATCGGCGCGCAACTCGGATCCGCCAGGGGCGTAGACCTTCCGGATGGAGCGATCTGGGACTCAAGCACCCGTTGGCCTGATCACTTGGCATCACGTGTCGTCGAAGAATCCGACGAGGTGGTTCCAGGTGTCTACCGGGTGCGCGGCGATCAGACTCGGGAGCGGTCGGCCGTACGGAGCTGATCCGCAACTGCCGCTGCTTGCCGTTCCAATACACCTACCAGTCCCGAGGGCCAACACGACCCAATAGGCCGCACAACTTCAGCTCGACGTCCAGAGCCTGCTGTCCTGACCAGCCGCCTGCTCCAGCTCGGTGCGCCAGCCTTTGGAGAGACCGTCGGCGGCATCCGCGGTCACCCACCGGAACGGAATCTTCTCCGCGATCGCCCGGCGGACCATGGCCTGCGCACGTGCTGACCACCCTGTTCGTACCCGCATGCGAGGGTTGCCCGCGGTCATGCCCACGTACTCAACAGGGAGCGCAGATGACAGCCGCCTTGGAAAGACTCAAGGAACTGCTCGGCGAGCCGACCTGATGGGGATGGGCGCGGCCGCACCTGTGGGAGGCCGCCGGGAAACACCTCGGCGGCCCACTCCCCGGCGACTACAAGGCGTTCCTCGATGGCTCACAACAGAGCGGCAGAGAAGTCACCTCGGTTCAATCGGGCCGCTTGGGCTGTCCCGTGATTCGTTTGCCGCGGGCGGCACGCTCTGAGCGAACCGGACAGCCGTACGGTCGTCCTGACCGTTGCGTGGAGCGCCTACGGCGGGGTGGGGTGGATCGGTTGGGCCGTTCGGCCGGCGCCGATCGTTCAGTCGGTGTCGCTGGCGGCGAGCAGTGCGATCTCCTGGCCGCCGGGGCGCAGTACCGCGATGGCCAGGTCCCAAGCGACTTCGTAGAACCAGGGCGACGTGGTGTCGAGGCGGAACCAGCGGCTCTGCATGACCAGGTCGGCCGTGTGCGTGATCGGGGAGTCTGTTGGAGCGCCGGTCAGGCCGCCGAGCGAGCGCCAGGCCGCGAGTCTTCCGTATGCGCCGTAAAGGCCGGAGCCGTAGGCGGGAGGGGTCGCCGCGGCGGTGAGCAGGACTCGGAAGACCGATTCCGGGGTGGCGCGGTACAAACGGGTTGGCGCTTCACCGGCGGGCCAGGCGATGAGCGGCAGGCATGCGAAGACGGCCGGGAAGTCATCGGGGGCGGCTGGGGCGGGTGACCAGAAGTCCTGTGCTGCGAGCTTGCCGTTGGACTGGGTGCACCAGTGCCGCACGGCCGCGCCCATGGCCTCGGCGGTTTCCGGAACGCTGGTTTCCGTCATCTCCATATCGGCCGTGCGCTGCCGCGCCGCCGCGATGGTGTTCAGTGCGGGCGCGTCGAAGGGCACCTCGCGGTTGGGGAACATGGTCCAGGCCCAGGCATCCGGTGCGCCCGCCTGGCGGCGGAGCCCGCTCTCCGGGGGGAGGAGCCCGAGCGGCAGCGCGGCGAGCGGGTGTCCCGCTGCCGCGAGTCCTTCGGCGTAAGAGACAAGCGCGGGGTGCTCGGCGACCTGGTCCGAAACGAGCACGAGTTCGTGGAGGAGGCATGCCGAGAACTCCGCGGAATGCACCGACTCGGCTTCCGGGGCGAAGACCACCCGGGCAATGTCCTCGATGCGGTGGCCGTGGGCCACCGACGCGGCCAGGTGCCGCTCGGCCCGAGTCCGCTCGGGCCCTTGCGGGTGTTGCGCGGGGGGCACGCGTAGGAGGGTACGCAGGCTTGCCGGGCCCGGGTGAGCGGCCAGCGCCCGTAGTACGTGGTCCAGGACGAGTCGGTGGTGCCCGTGGGCGTCGTTCCCGGCCGCGCCCCGGGCGACTTCCGCTCCGAGGTCGCCGAGCCAGTCGAAGGCGCCGGCGTCGGCCTGGAAGTCGATTTGAGCACGCAGTGTGGAGACATCCGCGTAGTCGGCGTTGGCCAGGGCCGCTACCGCGCGGGCGATGTCCTTGCTCATACCGCGGATGTCCTCACGTTCGGTGCTCTGTGGTGGAGGTTCGGCCGGCACCGCTGGACGGTGCCGGCCGAACGATCAGTATCCGGACACGGGGTAGGCGCTCTTGATCCGGTTGTCCGCGGGGTCAACCACGATCCGGATGAACTTCTCGCCCTTCGTTCCGATCACCTTGTCGAAGGGAACGACCCACGTCATGGCGTCCATCTGCCGGCCCTTGGACTTGTACATCCAAGCGTCGTCCACCAGGTCGAGGATCTTGTTCGGGTTCAGCTCCTCGAACACGGTGTGCGTCGGCCTGCCCGGCATCTCCACGGCGTGCCGGAGAACATGGTCGATCTTGTGACCGTCCTTGCCCACGCCGTAGACGAGGCCACCCGGCGACAGGAAGTCGTCGTTACCGAGGTCGGCGAAGGTGACCGGGCAGGTCCGGTCCTCGTTGTGGACGAGGACCGGGGTCCGGCCCGCCAGGACGTAGTAGGTGTGGAGGTCGTTGACCGTGAGGTTGTAGGCGGGCTGGAGGCCCGTCCAGTGACGGACGCCGGCGATCTGCGCCGTGCCGCCCTCGGGGGTGCGCAAGGTGTCCTGCGCAGTGAGCTCGACCGCGTTCTTCCACTTCTTGTCGCTCTCGGACCAGAAGGGGTGGTGGTCGGTGGTGGTGAGGGCGCCTCCGGTGTTCCCTGCGAGGGTGATGTCGGTGAACTCGCGGTCGTCGGGGGTGTAGATGGTGGCGTCGACGCGACGCGGACCGGTCACTCCGGTGACGGGATCGGTGGCGAGGACCTCGTCACCGATGTCGATCTGCTCGATCGGGCGGGTGGTGCGGTCGCCCATCAGGACGGGGGTGCCGGCCGGGAAGCTGTTCCTCGGGCGGAGGCACGGGATCGGCTTCATCCGGGATGCCTTCATGGCGTCCTCGACCGCGTCGGCACCCTTCTTGAGCAGCTTGAGCTTGCCCACGGGGAGCACACCGGCGACGGCCATGGCGCAGCCGCCCCAGGTCGGCTCCTCGATGCACTTCTGGATGTCGGCGCCGCCGGAGAGCTCCCAGGCTCCCTTGGCGAGGAGCTTCGCCAGCTCCGCGTCGGGCTTGGCGAAGACGACCTGGTCCGGGTCGGCACCTGCCAGGAGGCAAGGCGGCACGCTGTCCCTGTTGTAGGGGACGATGCACTTCGGCTTCTTCTTCTTGTCCGCCTCGGCCTGCTTCTTGCGGGCCTCCTCGGCCAGGCGCTTCGCTTCGGCGATCTCCGCTTCGCGCTTCTGCTTGACGTCGGCCCACGCCTGGGAGGCGTAGCCCTCGGCCTCGTCCTTGCTCTTGCCTGCCGCGATGGCCGATTCACGGGCCTGAGCCGCCGAGCGGTCGGCCTCGCGGGCCGACTCGCGGGCGTAGTTCGCCGAGAATGCGGCCTGCGCCGCGGATGCTTCCGCGTTGTCGGCGTCGCGGCCGGCGGCGGCCGCGGCGTTGCGCGCGGTGGCGGCGGACTGCTTGGCCCGGGCCTCGCTCTGGGTGGCGGCCTCGGCGGACTTCTTGGCGCTGGCCGCGTAGCCGGCGGCGGTGTCAGCGGACTTCTTGGCCTCGACCTTGGCGGTCTCGGCTTCGGCGGCGGCCTGGTTGGCCCTGGCTGCCGCCTCGGCGGCACGCCAGCGGTTGGCCTGGGCCTTGGCCGAGATGATCTCACCCTCGGCGAGCATGCGCTCGATCTGGGAACGGTGGTGCTCGGCGAGGGCATCCTTGCGGGCGGCCATGAACTGGCCGACCGCGACGAACTCGTGGAGCTGATCGGCGGTACCGGCCAGGGCTGCCTTGGCCGCCGACTTGACCTCGTCGCCTCCCGTGGTCACGAGCTTGGAGGCGATGACCTGCTCGTCGGTGATGCGGGCGGCGTACTGGCCGCCCGCGAGGAAGGTCGCTAGCGCCTTGCCGTCGGAGCTCGCGAGGGCTGTCTTGGAGGCGTCCTTGACGCTGACGCCGCCCTCGTTGTTGATCTTGGAGACGGCGACCGCGAGATCGTCCTTGCCCACGGCATACTGGCCGACCCGGTAGAAGTCGGCGATCTGCTGGGTGGTTCCCTTGAGCGCCTCGGTCGCGCCCTGCTTGATGGACGGGTAGGGGCTGGAGAGACTCAGTTCGAGGACCTCGGCGCGCGTCTCCTCCTGGCCGGCCCGGTTCCAACCGGTCTTCAGGTATTCGAGCACCGTCTGGTCGGTTCCGACCAGGGCGCCGGCGGCGGCCTGCTGGCTCCAGGGACCGCGGAGCTTGATGGCGTCCACGGCGAGTACACGGCCCTTGGCGGCCGTGGCCTTCACGTCAACACCGGGCTTCGCGGCCTCCACGGCCAGCGCGCCGGCCGTGGCATCGAGCGAGCGGGTCTTCTGGGCCATGGACGCGGTGCCGGAGATGAGGCGCTCGGACTGCGCCTTGTCGGACCGGGCTCGTTCGAGGGCGGCCTCGGAGCGAGCGGTCAGCTCCTCTGCCTCCACTTCCTTGGCGATCTTGTGGACCGTCTTCGCGGTGCTGACCGCGGTGGTCGCCGCATCGGCGGCCTGCTTCGCGGCTTCCGCGTGCTTGCGGGAATCGGCCGCCGCGGTAGCAGACTGTCCGGCGTACTTCGCCGCCAGTTCGGCCGCGTCCGCGGCCTTCTCCGCATGGTTCGCCGCGGACCTCGCGGCGTCGCGGGCCTGGAAGGCGGCCTGCGCCGCACGACGGGCGAGCGCACCCGCGGTGTTCGCGGCGCGGTTGGCGGCATTGGCGTGCCGACGGGCCTCGGCCGCGGCGTTGGCCGCCTCGGCGGAGTGGACGCCGGCCGCGTCCGCGTACCGGTTCGCCTCGTCCGCCGCATCCGCTGCGGCGTTTGCGTTGGAACCGGCACTGCGCGACGCGTCGGCAGCGGCGCCCGCGGCCAGCGAAGCACGCCCAGCCTGCTCGGCCGCGTCCGCAGACGCCCTGGTCAGGAACGTCATGTTGCGAGCGATCAGCGCCGTGTTCTTCGCGGCCTCCGCCTTGCCGGCGTCACCGGCAGCGGCGATCGCCGCGTTGTAGGCGTCGTTCGCCGCGTTTGCCGCCGCGGCGGCGGCGTTCGCCGTTTGGGCGGCAGCCAGCGACGCGGTACGGGCCGCGCGGCTGGCAGCGTTCGCCGACGCGATCGCCTGCTGCGCGGCGGCGGCCGCACCGCGTGCCGCTTCCGCGGCCTGCTGTGCCTTCACCGCGGCACGCTTGGCGTCCTTGCCCGCCTGCTGGCTCTCGTGGGCGGCCTTCAGCGCCGCTTGCTTGGCGAGGTTGGACGCCTCGACGGCACGGGCGGAGGCTGCCTCCGACTTCTTCGTCGCCTCCTCCGCCTGCAGACCGGCCTGCTGGGCCTGGTCCGTCAGCTGCTCGATCGTCGCATGCTCCTGGTCACGGTTGCGGGCGACGAACTGCCCGACGTCCAGGAACTCGCTGATGTCTTCCGCCGTGCCCCGCAGAGCGAGCTTTCCGGCGGCCTTCATGTTCGCGCCGCCGGAGCTGATGAGCTTCGAGACCGCGACCTCGTTGTCGGCCGCGCGCGCCTCGTACTGACCCTCGTCCAGGAACTTGGTGACGGCCGCGGGTCCGGCCTGGAGCGCCGCCTTGCCCGCGTCCTTGACACCGGCCCCGCCGAAGTTGATGACCTGCGAGGCCTCGACCTCGCGGTCGTCCTGCAGGGGCTTCTGCCATCCGCTGCGCAGGAACGCGCGCAGTTCCTCCGGCGTGCCCTTGAGCGCCTTCTTCGTCGCTTCGCGGACGCCGACGCCGCCGACGTTGAGGACCCGGCTCGCGTCGATGTAGTCGTCGTCGTACTGGATCTCGTCGGCTCCGTCGAGGAACTTGCGGATGTCCGCGTCGGTCCCCAGGAGCGCCTGCTCGGCCGCCTCCTTGACGCCCACACCGCCGTACCTGAGGTACTCCACGGCCAAGGGGCGCTTGGCCGCGCCCATGGTGGAGTCCTCGGCCGCTGCCGGGGAGGCCCCCAGCAGGCCTGCGGTCAGGGCCGCGGGCAGGGCCATGCCGCAGAGTCCTCGGAGCGTTCGCCTCGCTGCGGCGGACCTGTTGGCCTTGGCCGCGCGGTCGAGCCTGTCCGGCCCATCGGCGGAGCGTGTTGTTCCGAAAATGAGTGTTCGCCGTTTCATTCGGCGCCTTCCCCCCATGCCTACTGCTTCCATGACATGCGCGTGCACGGGGTGACGGCCTGGCCGCAAGCCGTCGCTCGACGTCTGCTTGACGTCTCATCAGCAACTTGGCGGGAGCCCTCCCCCGGCCGCCGCTCAGCGGTCTCAGAACCGCGGGCGATCATGTGTGTCTGACCTGCGTGAACTCGCTGGCGCCAGGTGCGATACGACGCCCTGGGCGCCAGCGTGAGGAGCGTATGCACGAAACCCCGAAAAATCAATCACAGTTGAAACGCATAAGCTGTGACTGATTGCGAGGAGTTCCGGAACCATCTTCCGCTCCGAGGCCTGCCCTGGCCGCTTCGACTGCAGGGGCTCGGTGCCCGTCTCCCGGCCGTCGCGTGAACGGGTGCGGCCGTGGCACCAGGAGTGACCGAGGTTCTGCCGTCAGGTGCCCATCGCGCAGGTGGTTCACAGAAAGGGTGGACGGTCGACTGGCAGCGGCACTACGCCCACCTCGCCCAGATCCTCGCCGACGGCGCCCACCCCAGCACGAACATCCCCGGAGTCACCCGACACGGCGAAGACATCGGACGCCGGCTCACCACCCAACGCCAGGACTTCGGCCGACTCTCCGAGGAGCAGCAGCGCCGCGGGCGGCTCACCCCCTCTCCAGTCGTTCTGATCGACTCTCGAAATATTGATGGCCGGCAACTTTAGTTCTGTGGACCCCGCGGCCGAGTTCGGCCCGCAGACTGCCGCACGGCGCCTCGACCTCAACCGGCGAGTGCCCACCTCACCCAGCCGACCTCGACGTCGGCTGGGAGCCCGTCGTCTCCTGAGCGCCTCTCGCGCTCTGGCGTGCACACCCTTCTGGATGGACACGGGTCGATGTGGGGCGGGTGTCCGTCGAAGAGACCGGTGTCGGCGCCACCAGCCTGACCCGCCGGGCGATCGGCTCCCGCCACCAGCCTCTCGGCGAGGCCCAGCAGTGGCTCGTCGTCGACGTCCGGTGCCCCGTACCGCTCCCCGCCTGGGACGGAGTCCACCAGGTGTGCGACCCCGACCGGGCGGCCACGTACTCCGTCTGGTCCGAAAACCAGGCGGCTGCCATGAGGTCCTGCATGCGTGTGCGGTGACGCCGGTACCGGGGTCACCAACGGCTCACCTACTGGGCGAGGCCCCGACGCAGCACCATCAGGCGGAGGACGGGATGGTGGAGGCACTGGAGTAAGAGGGGGGCGGCGGGGCTGAGGGGGGCATGGCTTCGCCGGTGGCTGCTCACCGGGTGGCCGCACTCCCGTCGGTCAGTTCTCCGTAGGACCGAGATGCACGTCGGCGCGGGCCAGCACGCGACCGCCCAGGGCCGTTCGCCACGCGCCGTACGCCGCGTCGGCGTCCGCCCAGGTCGCATGCCGGCCGAGGAGCAGGTGGTCGATGACCCGCCCGATGACCCGCCCCATGCCGGCTGTGACGACCGGGAGCAGAAGGGCTCCCGCCCCCGCCACGAAGGCCCGCCAGCCGTCGATCTCGTCCGGCGGGGGCGGGCCGAAGAAGTGGTTCAGCAGCGCCGTCAGTGCGAAGACGGAGAAGATCACGGCGAGCACCAGGTACGCCATGCCGGCCGCCAGCGCTCCGGCACATCCCTTGTCGTCGTCCCGGCGGCTCAACGCCCAGAAGGGCACGATCAGGAGCAAGAGCGTGGATCCGATGCCGACAGCCGTGTCCAGGAGACCGCGTGGCTCGCGAGGGAAGACCAGCTCCCACAGTGGGCTGGTGCCCAGCAGCAGCCACACCAGGCCCGCCGGAAGTGAGCTCCTGAAGTGGGGATCGGCATCGTCGGCGGCCCGGGCCTCCGCCAGGACGTCGCGGTAGGTGCTCTCCAGCCGGGACACCTCGGACAGCACGGTCGCCCGCACGACCATCAGGGACGCCCGGAGTTGCTCCTCCTCAAGACCGCGGTGCGCGGCCGCCCTCCGGCGGATGTCGCGCCGGGCCATCACCTCGTTCAGTACGGATGCGTAGATCGCCTCGGGCGCGTCGAGTCCGCTCGACCACGGCCCGATGGACGAGGAGGACGCCGGTTCGTCGGCCGGCCGGTGCTCCAGGCCCACCTCGACCGCGGCACGGACCGTCGTGTGAGTGAACCGGTACCCACTGCTGGTGGCCACGAGGAAGCCGCGTTCGACCGCCGTGGAGAGGAACACCGGCAGCTGCCAGGGCACGTGGTACTCCACCACCAGCCGCACCCGGTCGACCACGTGCCGCAAGAGGGCGGAGCCCCCGGCCACGAGGAACACGGAGAAGCAGCCCAGGACCACGTTCTGGGCCCGTGCCCCGGCCGGAATGCCCCCGGTACCCGCCAGGTGGGCTGACCACACCGCCGCTGCGGCGTAGCCGGGCCCGATGACGGCACCGGCCGCCAGCCCCCGCACCAGGACCCGCGACAGGCCGCGCGCCGGCTCCGCCGCAACGCCGCGGACCCGGAACTTGACCAGCCCGGCACCGAGCCCGACGGCGAGCAGCGCGAGGGACATGACGCCGGCGGCGGCGACGGCCCTGCCGAACGGGACCTTGGCCATGGTGGCGTAGGCGAGGGTCACCGCGCAGGTCAGGGCCGTCATCTCCAGTGGCACGCGCCACTCCCCGGCCAGGGCGTGCGTCCAGCGCCCGGCCCAGCGCAGCGCCGGCGCCTCGAACAGCCCGCCGTACACACGGCTGTACCAGAGCAGGAGGATGTTCAGGCCGAAGCCGAGCAGGGCGTGGGGCACGACGGGCCAGGACTTTGCGCTCAGGACCACCCCCGCAACCGCGAGCATGACCAGCAGTTCGTGCTGGAAGCGAGGCGCATGGATCCGCGTGCCCGTGTGGCGGGCTTCGGCCGGGTCGGAGGCGGCCAGGAGGGTGACCGTGTCGAAGTATTCCTGTCGTCCCGTTCTCATGGCACGCGCCAGTCCGCACAGGCCACGGGCGAGCACCGGGGTGCTCATGGCCGGTTCCGCGGCAGCCGGGTCCCGGGGCACAGCCGGGGACGACATGTCCAGCAGGTCCCGGACGTACGTCCGCAGGACCACGTACTGCTCGCGTATGTGCTGCCTGGCCAGGGGAGACGACTGGAGTATCCCGCGCAGGAGCCGGGGATCCTCCGAAGCCGTGGTGAAATCCACGACCTCGTCCAGCGACGGCCCGTCCCAGTCGCCCGACAGGTTCGCGGTGGCCACGACCGACAGCATGAGCGGGGTAGTGCACCATTCCCGCACGCTGGGGTTGTCGGCGAGCAGGTCTCGGACGGGCTGGCCACTGTCGCCGAGCGCGACGATCGCCTCGTCCAGCGCCGTGGTGGAGAGGTCGTGCAGGCGGACGGTGCCCGTGAGCGAGGAGCCCAGGCGGCTTGCCTCCGCCGTCGCCTCCCGGCTCGCCACGATCATCGGCAGTTCCGGGTAGCGGCGGATCGCCGCCGCCCACCCCGCCAGGTGGGCGCCGGCCACGAAGTCCAGGCCTTCCAGACACGGGACCACGGCGCCGAGCCTCATCAGGTCGACGGCCTCGTCGATCGTGCCGCCGAACAGGGGCGGCACCCGCCAGGCCAGCCATTCCACCAGGTCTGTGGGGGCAGGGAGGTCGGGCGGCAGGACGACGGGGAAGGGTATGGGAACCGATGCGTCGTCGGCCTCCAGGAGTTCGTGCATCACGCGCAGCATCAGGACCGACTTGCCGGCCCCGGGTTCACCCACGATCAGCATCTGCTCGTCGCACCGCCTGAACACGTCGAGCGGCGAGGTGCCTTCCGGGAGTGCGGCGGGCGGGTCCTGCCGGACGGTCACGGTCATGGGCAGGTCGATCAGGCGCGGAAGCCTGGTCAGTGCGTTGTCGAGCTGCGGCCCGACCCAGTCGCGCTCGACCGTACGGACCATCGTCCGGGCCCGCGCACGCCGGCGTTTGCCCTTACGCCAGTCCGCCGGCCACGCCGGCCTGCCGCCCACCGTGCCCGGGCCGCCCCGTTGCCGCAGGACCAGCTTCTTGATGTTCAGGATGAGGATGCCGGTGTTGGACAGCGAGCCGTGGGAGCTGTGGGCATCTCCCGAGCCGGAGACGTGGAATGAAGGCTTGGTGCCGTCCCCCCGAGCCGTCCTCCCGCCCTTCTTCCGCAACCACACGAGGCTCCCCCCTTCCTCCGGGCCGTTCCCCGACGGACCGGTCAGCGGTAGCGGATGCCGGTGTTCCCGTCGCTGCCTTTGCCCGTGGAGGTGACGCTCCCGCTGTCCTCCAGCCTCGCCCGTCCGCCGCCCCACCGCCTCCGGCGCCAGATCCCCGTGTTCCCCGCTCCCCCGTCTGCGACGTCGACCGGCCCGCTCCTCACCACGCTGTCGTCCGGGCCGTTGCCCGAAGGCTGGAGCACCGCCCAGACCAGGGCGGCGATGCTGACGGCCCCCTGAACCGTGGCGCCGACCAGCTGCCCCGCGTCCGGGCTGTTCAGCAGCCAGATCAATGGCGTACTGGCCGTCCCGAGCACCGCCAGCACGATGACCGTCGCCTTCCACCCTCGCGACATGCCGCCCCTCCCCCTCTCCCGGCGCCCGTCAGCCATATGGCCGAGGGTCACCCTCCCCCGTATTGCCCTGTTTCGCTTCCCGCTGAAACAGGATCGATTCTTCGAGGGGCTTGGGTGTGGGTGGGAAGCAGCCTCGGCTCACCCGGGGTCCGAGTAGGAACGGACCAGGAAGCCGGTGTTGCTGGCAGAAGTTCTGACGGACCGTGAACCGGGCCGTCGGGTCGGCTTCCGCGGCTTCCCGTCTGTCGTCAAACGATGGCCAGATCCGGTACCGGGCACTGGCGCCGAAGGCGGGTCAGGAACGCGCGATCAGTCGAACTCCATCCCGAAGTAGAGGTCGGGTTCACCTGTGTACGGGTCGATCCCGGACTCCCGGCGTCGTTGTTCCTCGCGCCAGTGGACGAAGTGCGGAGCGGGCTCGCCCCAGAGGGACGCGTCGCTGAGCGGGCACTTGTCAAAGCCTTCGACGAACAGCTGGCGAAGGAACTCCGCCATGCCGCAGTCGTAGACCTGCCAGTGGGGCCGACCATGTCGTCTCCACACGATGACCGGCCAAGTGTCAGGGTCCTCATCATCCGCGACCCAGCCGAGGATGTCGGCTCCGCAGCTGACACCCCACGCGATGACGGAGTCAGGGCCGGCAGTGACTCCGTCGGGGCCTCCTTCGGTCGCCCAGACATCCCGAATCAGGGCAGTCTCGCCTGACATGCTCCCGAGTTCCTGCCCGTAGGTTGGCTGCGCGGCTGCTTCGGGAGTCAGGACGCTGAGCGCATCGTCGATGCCTCCGGCTCCGTAGGTGGCCATGAAGGCCATGTAGTCGGACGGGAATCCAACCTGCCAAGCTCGTCGCAGCGCATCCCAGTCCACCTGCTCATCCGCACCGTCATGGGCCGGCATGACGGACAGAAGCGCGGCGAGAGGTGTCTCCTCAGGCGGCACGGCTCCTCCAAACTCTGTGCTCGTTTGGGCGCAACATATCCGGCATCACCGCATCGGGTTCTCAGGGACATGGGAAGGAGGCAGGTCAGGACGGATCAGTCCAGATGTTGTCCGGACAGAACGCGAAGTGCTCGACCGCGACGAGGAAAGCCTCATGCCCGCTCGCCCTGGCGCGGCGACGCTGATGTGGAGCGTGGAGAAACCGACCGCAACGACGCGGGCGCCGAACCGGTGCTCCCCATCGCGGACGACCGCGGAAATCCTCGCGGTGTCGTTCTCATGGTTGCAGGGGCCGGCCCACCTCGCAGCCGTCAACGCGTCGGCACCGGACGCTGCGGCGGACAGCCCCGGACGGATCTGTGGGCAGTCGGCAAGGAACGCCTGCGCGAACTCGGAGGCCAGTTGATCGGGGCTCGTGGCCGTCTCCCGACTGGGCGCGAGGCCGGGCCACGCCTGCGTGCTCGCAGAAACCATTTGGCCTGCACCTCGGCGATACCCCGTCACGGCGAGAGCTGAGGGACCGGCAAGATCGCCGCGTTCATCGGCCCCCGCCATCGTGTGCGTCACGAAATATCCGCCACGGCCAGATTCAGCGAGCTCCACCAGGGCAGCAGAGTGCCGGGTGCCGGTCGGACATCAGTACTCCTCGTCGGGATAGCCCCACTGAACCTTCCCGCTCGCTCCGGCAGCCACCTCTGCGACGGTCGCCGCGAACAGCCCTTCGAAATGCGGCCGCCACAGGTAGAAGCGGCTGATCCCAAGCGGAAAGTCGGATTCGCCGGACACGAAGAACGCGCCGTCGTCGTCCACCGCCACCCCCAAAGACACCTGGAGGATGAGGGACTCCTCACGCAGTAGCTCCTCCAGGGCACGGACGATCTCCCAGGCCTGCGGTTCACCCGTGACACCGGTAACGGTAAAGGCAAGATCAATGTTGACGGACATAGAAGGAGGATAGAAGGCACCACCGACAACGCCAGGCGACGTTCCGGCACATGACGCCAGGGCTCCGGCCGCGAAGACCTCGCGTTCTTCATCGCCTTCGGCGTCCTCCGAGTCGACGGCCCCGAACCCCTCCCCGTCTCGAGCGCCGCCAATCTTCGAGGGCCTTTTCGCCCCCATCGGAGCGCACGGTGCCCGATGCTTGGCGCTCACCACCGTCGCCGGCCCGCAGGAGGAGGATCTCGCGGGTGCCGTCGGAGAATCCGCATGACAACACCGGTGCGATGAGGGAGCGCTTCATCCGCTGCGGGCGGCGACCCCGCCTGCGCCTCTCCCGTTTCCCTCGGGTCGCCGGAACGCCCCGGACGACGATGTCGTGACAGGGAGCCGTGGCGCGGCTGGGCATGAGGTGCGCCCGGCCTACCAGAGCGTATGCCCTGACCTGGCATGAAACAATCACAGTCGACGCGGCATCAACGATAGTTGATGACGAGGGGGTTCGGGCGCTACCGTCTGCCTGGGACAGGCCCGCCTGTGATCGCGTCGGGGGACGTACGGCGGTCTGCGCTTGCCGTGGCGGTGGCCTGTCGGGTGGACCTTCCACACAAACGTTCATTTCGCGATATCAAGGGCCGCGCGTGCGGCCTGTAATCAGGGGGAAACTCATGGCGATTACCCGTGCCCGCAAGGCACTGTTCACCGGTCTCGTCGGCACGGCCGCGGCCGTCACCACGCTCGGTGTCGCGTACGCCGGCCCGCAGACCGCCGGGGCCGCTGCCGCCGGTGAGATGCCCACCGCCGTCGAGGACTTCGCCTACCCCGACGCCGCGAAGATCCAGGCCGAGCAGCAGATCATCCTCAAGCGCGGCGACGGCCACATCACCCTCACCACCTGCGAGGGCACCCCCGACATCACCGTCAAGTCCCGCACCGGCCAGAAGCTCTACTGCTTCGACGTCAACGCCCCCAAGGGCTACGTGACCCTGGAGCTCCCCGACGCCTTCGGCATCTGGACCGAAGCCTTCCCCGTCAAGGCCACCATCACCGCCGACGGCACCAACAAGACCGTCATCGACGCCCCCGCCAACGACTACAAGCCCTTCGGCGAAGCAGGCGACACCGGCGAGCGCTCCATCCTCCTCGAACTCCGCGTCGGCTGACCACCTGGCCGACCACCGGTTACGCACGCCAACGCCGACCCACGTTCGTAAGGAAGATCCACATGTCTGCTCCCCGTCCGCGCACCGCGCGGATCACCAGCCTTCTTGTCGGTGCGACGACCGTCACCGCGGGCCTGTTCTCGGCCGGTGCCGCCCAGGCCGTCTCCGGTCCCGAGGCCACAGCGGGCCAGTACGCCTCCACCCTGAAGCTGAGCATCGGCGACGAGGCCAACAGCCGCGGCTGCTCGGGCACGCTGATCGACTCGTACTGGCTCGCCACCGCCGCCTCCTGCTTCGCGACCACCCCGGGTGAGCAGGTCCCCGCCGGCAAGCCCGCCCTCAAGACGGTCGCCACGCTCAGCGACGGCAAGACCGTCGAGGTCACCGACCTCGCCCCGCGCACCGACCGCGACCTGGTCCTGGCCCGCCTCGCCACCCCGGCCACCGGCATCGCCGGCGTCAAGCGCGCCACCGCCGCCCCGGCCGCCGGCACCGACCTGACGGCGGCCGGGTTCGGCCGCACCAAGACCGAGTGGGTCCCCGGCAAGCTCCACACGGGCACCTTCACCACCAACACCACCGACGCCACCACCCTCGCCATCACCGGCAAGGGCACCGACGTCCTGTGCAAGGGCGACACCGGCGGCCCCCTCCTCAACGCCGCCGGAGAGCTCGTCGGCATCAACGCGAAGTCCTGGCAGGGCGGCTGCCTCGGCACCAACGCCGCCGAAACCCGCACGGGCGCCGTCTCGGTGCGCACCGACGACCTCGGCAAGTGGATCGATGAGCACACCGCCGTGGTAGCAGCGACTGTGGGTGTGTACCGTTCGGCTGACTCCTCGTTCCACGTGTCGGACCGGAGCGGGAACCTGGCGGGACAGGCGTACTTCGGCGCTCAGGGTGACGTGCCGTTGACGGGCGACTGGAACCGGGACGGGAAGGACACGTTCGGCGTGTACCGGCCCAGCGATCAGGGCTTCTACCTGTCCAACGACAACAAGTCGGTCGCCGTCTCGCGCAAGTTCGGCAACCCGGGTGACGTTCCGCTGGTCGGTGACTGGGACGGCGATGGCGTCGACTCCATCGGCGTATACCGCCCCTCGGACGAGGCGTTCTACCTGTCCAACGACAACATCTCGGCGGCCTATGTCGTGAGGATGGGTATCGCACACGACACCCCGATGGTGGGTGACTGGAACGGCGACGGCAAGGACACGGTCGGCGTCTACCGAGCCTCGGACACGACGTTCTACCTCACCGATTCACAGACTTCCGCCACTGTCGATCACAAGGTGCTGTTCGGGAACCCGGGCGATGTCCCGATCAAGGGCGACTGGAACGGCGACGGTACCGACAAGATCGGTGTCCACCGGCCGGCGGACGGCGGCTTCTACGGCGCTGCGAAGGACTCGGACACAGTGATCTACAACGTCCGCTTCGGCAACCCCACGGACACTCCCATCATCGGGCAGTGGTAGCCGCCCGCCATTGAGCGCCTGGGTCAAAGGGCGCGGGTACAGGACCGGACGTGACTCCCCGCGATCTCCCGCGGGGAGTCACGCGGCACGCCCAGGCCACCCGTCCGGAGCTGGGCCGGCTTGCCCAGCTCCGGACGGCGCCTTCGACCTGACCGTGGACCTGGTCATCGACCCCGACCCCAGCCGATGCGAACCAGCTCTGCCGGCAGTGCCGCGCCCCGCTCCTGGAGTCACAGCAGGAGCGATGTTGAGCGACGCTGAAGATGAGCATGAAGGCGACGTGCTGGTTGTCGATGGGACGGGATGAAACGACCCCGGCGGCCGTCACGCCGCCGGGGTCATCGTGAACTCGGTATCGTCGTCTTCGTACTCACTCTGTCGCGTGGGTCTCGATGATGGCGGTGCGGGTGGAGGACTCGTCGACGATGCCCTTCTCCTCGGTGAAGGCTGCGATGAGGGACTGCCAGGCGATGTTGTTGACCGAGCGGGGCAGGCCGCGGCTGTTGATGCGGATGAGCGGCTCCTCCCTAGCTCTTCGTGGGCATCTGGTAGCTGATCGAGATCCGCTGGTCCAGGGCCGTGAGGACGCCGTGTTTCATGCGTTTGCGCAGGGTGGGCCGGCCGATCAGCAACACGGCGAACGGCGTGGTGGAGTCCATGTCGTAGTTGGTGAGCGTGCGAATCGCGTCCAGTTCGTGGTGGTCCAGGAGGTGCGACTCGTCGATCACGACGGCCGGCGTCCTTCCCCGTTCGACGACTTCGGCAGCCAGCGCGGCGGATGCCTGGGGGCGAGGGCGGCCAGGTGGAACTTGGGGGTCCCGCCCAGGCTGGTGGCGATGCGGTCAGTAAGTGAAGTCGGTGATCCATTTCCGGTTCGGCGCCAGGGCCGTGAAGTCGCGGCCCAGGAGGTCCGGCGCCCGCGCATCGACGCGGTTGGGGATGGTGGTTCTCGGTCTTCGCCCGCGGACCACGCCGTGGAGACCGAGTGAGCGCATGGCGCGGTCGACGGCCCCGAACCCGGCCTCGAGCAGGAGAGTGCGGCGGATGAGAGCCAGCATTTTGCTCCGCCCATAAGGCCCCTCGGGAGCCAGCACACGCTAAACCGGCCGTGTTGGTGGTGAAGGCCAGCCGACGGACCGCGTCCTCGACCAGGGCGTCAACTCGACGGCATACCCGGTGGCCCGCATCTGATCGGTGAAGGCCACGATCAGCGGTTTCGGGGGTCGAGCTCCCCCGCGAAGAAGATCGCCGCCGACTTCAGCGCCTCGTTGACCTCGCGCAGACGCTTGTTCTCCGCTCGCAGCTGGCGAGGGTTCCTCCCGCTCGTCCGTGCTCGCGTCCGCCGCCTGGCCGGCATCGACCTCGTACTGCATCACCCACCGCCGCACCGACTCCCGGGACACACCGAGGGAACCAGCGACCTGGATGTGCTGTGCACGCTCGGAGGAGTACTCCGCACGATGCTCTGCCACCAGATGCACAGCATGGCTACGAAGGGCTGCGTCAATCTTCTTGGGCACGAGACCCACCCTCCCCTGATAGCTCGCAACGGAGCGGCAGCGAAGTCAGAACGGTTCACCAGCAGGCATGCGCGTTGCGGGCCGTGCGCATCGTGTCGGCCTCGGGGCGGTACGTGGCGCCCTGGCAGCGCAGGACGGTCGCGATGAGTAGTTCCGTGGTGCCGTGCCAGTCGGTGCGCTAACAGGGGGTGAGCCACGCGCGGGCGGTCAGCATCTGATCCTGATCCATGCATGACAATGGTTGACCGTCTTCCGGGACGGTGATGCCGTGTCGACGGCTCCGGGTGGGTGTCCATGCCGGGCGGCCGGCCCTATCGTGATGGCATGTCGCCGTCAAAACGGGAACGATCCGACCCCGTTCACCTGATCTGGAGGCTGGGGGTCATTCTGGGGCACGTCATCCGGCATCCCCTGTTGTTGGTCGGCCTCTTCGGCTGGGCCGTCTTGATCGCCCTGGTGTCGGAGCGCTTCCCATGGGCCATCGGGTTCGGCGTCTTGGGAGGCGTTCTGGTCTCGGGGAGCATGACGAACCACGACGCGTGGGGCAAGGCGTGGGCCAAGCGCCGCGCGCGCGAGGGCGTCTCACCTCCCGCCGAGCCCGAGCCCAAGCCCGACCTCGACCCCAAGTCCGACGGAAAGTGACGCGAGAGCACCCGTCACGCGAGGGTCCCGAAGCCACCGCAGCCACTGACGCACATCGTGTCGCCGAGCACTCACACTCCCGTGTCGCCCCACATGCGGACGAGTCTCGATGAGGGGCATCGCTCGTTCTGGTGAGTCCTGCCCGCGGCGGCCTCGGCCGAGACCTTCGCCAACTGGCTCCGCCAGCACCCGCACATCGGCACGGTCTGCCGGGACCGCGGCGGCGCCTTCGCCGAGGGCGCCGGACATGGCCAGCCCGGAATCCCGCAGGTCCCAGACCGCTGGCACTCGAGCCCGCGGCCACTTCGGGCCCGGCCGGCACCGCGGGTGAGGAGTCCGCCTACGAACGCAAGACCCGAGAACGTCACCATGACGTCCAGACCCTGTTCCGGCAGGGCCTCACCATCGACGCGATCAGCGCCCTGCTGGGCTCGACCGCAAAACGGTACGGCGCTACGCGAGGGCCGCAACCGCAGAGTCGCTGATACGGGAGCGGCCCAGCCGCACCAGTGGTTCTGCTCGAATGCCGTCAGCGCGGCACCGCAGTGCTCGGGGTCGGCGGTGAGCGCGGTGATGGCGAGCAGTGCCCAGCCGGCGGTGCGGTGCTGGCGCCTACCAGCGCCCAGATCTCATCTCTCAGGACGGTGACGACTGAGCCGAGGCCGGTGGCCCGGAGCAATGCATCCACATCCGGACCCCGGCGGAACCTCGAAGCTGCGGCCTTCCCCGGCCCCGACCGCGAGGACGAGCCGGAAGATATGGAGGAGCAACCGGCTCATTCTCGTCGACGGCGAGCGTCCGTCAGCTCCGGTCTCTCAAGGCTGGACCGGAGGAGGACCTCCCATCGGTGTCCCGTACGGCGTTAGCTGGGAGAGCGAGTCCCAACGCTGCGCAGGATGAAGGGCAGTGGGCCGGGACGGCCGCTCTCCGGGAGTCCCGGTCAGGCGCCCGCGCCGGCCCACCCGGCGACCCGCCGGTCAGGGGGCGTCGATGAGTACCCGGCCGTCGGTCGGCACGGTTGCCGTGAGCCCGTTCGCGTACGCGTTCTGCACACGGGAGCGCTCGGTCGCATTGGGCACGGCGTTGGTGCAGGCCGTCCCGGCGCTGGACCCGGACATCAGCTGGGAGCACGGCCCCGGCTTGGTGTCCGGGAGGCCCAGGCTGTGGCCGAGCTCGTGCGCAGCGATGCGCGTCTTGTCGTACCCCTGGCTCACGGCCTGCGCGCCGAGTTCGACTCGCACCTGTCGCCCGGGACGGACCGGACCGAGGGTGGCCTGCGGCCAGCCGGTGGTGGCCACGATGACGATCTCGGCCCGGACCCCGGGCGCGGCCTCCACCAGCCGAACGTTGCTGACGTTCGCGTTCCAGGAAGCGACCCCGGCCGCGATGGCCGCTTCCCAGCCGCCGGCCCGGCTGTCGTCGTATCGGAGCGTCACTACCGCTGCGGAGGCATCCGGTACGGGCGCGGGTGCCGCGGTCGCGGCGGTCGCCGCCGCGAGAACCATTGCGGCGGCGGAGGTGCCGACTTTCAGCCAGGTGCCCAGAGACATGGTCGTCTTCCTTCACGCGTGGGGGGCCCGGCCCCTTCGGTGGAGCCGGGGCACTGGAGACGCCACCACCGCCCGTCTGTGGCCCGCACGTTCGGATGGCCGCGCCTCCGGAGCTCTAAGAAGGTAGCCGTGCGCCTCACCAACCTGTCATGCACCTGCAAGCCAATTACGGCAGCCGCTTCGGCCGATGTCCGATCAGCAGCCGCATCGCCCACGGGGCTCGCACGGCCGCCAGTCGGGACCGGCCGTCCGGCCCGGGCGACGGCGCCTCCCTCACACTGAAGGCGGCAACCCCGAGACCCCCGGGCAAGTTCGACACTCCGGATGCCGCCCCTGGGATGCCACCGCAGGTGCGTCAAGCGCACCGGCAGTCTTCGCCGAGGCTGGAAGGGACACGGTCGGCCAGGACAGCTCAACGAATCGCAGTGCTGCAGCCATGCAGCGCGTCGGCCGACGCTCGATGGAAGACCCGCGCCTGACCTGGGTTACCGCCGGGGCCGAAGACCTGGCCTGCCACGCGCCAGCCGGCGAAGTCGGCGCCGTGGTGTGCAACTCGGCGATCTGGAAGACCAACGTCCCCCGCGTCTTCACCGCCGTACACACGGTTCTGCGCCCAGGCGGCCGGTTCGTGTTCAGCATCGGCGGGAGGTTCGCCGGCGTCCAGCACGATGACGAGAAGAGCGCCCACCCCGGCCCGTCACTGAACCGGCTGATCCACCAGGTCGCCGCCCGCGACTACGGATACACCCCGCCCCCGACCCGACCGGCTGCTCCCAAGCTGCCGCTGGACGCGGTCGCCGCGCACCTGTCCTGCGCCGGGATGGACTTGGTCGACGCCGAGGTCGTCGCGCAACACAGCACCGTCGCCGAGAAGAGGGCCTGGCTGTCGATTCCCGCCTTTGCCCGGCCCGACGGCGACTTCACCCACGCCCAGCGCATGGACATCCTCGCCAAGGCCTACGCCCTCACCACCCCCGACGCCCCCACCGTGACGAGCTGGCTCACGGTCGTTGCCCAGCGGCCCTGATAGTCGTCCACGGGCCAGCTGGCGCTCAGTGCGCCGCGATCGACTGCCCTGCCGCCAGAAGTCGCACGTGCGCCCGAATCCGCTCCCGGTCCGCGGGGAAGGCGCTCTCCCACGCCTCGGCCAGGTCGAACCAGCGTGGCGGCTGCCCACTCTCCCCTCCCAGCGGTGCCTCGCGGTCGATGACGGCCGCGTACGAGAGCCCCAAGGTCGCGGACCAGTCAGCGCGATAGGAACGGACGGCCACGGCCGCCGGCAGCGGCAGCAGCTCGCTGCGCAGCCCGGTCTCCTCCACGAGTTCGCGCCTGGCGGCCTGACGGGGCGTCTCGCCCGGCTCGACCTTTCCGCCGGGCGGCACCCACCCCCTCACCCGGTGCTTCACGAGCAGAACATAGGTGAAAGAGGGGTCGGTGACCCACACCTCCGCCGAAAGCGGCTCCATAGGCAACTGGCGGGCCCGGTCCAGCCACGCCAAGGCCTCGTCGTACTCCCGTACGGCGAGGCGGGCATCGGCGACCGCCGCTTCCAAGGTCATCTGGTCAGTCACCCGACTCACCCTATGCCGCCGTGCCCCGCCCGCGCGGCCCGACGCCGCACAGAGCGGCCTCAAGGAAGCCAGCAGCCCCGGCACACTTCCCGTGCCCATCCCCACCAGGAGTACCTGCCATGCCCGATGACACGAAACGAGCCGCCTGGATCGTCCTCGGCGGCATCCACCTCCTCAACCAAACCGCACCCCGCCAAGCCGACGACCCGATTGTCCTGGTCAAGGTCACGCCGCAGGAGTTCTGCGTCCCGAGCACCACCGTGGTCGTGCGATGGGACACCCTCGGCATCTGCCCCACCATCGCGCTGACCGCGGGCTGTGGCCGGATCGCCAACGCCCGCATCGCGGGCAGCGCGCTGTTCCCCGACGCCATCGCCGGCCCCGCGCTCCGCGCCATGGTCGGCCCGGCAGCCGCCCCCAGCCTCGTCCCTCTGTGCCTCTCCGAGCACCCCGAGGGGGGCGGCTACCACTCATACGGGCAGATCCGCTTCTACGCCGACGACGCCTGCTTCCTCCGCACGACCCGGAACCCAATAGGCAAGGGCCCCGTAGACGCGCTGCGCTGGCTGAAGCCCGCGCTGGCCGCGCATACCCAAGCAGCCCTCCGACTCAACAACCACCTGCGATACTTCCGGACTCACTTCGCCGGCACGGAGCTGGAATACAAGTACAACCTGGAACCCGCCCCCGACATCTGGGCCACATCCCTTGAACTGCTCAAAGCCGTCCGCCACGGCGAACTGCCCGGTTGCCAGCCCGAATACCGGGAGGAGTTCCAGATTCACGCCTTCGAAAACCACATGTTCGACGTGACCGGGCCAGCCGGGGAAGTCGGGTACGCCCCCTTCATCCCCCGGGCCGACGGCGGGTACGTGCTCAAACGCAAGTGGTACGAGGAGGATGCCTTCGCCCGCCGCGAGCAGCTCCTCACCGACATCGAGGTCTCACCCGGCAGCTTCGAGGACTACCTGCGATCGGAGCTGCACCTCCAGGTGCAGGCCCTGCCACCCTTCCGGCGAGTGCGCTACGACGTCCAAGGTCGAGTCGATGCGCACCGGCCACGTCTACGGCATCTTCTTCGACCGCTGTTCGCTACTCGCCGCACCGGAGGTTGTGCTCGCGCAGTGCGAGTTGGAATACCGGCGCTCCCGCAGCATCCTCGACAACGACCCAAACGACATGCTGCAGGAGATGGAACACGTCAACAGCTGGCTCCTGTCGTATCTGACCGCCCGCGGCCTGGCGCAAGAAGGCACCTTCTACTCCAAGCGCATATTCCTCCGTGACGCTGTCGCCGCCCAGCCCCGACTGCTCGAACGCGACGGGGTGTAACAGAACGGTCCCCCTCAGGAGGCCGGTGAGTTGATGGGCGACCTCACCAACAACTTACTGAAGGCCCGGTGAGTAGCGAGTCTTTAGGGCTGTGACCTGCGGTGGGGAGGTCGTGGTGAGTCACCGGTAGCTCACCGCTTCGGTCGTTCCCCACCTGTGATGCCAGGGGGATTGCCGTGGTGAGCGATCCGGTGAGGACGTCGCCGTTTCGTGGGGCAGGGCAGTTCCCCTCCCACGGAAGGCGTCACCATGAGTCCCGCTCCCCCGGACCTGGTCATCGCCTGCCACGCGTTTCCGCAAGGCCGCCGAATTGGCCAGGTCAACGTGCGTGAGTGGAAAAACCCCAGCTCAGTCGACCCCGCGCCGAGATCCGCTTGTGCGCGAAACGGTCTGTCGCCCTGCGTACACGCCTCCTTACCATCGGGAACAGTCTGCGGAGGAGGCGGCTTGGACTCGCACCACGTACGCAAAGCGTTGGGGAGAGAGCTGCGTCGCGTCGAGCAGTGCCACGGGGGCGCCGGGCACGTGGATGTCTTCCGGCCCTTCGAACGGCAGCCTGACGGGCTGCGGGTGGACTTCATCGATCTGGCAGTGATCCCGCCGGGCTCGGAGATCGGGCGTCACCGCCACGGGGATGACGAGGAGTGGTACGTCGTCCTGGAGGGGTCTGCCACGATGTCGCTGGACGGGGAGGAGTTTCCCGTGACGGCGGGCGACATCGTCGTCAACCGCCCCTACGGGGAGCACGGCCTGCGCAACGACTCGTCGCGGGATGTGCGGCTCTTCGTGTTCCAGGCGAGCCATTGAGCGACCAGCGGCCCGGCCCGTATCTGGTCGCGGATGTGGGTGGCACCACGGTGCGGGCCGGTTGGGCCGAGGCCGGTTCCGGCGCGGTGCTCGGCGTGCGCCGCGCCGCGGTGGAGGGGATCGCCCGGTTCCCGGCCGTGCCTGCCGCCGTATTGCAAGCGCGCGTCGTGGACCAGCTCGTACACCTCCTTCGGGAGCGGTCACGGGCTGCGCCTCGTCCTCCTTCGGCCGTGGCGGTCGCGTTCGCCGGCCCGGTGGACCGGGCCGGGGTGGTCTGTGACGCCCCGACGGTATGGGGGCGGCGTGGTCCGGCACTGCGGCTGGCGGAGGTTCTGGGCGCGGAGCTCGGGGTTCCCGCGTACGTGCTGAACGACGTCACCGCGGCAGGCTGGCGCTACGTGGCCAGGGACCCGGGGGCCGAGGCCGAAGACTTCTTCTGCATGGTGACGGTCAGCTCCGGGGTCGGGAACAAGGTCTTCCGGCGCGGCGAGGTGCTCGTACCGGACGACGGGAACGGCGGTGAGATCGGACATCTGCGGGTGGACTTCTCGTCGGACGCCCCCCGCTGCGACTGCGGAGGGCAAGGCCATCTGGGGGCGATCGCCTCCGGACGCGGAGCCCTCAGCGCCGCCCGCAGCCTGGCTCTGCTCATCCCGCGCGTCTTCGCGACGTCCTGCCTGCACGCTGTTTGTGGGGGCGAGGCGGACCGGCTGACGGCACACCAGGTCGCTTCGGCCTTCCGCAGGGGTGACACCTTCGCCGTGCGGGCCGTGGCTCCCGGCGTGGGACATCTCGGCCGCACGCTGGCCACCGTGACCGCCGCTCTGGGCGTGCGGCGGTTCATCGTCATGGGAGGGTTCGCCCGCGCGGCCGGTCCTGCGTACCTGCGGCTCCTCGGCGAGGAGATGGCCGGGGCCGGCGGCCTCCGGGCTGCTGCCGGAGAAGCCCCGGTGCTGCCGTTCGCGGCGGAACCGGACGACGACGACGGGCTGATCGGCTGTGCCCGCTACCTGGACCGGCACGGTGGCCGTGCCGTTTCCGGACGAAGCCTGCCCGTCGGCTCGCTGCCCTGACGCGGGCTGTCCGCCTCTGTCCCCCCTCCCTGATGCCGTTCCGCCGAACATGAGGTCTCCCATGCACACGCCCGACCCCGTACACCCGCCGCAACTCACTCCCACACTCCCTGATCCGCAGATCGTCGCCTATCACGAGCTGGGCCCGGACCTGCTGGTCAGAGGTGAGGGGATCCGGGTGTGGGACGACAAGGGGCGCGAGTACCTGGACTGTGTGTCCGGTACGTTCAACCTCCTCCTGGGGCACAATCACCCAGCCGTCGTCGCGGCCCTCAAGGAGCAGTCCGACCATCTGATCTTCGCGAGTTCCGCGTTCCAGACCGCTCCCACCAACCGGGTGATGCAGCTCCTGGCGGAGCTCACGCCGCCCAACCTCACCCGGGTCAACCTCCGCAGCTGCAGCGGGTCGACGGCGAACGAAGGCGCGATCAAGATCGCCCAGTTGCACACCGGACGCCGGGACGTACTGGTTCCCTTCCGCGGTCAGGTCGGGCAGTCC
Source organism: Streptomyces sp. NPDC037242 (assembly GCF_055604165.1). Classification (NCBI taxonomy): domain Bacteria; kingdom Bacillati; phylum Actinomycetota; class Actinomycetes; order Kitasatosporales; family Streptomycetaceae; genus Streptomyces; species Streptomyces sp. NPDC037242. Next base: position 26,102 of record NZ_JBVJUY010000037.1, read on the forward strand.
CTGGCGGCCACGGCGTACAACGGACTCGCCCGGATGCGCGCGCCCTTCCCGCAGCATCACCCCGGCGCGCTGAACTTCCCCGATCCCTACTGCCGGCGCTGCTTCTACCGCCAGCAGCCCGACAGCTGCGGCCTGTGGTGTGTGGACCGCATCGACGACTTCCTCACGTACGCCGGATCGGGCAGCACCGCGTGCCTGATCATCGAACCGATCAGCGGCGTCGGCGGCAACGTCGTGCCTCCGCCGGGATATCTGCCGCGGCTCCGGGAGTTCTGCACCGAGCGCGGGATCGTCCTCATCTTCGACGAGATGCAGACGGCCTTCGGCCGGACCGGACAGATGTTCGCCGCCGACCATTTCGGGGTCCAGCCGGACATCATGACCGTCTCCAAGGGACTGACCGGCTCGGGCCTGCCGCTGGCCGCCGTCATCACCGAGGAGCGCTTCGTCGGCATGGACCGCTCGCTCCACGGCTTCACCTACGGTGGTCACACGCTGGGCGCGGCAGCCGCGGCGGTCACCCTGGAGATCGTGAGCCGACCGGAGTTCCTCGCGCAGGTGCGCACCGTCGGCGCCCTGCTCCTCGACCGGCTCCTGAAACTCAAGGAGGAGCACCCGTGCGTCTTCGACGTGCGGGGTGTGGGCCTCATGCTGGGCATCGAGGTCGCCGAGCCGGACGGGACCCGCTCCTCACCGCTCGCGCACGCCCTGCACCGCGCCCTGTCCGAACGCGCCGTCATCACCCGCGTGTCGGAACACGGCCAGGGCAACGTCATCGAACTGCGGCCACCGCTGATCCTCACGCCGCAGGACGCCCACCTGATCGCCGACCGGTTCGGCGAAGCCCTGGAGTCCCTGCCGAGCCTGGCCCGCTGACCTCTGCCCGCCTCGCCCTCACCCCAGTCCTGTCCGCGTCGGTACCCCGACGTACCCGACGCCGTACGAAAGGGAACCATGAGCCTGCCCCACGGCACCCATGTGATCCACGACACCATCGCACTCCCGGCACCCCACGACGCCGTACGCGCCCGCGCCGTGCACCGGGCGGAATACCCGGTGGTGCTCGCGGACACCGTGGAAGGGGCGGTGAAGCACCTGCGCACCCTCGTGTCGGACCAGCGCATCGCCCTGGTCACGGACGACACCGTCGCGGCCCTGCACGGCGGGGAACTACTGAACGAACTCCGCCGGCAGGGTGTCGACGCGACGATGACCAGCATCGAACCCGGCGAGGGCAGCAAGACCCTGCGCACCGCCGAACGGCTTCTGGACTGGCTGGCGGACAGCCGGATGCGACGGCGCGACGTGCTCGTCGCCTTCGGCGGCGGAGTCGTCATCGACACCGCCGGCTGGGTCGCCAGCGCCTACATGCGCGGCATGCCCTACGTGAACCTGCCCACCACCCTCCTTGCAGCCGTCGACGCCGCCCTGGGCGGAAAGGTCGCGGTCGACCACCCGCGGGCCAAGAACCTCATCGGGGCCTTCCACCAGCCGACCGGGGTCGTCGCCGCCATTCCGTGGCTGTCCACGCTCCCCGTGAGGCACGTACGGGCCGGACTCGCCGAAGCCGTCAAGAAGGGCGTCATCGCCTCCCCCGCCCTCTTCGGCCTGATAGAACGAGACCTTCCCCAGATCCTGGCGCTGGAGCCGACGGCGCTGCGGCGCCTGGTCCACGGCGCCGCCACTGTCAAATGCGCGCTCATCGACCGGGACCCGTACGAGGAGGACCTGCGACGGCCGCTGAACTTCGGGCACACCATCGGCCACGCCGTCGAGACGGTCACCGGCTACGGTCCTGTCCTGCACGGAGAGGCCGTCGCGTTCGGCATGGCATGCGCCGCGAGGATCTCTCTCGCACGCGGCTGGATGGCCGCCACCGCGCACACGCGTCTCCTGGAGGTCCTGCGGCGGGCGGGACTGCCGTGCGAGCGTGCGGAACTGCCCGCGCCCACCGACCCCGGTGCGGTCATCGCCGCCCTCGAACAGATCCGCCTGATCCGGGACGGCCGACTGCGCTTCGTCCTGCCCGTCGGCATCGGCAGTTCGGCCATCACCAACGATGTCACCGACGAAGAGATCCGCCAGGCCTTCGACCGGTCCCCGGACGCGCGTCTCCCCCGGTCAGACACGGCCGCCTGACCGGGCACCTCCGCTCCCTTCTCCTTCAGGAGATCGCATGATGGAAGACGCCATCGGCATCGATGTCGGCGGCACCAAGACCCTCGCCGTGCGCTTACTGGCCGACGGAACCGTGGCCGCGCGCCTGCGCGAACCCACCCCGCGCACAGGACCTCGCGCCCTCCTGGAGCACCTGACCGGTCTCACCGACCGCTTGCGCACACCACACACTGCCGCCGTCGGCGTGGCACTGCCCGGCCTGGTCGAGACGGCCACCGGAACCCTGCGGCACGCCCCCGGCTTCCGGTGCGACGACATGCCCGTCCGCCGCCTGATGGAGGACGCCGGAAGGCTTCCGGTACACGTCGACAACGACGCCCGCGCCGCGGCGTGGGCCGAGTACCGCATCGGGGCCGGCCAGGGGCACGACGATCTCCTCGTCATCACGGCGGGAACAGGCTGGGGGTGCGGCGTCATCACCGGCGGGCAACTCCTCAAAGGAAGCCAGGGGTACGCCTGCGAAGTGGGCCACCTGGCCGTGGACCCGAAAGGTCCACTCTGCTACTGCGGCCGCCACGGCTGCACCGAAGTGAGCGCCAGCGGAACAGCCATCTCGCACCACGGACGCGCCGCCGGCTTCCCCGACGGCGAGTCGGTGACCCGTGCCGCACGCGACGGTGACAGCGCCGCCCTGGGGATCCTGCACACGGTCGGTACGGCGCTGGGCCGAGGTGCCGCCGCCCTCGTCGACCTCTTGGACCCGGCCGTCGTCATCGTGGGCGGCGGAGCCGCCGATGCCGGAGAGACGCTGCTCGCTCCCGCCCGCACGGCCCTGCGGGAGTCCCTGACCGCCGGCCGACTCCGACCGGGCATCCCTCCCGTCATCACCTCGGCGCTCGGCAACGAGGCCGGCGCGACCGGCATCGCCCTCCTCGCCCTGGGCCCGCGACTTCCCCCACGGGAGTGATCGAGCCCAGTCGTGCTGACCGGACGGAGCGATCACCCCGCACCACGGGGCGAAGGCTTCACGGCCGTCTTCCGGCGGCTGGGTGGCCAGTCCTTCGGGAAGGATCGGTACTGCGCATCGGTGAGGCAGGGTGTTGCACCGTCGTAGGCGATGCGTTCGTGTGTCTTATCCGTCCCTCGGCACGGTGGCAGCGTGCCGAACTCCTTCGGCAGGGGCGTCGGCGGCCCTACCGTCCGGGGACCGCTGCCTGCCCCAAGCGCAGGTGGCCTGCGGATTGAGGACATGCGTGATGAGCGGGTGTTGTGCAGGGCCGAAAGTTCAGCATTCTCTTCGACTGGTTAGACCAGGACCGGGACGGACAGCTCTCGGAAGGGGACCTGCAGGCGACGGCGAAGGTGTTCGCCCAGGTCGCCCGGGACGAGGACCACACCAACGTGACCGCGATCCATACCGCGTTCGGACAGTGGTGGCAGCTGCTCCTGGGGCACGCGGACACCGACGGCGACGGGCAGGTCTCCCGGACCGAGTTCATCACCGCCATGACGGACAGCGTCACCGCTCCCGAGCACTTCGAGAGCGCGGTCATGGCGATCGCCGACGCGGTCATGAACGCCGCCGACACCAACACCGACGGCGTCCTGAGCCGCGACGAGTACGTGGCCATGCAGCGGCCCGCCCGTCCTCCTCTACGCCTGCACCCCCTGCCGCGAGCAGCGCGGCCTCCTCCCCCGGTGGCCACCCCTGGCCGAAAGAATCACCGCCCCCGAACCCGGGGACTCCTACCCGCGGCGGCGGCCATGGCCGGCACCCCGTGCGCCCGCGGCCCCGCTCCTCACCGTGAACGGCCTGACCTGGGACCAGCAAGCCGGCCGGGCCTCCCTCCTCGGCCCTTCCCTCCACAGTCCACCGCGCCCGGCGGCTCCCGCCCGGCAGACCCGGCCCGGCAGTGCCCGCGATCTCATCCATCCGAGGGACGGGCGGGGCCGTTTGGCGAGCGGGGCGGCCGGTTTGCGGCACGGTGGCGGCATGCGCCGCCGGTCCGACTTCGAGCGCCGATTCCGGCCGGAGTGAGGCCTCCGGTGGCCGAGTTCCGCATATCGCGGTTGGTGGGCAGGCCCGTACCTTGCGCTATGTGCGCTGGTCAGTGGCGGTGCTGCCCAGTACCAGCGGCATCGGCATCTTTGAAGGAGAACAGCATGGCAACAGGCACGGTGAAGTGGTTCAACGCCGAGAAGGGCTTCGGCTTCATCTCCCAGGACGAAGGGCCGGACGTATTCGTCCACTTCTCCGCGATCCAGTCGGGGGGCTACCGCTCGCTGGAAGAGAACCAAAAGGTGGAGTTCGACGTCACCTCAGGACCCAAGGGCCCCCAGGCCGACAACGTCCGCGTCGTCTGACGAATCCCCCACGCCAGGAGGCCCCGCACCCGGCGGCCCGGCCTCCCTTGGTCGTCGAGGCCACATCGTGGGCGGGGCGACTCGGGCAGGTGAACTGACCGCGCCCCAGCACAGTGTGGAGGGCCTCCTCAAGCATGTGCTTGCAGGGATCAGTCCAGGGCGTGATGCCACAGGGGGTGGCGCAGCCCGCGCGCCCCGCTGCCGGCAGTCCGGCGGCGGGGCTCCGCGTGGTGCGGTCGGTACCGCAAGGGGGGAGCGGCTATCGACCGCTGTGGTCGATGACGTTGCCGTTGGAGCAGTTGTTGGCGTGGTCGCCGACCCAGTCGCCGAGGACGGGGACGACGGCGACTTCCTGGAGACAGACGGCGGCTGCGGTGAAGTTCCAGTTGTTGGCGGCCTTGACGCCGCCGCCGAAGTTGGAGTCGTTGTCGGCGTGGGCGGGCACAGACACGGCGGCCGCGACAAGCGCGACGGCGGCGATGGTGATGATCTTCTTCATGCCGGGTGCAACGAGGCCAGTGGGCGAAGGTCACCCGCATGGTGCGGCACACGAAAGAGGCGCCGCCCTCACGGGGTCGGCCTCCTTCGCGTTCACGGTCGCCTTCAGCTCGTCTGTCTGCCGCCGCCGTTCCCGGCCGAGGAGCCGCCTGAGCCGCCGCCAGCGCCCCACGCCTGCACCTCACCAGCTGTTGTCCACGCCCGGCCGACGAACACCAGAAACCTGCTGGGGTATCCCCGGACATGACTCCGCCCCTGGCACCGCGGCGACGCGCTGCACCGGGGCGGAGGCCCGTCCGTGAGCTACACAGAGCTCACCCCCCAGTAATGAGGAGCTTGCTGAGGTTCTCGGGGTCTTTGCTGAGTGCGTAAGTCGGAATGCTCCGCCCCACGGGACTGGCGGCAGGCGCCGCCACGGCGCCCGTGTACGAGGCGACGACCCGGCCGGACTGGTCCACGACCGTGAGCTGTGCCGGGATGGCATCCCCGCCACTGACGACGAGAACCGGTGCGCCGTCCGTGTAGCGCACGCTCAGCAGACCGTCTTCAGGCGTGACCTGAGTCTGCGGAATCGCGCCCGTGATGTCCGACGTAGGGATCGCCCCCAGGTCGGTTACCTCGGGCGTGGCCTGCTCTTCAGACATTGCGATATCCCTCCCCGGCCAACTCCCTGTTGACCGCTGTGGATCTTCCCCACACCGCATACCGCCACACCACCACACCACCACACCCCCACCAATCGGAGTTGGCTTCTGTGCGGTCGTTCGCTCGCGGTAGTGCCAATCCCGGTCCCGATCCATGCAGCGGGGTTCTGCATCGTTGAGATCGCAGATGTCGAGACCGGGCGCGTCGGCCCCGGTCTCGCTGCTCGGGGGTGGGGTACGTCACCTGGGGTCGGCGAGATCCCTGGACGGTGGTGGCGGTGCCCTGCGGGGGCTGTCTGTCGTGGCGATGTGATCGTTTGCCTGACTGGCAGCGTCCGAGCGCCCTAGGGTTGCGGCGTGGGCGTCAACGGAGGGGGTTCGGTGCCGGCGGTGGCGGAGCGGATGTCGAGTCGGGTGGCGGACGCGCCGGGGGCGTGGCCTCTCCTCGGGCACCTGCCGCACTTGAGGCGCGGGCCCTTGGAGTTCATGAAGTCGTTATCGGGAGCCGGTGCCCTGGTCCGGATCCGATTAGGTCCGGTGCGGGCGTATGCGGTCTGCGAGCCGGGGTTGGTGCAGCAGGTGCTCCGGGAGCCGGCGGTGTTCGACAAGGGCGGGATGCTCTTCGACAAGGCCCGTCAGATCGTGGCGAACGGGCTGGCGACCAGTGCGTGGGCCGAACACCAGCGCCAGCGTCCGCTGGTACAACCGGCCTTCACGCGTGCCAGGCTGGAGGCATATACGCAGGTCATGACTCAGGAGGCCGACGCCTTGGCCGGGGCGTGGCAAGCCGAACAGCCGGTCGACATCGTGAAGCAGATGATCGAATTGTTCGCGCGGATCACCGCACGCACGCTGTTCGGTTCCGATCTGGACCGGGCTTCCATCGCGACCATCCAGCAAGCCATTCCCATCGTCATCGAGGGCGTCTACCGGCAGATGACCGCACCGCTACGGCTGTGGGAGAAACTGCCCACCTCCGCCAACCGCAAATACCACCGGGCGGCGGCGGACTTGCACGCAGTCATCGACCAGGTGATCGATGAGCACGAAGGAGTCCAGGGCGACCGCCCCGACGGTGAGGACATGCTGTCGGCACTGCTCGAAGCCCGTGAGGGCGAGGACAGACTGAGTAGCAGGGAAGTCCACGAACAGATCTTCACGTTCCTGATGGCTGGTATCGAGACCACCGCGAACGCTATGTCCTGGACCCTGCACCTGCTCGCCCGGCATCCCGAAGTCCAGGAACGTCTGCACTGCGAAATCGCCGACGTCCTCGGAGGGCAGGTGCCCACCGTCAGGGACCTCTCCCGCCTGGAGTACACCCGCGGCGTAGTGACCGAGGCGATGCGCCTGTACCCGCCGGCCTGGCTGCTCACCCGGTCCACGACCGCCGACGCCAGCCTGGGCCAGTGGCGCATCCCCGCGGGCAGTGCTGTGGTGTTCAGCCCCTACATGCTCCACCATGACGCGCGGCTGTTCCCCGATCCCGAGCGGTTCGACCCCGACCGCTGGTGTTCCCCGCGCAGCAACAACGCCGGGCAGCGCGGCCTGTTCCCGTTCGGTGGCGGCGCACGCAAGTGCATCGGTGACGTCTTCAGCCTCACCGAGGCATTGATCGCCCTCGTGGCGGTCACTACCCGGTGGCGCCTGACTCCCGGGCCGGGCCCCGAACCCCGGCCGCTTGCCAAGGCCGCGCTGACGCCCGACCGCGTCATCGTCATCGCCCACCCGCGACCGTCTCCCGGCGACGACGGCGGCCGGTGACCGGCCGGCCGTAAAACAGACCCACGTCGCACCTCGCTCTCCCGCCTCGGTTCATCCCCTTGCGGCGGCCACAGCGCGCCCAACCGCGTGGCGAACTACGTCTGGATCCAGTCCGCCGCGCACCGCGCCAGCCGCCCCGCTCTGCACGCGCGCCGTCACCATCCACCACGACCGCACACACGAGGAGCCAGGATGGCATCACAACGATTAACCGTGCCCCGGGCCCGATCCGCAGGCGAGATCCTGGCCGATGCCTCGCGCACTGTCGATCCAGCTCTGCGCCAGGCCACCGGGCAGCTGGCGCCAGCGATGCGTCGTCTGACGGACTACCACCTCGGCTGGACCGACGCCCAGGGGCGCCCCGCCACCAGGCTGGGCAAGGGCCTGCGCCCGGCACTGGCCCTCCTGGCGTGCCAGGCAGTCGGCGGCCAGGCCACCCAGGCCCTGCCCGCTGCGGTCGCGGCCGAACTGGTCCACAACGCCTCCCTGCTGCACGACGACGTCATCGACAACGACCAGCTGCGGCGCCACCGTCCCACCATCCAGGCCCTGTTCGGCACACCGGCGGCCATCCTGGCCGGCGACGCCTTGTTCTTCCTCGCCGTGCAGACCCTGGCACAGGCGCCCACGCCACTGTCCGGCAGCGGCCTGCAGTGGCTGACGGCGGCCGTACAGGAGCTGATCGACGGCGAGTACGCCGACACCGCCCTCGAACAGCGCCCCGATCCGGTCAGCCTGAGCGAGACCGCCGCGATGGCCGCGGCGAAGACCGGCTCTCTGATCGCTGTCTCCTGCGCCCTGGGAGCCCTGGCGGGCGGAGCCGACCCGCGGCGCACCGCCCATCTGCGGGAGTTCGGCGCGCACCTGGGACAGTGCTTCCAGCTCGCGGACGACATCCTCGGTATCTGGGGCGATCCGGCGGTGACGGGCAAGCCACGCCTGGCCGACCTGCAGGCCCGCAAGAAGAGCCTGCCGGTGGCGGCCGCACTGTCCGCGGACAACGAACCCGCCCGCGAACTCGCCGCCCTGTACGCCACTTCCCGCCCGCTGGGCCCTGGTGAACTCGAGCGGGCCGCCCACCTCGTCGAGGCCGCCGGCGGACGCGACTGGGCCGTCGGCCAGAGCCGCCACCACCTCGCTCAGGCGTTGGAAAACCTGCGCGCAGCCGACCCCGAGCAGGTGGCCGAAGCCGACCTCACCACTCTGGCCCGCCTCGCCGCCGACCGGACCCATTGAAACCCGTACCCCAGGAGCACCCCATGATCGCCTCCGCCCCCGCCGCCGCATTCGAGCTGCCGACCTTCTGGGCCCCGATCACCCCCCTCGCCAACGCCGACACCCAGGCCATGGCCGAGGAGATCGGCCACTGGCTTCAGCAGACCGGGGTGTGCCCCGACGCCGAACACGCCGCCCTGCTCGGCACCGTCGGCGCCTACGGCACCGCCGCCACCATCCCCTCCGCCACCGGCCTCAGCGCCCGTACCCTGGCCCGCTACATGGCCTGGGGCTTCGCCCTGGACGACGAAGGCGACCGCGCCGGCACCTCCGAGGACAGCCTCCACCAGACCATCCGCCGCGTCACCCGCCTCGTCCAGGTCATGGAGACACCAGACGCCCTCACACCCGACGACGACCTCTGGGTCCGAGCCTGGGCCGACATCGCCCAAGACCTGCACACCATCGCCCCACCCTCAGCCCTGCGCCGCGCCATCGACGGATTCCGCAGCTACGCACTGGGCCTGGTCCACGAAGCCTCCCTCCAGCGGACCGCCACCCTGCCTTCCCTCGACGAGTACCTCGCCTTCCGCTACGCCTCCGGCGCCGGCGCCGCCGTGGCCGCCATGGTCGAAATCGCCACCGGCGTCGACATCCCCGCCCACGAGATCGACTCGCCCGCCGCAATCGCCGCCACCCAGACCGCCGTAACCATCGCCCTGCTCGACAACGAACTCCTCTCCCGCCACAAAGAGACCGAACGCGGCGAATACGACTGCAGCCTCATCCGCGTCCTGCAAAACGAAGACCCCCACCTCACCCTCCAAGAAGCCGTTGACACAGCCAACGCCCTGCGCAACCGCACCCTGGACACCTTCCTCAAACTCCGCGACACCCTCCACCCGGGCGCCAGCCCCCAACTGCGCACCTACCTCGAAGCCCTCGGCCACCTCATCGCCGGCGTCACCATGTGGACCGCCACCTCCCCCCGCTACACCAGCAACACCTCCCCCACCAACGAACCCCGACTGTCCGACACCGCCACCGACCGGCACCACCCACTGACCCTTCCGAAAGACATCGCACGCTGGAACCGCCTCACCGAATGAAGCAGAAGCGACAGCGCGCCCGGTCGACTGACATGGGGGCGCCCGGCAGCGATCCGTGCGGTCAAACAGAAACCTGGCCCAGCCATCGGCCTGCCCGCGTGAACCAGCTCTGCTGTGACTGAGCGTGCTACTTGGCCACGGTGGCCAAGTAGCACGCTCAGGGCAGAGTCGCGCATGAACCAACAGCTCAGAGGTACATGACCTCAAGTGATGCCGCGCCGTTGATCGCTACCTCGTTCGAGAAGTCCAAGGACCGAGCGCCCTTGGTGACATCGGTGACGGCGGGGGTGCCGGCGGACACCAGGGCGAAAGCGCGGGCCAGCTGCTCCAGCGCCACGGATGCCTGTCCGGGGAATTTCTCCGCGACGAGCTCGGCCTCCCGGCCGATGGCCTCCAGAAGCCGGTCCCTCGCGCCGACCGTTCCAACCGGCTGCGTCACCCGGATCACCGCGGGAATCTGCTGTACGCCTTCGGTCTCGATGCCGACGGAGTCTGTTTCGTTGCTTGTCACAGGTACATCCTTTGCACGTACTCGGTCGTCACCTGGATCCTTGGCTGGGCTTCCACCGCAAGAGAAGCGCTACGACACAGAGAGCGAAAGGGCGCGATCCCGCCGCCAGGCTAAGACCAATAGGGCGTGGCGGGGCCGCCTCCCAAAGTGAGGCGCAGTTGTGGCCATCTGTGACTCTCAGTGGCCAAGTACGGCGCTCAGCGGGCGGGCCTGCGGGGTGTTGGCGGATCTGGTTCAGGCGGGGTGGGTCAGTACGCGTATGTCGTGTTGCCGCCCAGTGAGGCGGCGATGGCCTTGATCGGGGAGCCTTCGTTGAGGATCTTCACCGATTCGTAGCGGGCGATGGTGGTGCCGTTGCCGAGCTGGCCCTCGCTGTTGTGGCCCCACGTGTAGACGTCGTCGGCAGTGAGGGCGACGACGTGGCGCGCGCCGGCGGCCAGGTGCTGGACGCCCTCCAGGCGGTCGATCTCGACGGGCGCGGTGCGATTGGTGCGCGAGACGTTGGGGTCGAACGCCTCGTCGGCCTCCAGGAGCTGCCCGTACTGGTTGTTGCCCCAGCCCCAGACGTGGCGGTCGATGCGCACGCAACATAACAGGCGACTACCGACTGTCACCAGTTTCGTGATCATGGTCCCCCGGATTGGCCGCTTGCACACAACAGGCACCCGCACACGACCGAGCGGACTGCCCACGACGCCGACCCCATCCGCCCCCTCCGCGAGATGACTTTCGGCGAGCCATCCAGCTACCGGGCGGGGGCGCGAGGTGCAGCAATCCGCCGTCGTGTCCATGAACGACCTTCACATTCGGGGACCAACCGGCGTGCCCAAGAGCCAACCATCACACTCAGTCGCACCTCCGGCAGATGGCCGGAGCGTGGCGTTCGCGGAGGCAATCGAACACGCGTTTCACTGGGGGCGTGAGACCACCGTTCCGCTTCCCCGAGGACCTGATCACGCTCCAAAGGGCGTGGCAGCAGACGTACGCCGAGCTCGCGCAGGCCCCCTCAGGGGCCGGTACGACCGCGCTGCGGCGCCGGCTGAACGCCCTCTCCGGAACCCTGTGCACCCACCCCCACTGGGCGGCCTCCGCCGCCTGGCGGACCGGCAGCGTCGAGCTGCGGCGCGCCACCCACACCTCCGCCCGGGCAGAAGGGGAGGCAGCAGCATGAACGAGCAGACCACCACGCCCCGCCCGCAGGTCGCCACCTGGGCACCGAGCCAGACCGGCCCCTGCGCCCGGTGGCGTATTAACTGCACCATGGCTCCGAAACCGGCGACAGCGCCACGGTCAGTACCCCTCGCAGGTGGCCCTCAGCCTGTGAGGAAGGCTCCCTCGCGACAAGGGCGGCAGACGAAGACGTAGCCCAACTGACCGCCGAGGTTCATCGCGGCCTCCGGGGTTATCCCCTCCTCCAGGTGTGCCGCGAACTCCATGGTGCCGGTGCAGGAGGGACACCCAGGCAGGCGGTCGTCCTCAAGGTAGGAGGGGCTGCCTCCGAGTGACCCAAGCACTTCGCGCTGCTTCCCGAATCGTTCTTCGGGTTCCCGCTTCCATCCCGAGCGGGCAAGGTCGTAGGCGTCAGGCTCGATCCCTTCCTCGTCGCAGCCATCTTCGCGGTCGATCGTCACGACGTGGGTGCGGATGGCCGAGGTGGCGGGCAGCAGCGTCAGTCCCGCCTCGGGTACGGCTACCGGCCGCAGTTCCTCCCGGGGAAACAGATGGACCCTGTTCGCGCTGGAGCTCGCGTCCCAGAACTCACACGCCCCGGGGTCGTTTTGGCACAGGAACACCGACAGGACACCGTCCTCGACGGGGAGATGGGCGAAGAACTGAAGCGGTCCCCCGCAACCGCACAAGGGCCAGGCGAATCCGGCAGGTGCCAGCGGCACGCCCCCGGTACGCAGGACGTCGGAATCGGCCGGTGCGGAGCCGTCGTAGATCATCAGCGCTGTCTGCATGGCGAGAGGCTACTGGCCGCCTGTGACAGGCCCGAGGGGATAAGGCCGCCGCAGGCCCTGGGCGGCGGGCCCGCTGGCGGCGATGTTGAACAGGTAACGGCCGAGGAAGTTGATGCGCGCGGTCTTCAGCGGGGACAGGCGGGCCATGCCCTCCCTCACTCCTGGTCCAGCATCCGCCATCGAGACTCCAGCCTCCCTTGCTTGGTGCAGAGAAGCCACACCTCCACGTGCCGCTACGGGGTGGGCGGGAACCCCCTGCACGGAGCCGCCGTAGCGAGGGGCCGGGCCTTCTTCCGTACGCCGACTTGCCGGACGGCATGGGAGGCAGTGAACGTCACGCCCCCCGGACAAAAGAGTCCCAGACCAGCTCCGAGCCGAGGCCCTCGACCGACACGTACGCGGTACCGGCAGGTGAGGCGATTGGCTCGACCGCCAGGACGGGGTCGGTGTTCGGATGCTTCACCAACCGTTTCGTCGAGAACAATGCGTGCTCCAAGGTGACGTAGCAGCTGCACCGCGGCAGGAGACCAGCTCATCTTCTACTCCGGCACGGCGCGGGTGCCTCAGCTCTGGGCGGGGATATCCAGGGCAGTCCCGTACAGGCGGGATACCCGGAGCAGGATGGTCACACGCCGATCAGGCAGTGGCTGCTCTCCGGCGGCCGCCCCGTCCGCCGGGTCCGCTATTTCCGCCTCGCCCTCCGCGACGGCGAACGACCAGATGTCCGGACCGCTGACGTGCAGTGAGGCGTGCGGGTCACTGCGCAACTGGCGGACCTTGAGGCGGTCGGCGGTGGAGGAGACCCGCAGTACGCGTTCCTCAGCGTTCCAGTCGTAGAGAACGGTGGACAGGTGCGGGTGGCCAGTGCTCCTGACGCTCGCGAGTACGCCGAACTGCTGCTGACTCAGCAGCTGGGAGAGCTCCTGGTCGGTGAGCACTCGGGGTGCCGGGCCGTCGTTCTGGGTGGTGCCGGTGGTGGTGACCTCGGTGGCGGTGTGCTCGTGCATGGCGATCAGCCTTTCTGGTCGGGGGTGGGGTGAGGCGGGTGGGAGGGCGGTTCAGACAACCGCAGCGTTGGCGGGAGCCGGCTCATCGGCAGTGGGCTCCAGGGGCCTTCTGCCGCTCGGGGCTGTGGGCGAAGCGCGCGATGGCACGGCGTCGGATGCGGCAAACGCGTGGCGCCTCCTGCCAGTTGCTGCAACAAGGAAGACCGTAGCAGATAGTTTCGTTGCAGACGATTGTTGGTTCAGGCGGCCTGTCCAGCCCGTCAGCCCCGTACCCCCGCTTCGAAGAAATCTCCCTGTGAGGCGTTGGCGGCGACCGCTGCGCCGGGCGCGTTCATCCCCGACGGAGCGACGACAGCCTCGCCACCCGACCAGCACAAGGTCCAACAAGCGACCGGTGCGCAGCCAGGCTCATAGAGGCACCGGCCCCGACGGTCGAGGCGATTCCAGCAGCTTCAGGAGTACGCGGGCAGGTGCGGCCCCGGGCGCTGTTCCAGGCGGTTCAGGGAACGGTGCAGCCCCTCAACGAGGCGCGCCCTGCTCTGTGCGTGGGCGAGGGCGCCCAGGCCCGAGGACGTTACCGAGAGGGGTCGGGCCGCTTCGGCCAGGCTGCATGCCAGCAGTCCGCCGAGTTCGGACCCAGCCGGCAGAGCGGCGACACGGGCCTCGAGTTCCTCCAGGATCACCCACGCCTGGCCCGTCAGCTCGAGCGCGGCCACGTCGATCTCCTCCAACGGCGGGGCAGCCGACGTGGACCAGGCGAGCACCTGCGCCACCCGCTGTAAATGAACTTCCCGGTCGAGCGGCAGCCCACGGCCGAGCTCGCCGTCCGGATCCTCCACAAACCCCGCACCGGCCGCTTCGGTCCCTCCCCTCGCATCGCGCGGATCACCCGAGCCCGGCCGCCCTCACCCACCCCATCGGGGAATCGCGCACCGGGTGTATTTACGCAATTCGGATCATGACAGCTCACCGGATGCACCCGGGCCCCAATCCGGCACATGCCAGCACGTGCGGTGCGACGGGGGCTGCTCCGGCGGAATGTTGGGCGCCCGGCAGTCCGGGGAGGGGTGGGCTGCCGGGCACAACGGCATACGGAGGCGGTCCCGTCACCGAGGGCCCTGATGTCGTAAACCCCCCAGGAATACGGGGCGCCGGGGGACGACGCCCATGCGTGCACTCCGCAGGGGGGTCGCCCCCCCCTCAACGATCCGGAACAGAAACGGTTCTGCACACACGTCCGGATCCCTTGAACACCAACCGTCCTGTCACCCGCTCGTTGACCCAGGGACGGGGGATGCACACCCGCACCCAGCACTCCGAGCGTGCCGGGTGCGGGCCCCGCATCACACCGAGCGGAGGGCTCGGATCTGCCCGTGAGCGGTAGCGGGCAGACCCAGCCACGACCCTGGTGAAGGTCTGCCCGGATGTCCGGAGCGAGCACACCGCCCAGCGGGGATTCAGGGGGGTGTGTCGTGTCGCAGCGCGGCGGGATCAGTACCGCCGTCCTTCGCGACGAGACCGGCGACCCCCACGTCGTCACGAACGGTGCCGGATGTCGGGGTGCGGCCCCCGTCGCAGCCCTGATGGCCAGGGCCGCACCCCCGTACGCCGAACGTACCCCGACGGGAGCCGGCTCCACTGCACGGCGATCAAGTCCATGCCGAAGCGAGGGTTGCCATGGGCCGATCGCCGCACCGGCACCACGATCCCCGTAGGCGCCGTGCACAGGGATAACCAATGCCGCGGCCGCCGACCTTCACGCCTTCCACGACCACGTCTCGGCCCGTGATGACCTCACCAGCACCAAGTCACTGGAGAACCTCTCTCGGTTCCAGCAGGCGTCGAACTCCTCTCCGGCGGAGTAGCCGATCGAGGCGTAGTCGACCTCGACCCGCTTTCCCTTCACGGCATCGCCTGGGCAACGCATCGGCCTGCGCGCTTATCCATGCCAAGGGTGCAGGCCCCGAAAAGCCCGCCCTGCCACAGGGCATGAGCGGTGACGGATGGGTCACGGCCCGCGACGGCTCCGGCCGCTAGTCGTTGGGCAGGCCATGGAGCAGAGAACCGTTTCGGCGCCGAGGTGTTCCACCGATCCGGGCGCGGGTGGCGGATGGGCCTGGGATTCACCGATCTATGACGCCGTTGAGCGGCAGTGGCTCCAGGAGGGCCGGGAGGTTCCAACTCCGGGAGAATCCGCGAGAACGCGGATCTGCGCACACCGCTCCCCCGACCCGGACCTGTTCCACCGCGGCTGACCAAGCCCGGCTCGTCGAGCCTGCTTTACCCACAAGGACGGCAAAGGCCAGAACAGCGGTGCCGAGGCCGCGGGATGCACACGCACACTTCACACCCCGGGCCGGGGTGTGAAGTGCGTCCAGGTCTGTCAACGAGCCGGAACACCGGTTCCGCTCCCGACACCGGAAGCGCCGCAGACCGCCTCCGCCCCTCGTCTTCCTCGGCTGCGCAGCGGGTCTGAACGGCCTGACTCCCGTGCGGCACAATGCCCCCTGACGCCGCGGCTGGCGGATCGTTTCAGCGGACATGATCAACAGCCTCCGCTCAGAAGCGTCCGCCGCCGGCCTGCTGCCCTCCCCCACGATCGACGGCACACTCCGCCCACCAGGCCTGCTCACGCCACGGAACACAGCTGGTGCCCGAGGACCGGCCGGGTCTGGGGCGGGGGTGTGAGGGAGCGGGAGCGGTCGTTCTACTGGTGCCGGGCCTCCCGCCAGCCCCTCTGCGTAACCAGCACGGCCACCGCTTCGACGGCCCGGGACTGGGAGATCGACCACCAGCAGCCCGGGGGCCATGGATGACGAAGAGGAGCAGCGCCAAAATGTCACCTGTCGACCATCGGGTGACCGCTCTCCGCCGGGCGATTTGTCAGATCCCGGGGAAGGATGGGAGGGCGCTACGGCGACCAATCAGCCGCCGACGCACCCTCCCACATCACCCGAACCGCGCCGGAAGGGCATGTCACGGCCGCCACCACACCCAAGGCTCCGACTGCACCAGGGGTACGGTCCTGGTGGGGGATCCCGTATGCCACCACCGAGCGGTACCGTCGCCCCGCGGTCGCGGTTTTTGATCCGGACCTCCCCTATGACCGCAAGGGCGTCGTCTCCGTCCAGCCCGACAGCGGTGACTGGCTCGAAGCGGACAGCGGGATGGGCGAGGACTGCCTGAACCTGAACGTGTGGGCTCCGAGGAGCCGGCCAGGGAGGCGCTGCCGGTGGCCGTGTACATCCACGGCGGCGGATTCGAGTAAGGCGCGAACACGCAGATCACCTCGAACGCCGCTGGCCTCGCTGCGACGGGGCGCGTGGTGGGCGTGTCGATCAACTACCGGCTCGGCGCCCTGGGCACTCACTCACTCTCGCAGTATGGCGGGCGGCTCGCCGAGGCCAGCAACCTCTTCCTGCATGACGCCATCGCCGCGCTCACCTGGATCCAGCGGAACATCGCCCACTTCGGTGGGGATGGCGGTGTCTTCGTCGTAGTTGATGTCGAACGCATCCGTGTCGCCCGCCTCGGCGGCGGACACCGCGCACGCGGCCCGACCATCTCGGCGGCGACAAGGCGTACTCCTCCCGCCGCAACCGCCGCTACCTGCGACGACGCCAGATCAAGCACACCATCCCCGAACCGAAGAACCAGCGGGCCAACCACCAACGAAGGGGCAGCAAGGGCGGCCGACCCGCAGGCTTCGACAAGACGATCTACAAGCGAAGGAATGAAGTCGAGCGAACGATCAACGCGTTGAAGAACTCCCGGGCCGTGGCCACGAGGTTCGACAAGCGCGGCTATGTCTTCCACGGCACCGTCACCGTCGCCTCGATCCGACTCTGGCTGCGCCCGTGATCTCCACCGGATCTAGGGCGTGTTGCGAAAGTGGGAGCCGGTGCATTGCGGGGGGCGAGCAGGGGGACCGCGCGCCGAGCGGGCCGGACGGGCGTCCGGCGATAGGGTCCGGTGCCATGGCGGAACCCATTTACTACGTTGACCGCTCGGACATCCGCGAGGGCAAAATCGCGGAGGTCAAGAACGGGATGCGCGACCTGGCCACGTTCATCGAGGCGCGCGAGCCTCAGCTGATCGCCTACCACTTCTACATCGATGACTCCCAGTCCACGATGACCGTGGTAGCCGTCCATCCTGATTCGGCATCGATGGAGTTCCACATGGAGCTCGGCGGACCGAAGTTCCGCGAATTCGGTGCACTCATCCGCATGAGATCCATCGACGTGTACGGCCAGCCGAGCCCGGTGGTCGTGGACCAGCTCCGCCAGAAGGCCGAGATGCTCGGCGGAGGCACCGTCACCCTCCACACCCTGCAGGCGGGCTTCAGCCGGCTGCATTCCCCCCGGAACACCGGCTAAGGGTCTATTGCGAAAGTGGATCTTGGTCGTGAATGATCACGTTTCGTGGGACGTGGCGATCTGACAAACGGCCAGTGGGCCCGGCTTGAGCCGTTGCTGCCGCAGGGCATCAAGTCGGGCCGTCCGCCGGTATGGACTCGGCGGCAGTTGATAGACGGCATACGGTGGCGGGCCCGGACCGGTGCCCCGTGGCGCGACGTTCCGGAACGGTACGGGCCGTGGGACCGGGCCTATGACCTGTTCCGGCGCTGGCAGCGGGACGGGACGTGGGCCCGGATCGTGACTCAGCTCCAGGCGGAGGCAGATGCGAAAGGCTTGATCAGCTGGAACGTGAACGTCGACTCCACTGTCTGCCGGGCCCACCAGCACGCCGCCGGGGCGGTGAAAAAGGGGGACCTCCAGAAGGAATCGCCCGGCGGGGTGTTCGTCGAGCCGGCCGGCCACGGGCTCGGTCGCTCCCGGGGCGGGCTGACCAGCAAGATCCATCTCGCTGTCGAGCAGGGGCAAAAGCCCCTGGCTATCGTGATCACAGCCGGTCAGCGAGGTGTTTCCACTCAATTCGAGACGGTCCTGGAGGCGATCCGAGTGCCCCGGCTCGGCCTGGGACGGCCGCGCAAGCGTCCGGACAGAGTGCGGGCCGACAAGGCGTACGACTCCCGCAAGAACCGTACCTACCTGCGGAGACGTGGAATCAAGGCGACGATCCCGGTCCCTGCGGACCGGGTCCGAAACCGACAGAGGCTCGGCTCCGCAGGTGGACGGCCGCCGAAGTTCCACAAGACCGACTACCGCGAGCGTCACGCGGTTGAATGCGGAATCAATCGACTCAAACGTCACCGCGCGGTCGCCACGAGATACGACAAGCTCGCCGTCCGCTACGAGGCGACCGTGCTGGTCGCAGTCCTCAACGAGTGGCTGTGACCAGCACTTTCGCAACAGGCCCTAGTCGCCGGTCGTGCCGTCGAGCATCTCGCGCAGGATGTCCAGGTGGCCGTTGTGGCGAGCCGTCTCCTCGGTGAGGTGGAGGAGGATCCAGCGCAGGTCGACATGGAGACCGTCGCGGACGGCTCGCTGGGCCTGCTTGTCCAGGCCGTTCCCGGCGACCAGTTCGCGGTAGCGGGCGCTCTGTTCGGCGTATTCGTCGAGCAACTGCGTGAGCGGGAAGTCGACGGCGATGCGCATCTCTCGGTCGGGGTCCTCCTCGGTCCAGGGGCCCCGGTCTTCCTCGCCGAGGAAGACCACCTGGAACCAGTAGTACTCGACCCAGCGGAGGTGGTTGATCACTCCGCTCATGGTCATCAGCGGTGAGCCCGGCAGGAGCGCCTTGCGGGCGTTCTCCGCCGAGACGCCATCGCACTTGGCGCGGGCGGTGTCACGTGCGTAGTCGAGAAACGTGGTGAGCTGGGTGCGCTCGTCCCACGCGGGCGGCGTGTCGTCGATTCTTGTCATCGCGCGAAGCGTCCCCGATCACCGCGACCGATGTCGAGGCATTTAACGACGGGCCCGAACTGCCCCACCCAGCCCCTTGTCCGGTGGGTCGCCACAGCCAGTCAGCCGGTGGGCCGCCCGGCAAGATCCGCCGGACAGGCCCTAGACTCCATGGTCATCCGGCAACGGATGCCCATACGCCGCGGTCACAGGCACCCACCAGCACGCACCACCCCCTAGAGGCCACGCCATGACCGCATCCCTGCTGCTCGTCGACGGCCACTACCTCCTCCACCGCGCCTGGTACGGGTTCGCCGCCCGCATCACGAGCCGCGACAAGACCTCCGACCGCACCGGCGTCTTCGGCTTCACCGCGCTCCTACGCAAGGCACAGGTACAGCACGCCGACGGGTTCGAGATCTTCGTGGTCTTCGACTCCGAGAACGGCTCGCAGGCCCGCGCCGGACAGGACAGCGACTACAAGGCCCAGCGGCCCGCACCCGAACCCGGCCTGATCGAGTCCCTCGCCCTGGTCAAGCGCGCCCTCGACCACACGGGCGTCCGGTGGATCGAGCAGGACGGCTGCGAGGCGGACGACGTCATCGCCACCCTGCCCACGAGCGCCCGCGCCGAAGGCCGCGCGGTCGACATCATGACCACCGACAAGGACTACCTCCAGCTGCTGGCCGACCCCAGCGTGCGCCTGCTGAACACCGGCTTCGCCATGGAGCGCCGCTACACCGCAGGCGAGCACATCCTCCCCCGCTACGGCGTCCTCGCCGAGCAGTGGCCGGACTTCCGCGCCCTGATGGGCGACCCCGCCGACAACATCGGCGGCGTTCGAGGCATCGGCGCCAAGACCGCCGCCCGGCTCTTGGCCGACGGCCGCCGGCCGCCGGCCGCCGGCTGGAGTACATCCCCGCCGACGAACTGCGCCCGGCCTGGACGGCGCAGTGGCAGCAGGTCCTGTGCCGGCGCGAGATGATCAAGCTCGACACCAAGACCGACCTCCCCGACGGCCTCCTCGCCGCCACCCCCACTGCGCCGCTGCCCACGGCTGCGCACGTCCTGGAAGCGCTGGACCTGTGGTGACGGCCAAGGTTGCGATATGGGTCCTCCACGACCCGCAGGCCATTGTCGAACTCCGCGGCCAGATCACCGCCCGTGCCCACGACAGCGCCCGGACCGCACAAACACTGGAGCACATGTGGAGAACCGACTGAGAGCGCATCTTGGCAGCTGACCAGGCCACCGCAGCGGTCTGAACGGCCCGATTCCCGTGTGGCCCAATGCCCCGTGACATCAGGGGTGACCTTGGCCAGGAACCCCTCGGCGGCCAGCGCGCGCCCAGGCCCGCCCACGGCGCTCCCGCAGCAGCGGCGAACCAGGGCAGCAGCCCGGCAGTTACCACCCATAGGACCCACACGCAAGTCCTCTAATATCACTTAGTGGGCATATTGGAATAAGAGGCCTAACAGTAGTTACTGTCTGGCCTGACACTGCCGGTCGACGAACGGACACCGCATGACCAGCGCCTCGAACTCCCTTCCCGTGAACGCCCGTCGCCCGCACACCCGGTTGGGCGGCCGGATCGCCGTCCGGGCCGCCGGCGCTGCTCTGGCGCTGCTCGGCCTGGCCGGCCCGCTCGCCGTCGCCGGGCCGGCCGACGCGGCGGCCGCCTCCGCCGCGGCGTATCCGGAACTCACCTCGATCAGCCCCTCCGAGGGCCCGATGGCAGGCGGCATCACCTTCACCGTCAACGGCAGCAACCTGCTGGGCACCTCCCCGACGGCAACGAAGATCGACTTCGGCTTCGGGCACCTCGCCACCGACGTGACCTGCACCGCGACCTCCTGCACTGGCAAGACCCCGTCAGGCGGAGAGGCGAGCAGCTACTCGACCAACCTCATGGTGTCGGTCGACAACGCCCCGTGGAGCGTGACCGACGTCTACTACACCTTCCGCATCCCGCCCACGATCACCGGGCTCAGCCCCAGCACCGGCCCGTCGGCGGGCGGCAACTGGGTGACTCTCACCGGTACGGGCCTGAACGGCACCGACAGCGTCTCCTTCGGCAGCAACTACGTCGCCTACGGCTCCTGCTCCTCCGACACGACCTGCAGCATGCAGGCCCCGGCCGGAACCCGCGGCATCGTGGACGTCAAGGCCCACCACCAGGGCGGCTGGAGCACCCCCACCCCCGCCAGCCGCTACGCCTACGACGCACCGACCATCACCGCGATCAGCCCCAGCACCGGCCCCACCGCCGGCGGCAACAAAGTCACCCTCACCGGCACCAACCTCACCGGCGCCACCATCACCTTCGGCCCCGGCCGCAACGCCACCGCCGTAACCTGCACCGCTACCAGCTGCACCGTCACCGCCCCGGCCGCACCCGCCTCCAAGGTCAACATCCAGGCCACCACCAACGCGGGCACCAGCCCCGCCAACAACAACCAGAACCTCTACCTCTACCAGTGACCCACCCACCACACTGACACCTCCCTGACCAGCGCCCCAGCCTGCCGGCCGACAGGCCACGGCAGAAATACGAAGCTTCCGGTGGCGGACCGGCCCCCTGTCCGTTCCACCACCGGGAAGCCATGAGTTCCCGTTGACAGACAGGCCGGCAACGGCTATTCCGTCAGACGCCGGGGCCAGCGACGGTCCGCCGCCTCCAGGCATCCCGGCATGTTCCTCCCGGTCCGGGCTGCCCCTGTGTGAGAACACGCCGTCGCCGCAGGTCGGGTCGCCGACGCCCGTGCGGTCGAGCAGCTCACGGAGCGCGTGCAAGCGGCCGGGCCCCCGGCAACGGCGACTCCGAGGTCGCCGCGATCACCCGGCCTGAGCACCAAGACCATCCACTCCGACGTCACCGCCGGACGTATCACTCCCAAGATCGAGCTGCACAGACGGTGGTGGTGGACCTGCGAGGCTGCCGAGGCCCGCGCGGTCCGACCCGCGCAGTAAAAAAGGCCGCACCCCCGGCGCCACCGACCATGACACCTCTGGCAGGACGTCCTTCACGACGCCGACGATCGCGGCGCGCGCGAGCCGGCCCACGCCGAGCTACTCCAAGGCCTTCGCGCCGTCGCCGAGGTCCAGATCTCGAGGCACGCTCAGGCCCTCCGCCAGCGGGCTCCAGGACCTGGCAGCAGCTTGGTCGCTCCATGACAGCCATGATCAGCGCCAAGAGTCAGCGAGAGCAGGCACAACCGTCACACGCGGGCTGACGCCCACCCGCTGCCACCAGACCACACATTTCACACATCGGGGCATCCAACAGCAGACGCCGGACCGCATCCAGCTGTAGTCATCACGGAAGCGCGGTCACAGTCGTGAAATCGGCTGTGGCGGATATTTCGTGCCGCAAGATGTTGATTTCTCACGACGCGGCTGCGCGGAGCGGCTGGGGCAGCCATCATGATCTGCCATGGACATGTCTGACCTCACTGCGGTTCTGGCCCTGCTCGGCATTCCCATTAGCGTGATTCTCGCCCGATGGCAGATGCGTACCGCCTTACGTCAGTCGGAAGCATCCCACCGGACGGCGTTGGACGTGGCGGAGGCAGCGCGTCAGTCTGCGGTGGCTGCGGCGGAAGCGAACCACCGTAGCGCCTTGGAACTCGCGGATGTCAGCCACCGCAGGGCGCTGGAGGCCGCGGAGGCGAACCATCGCAGAGCGTTGGAGCTTGCGCGCAATCAGGCGGAGGCCGACCGTATCCGCTGGCTCACCGAAGCGCGCCGTGCCGAGTACCGGCTTTTCCAGAACTCGTTGGCACAGTTTCGTCGCGCCTTGTTGGCTCGCGATCTTGTCGTCAGTGAAGTGGAGGACGCGTTCAACGAGGTCCACCACGCGCAGCTTGTGATCCATTCGGTGGGACCCGAAGAGGTGCAGGCCATCGCGTTCCACATCACCGGGCTGTGCAGGGTGATGACGTTCATGCGGCTCCGGAGGGCCGCGTTACCCCCGCTGGACGATCGGGAGGCGTGGTGGAGCCAGGTGCGCCCGCTCCGGGCTGAGCTGCACGAGGTAGTAAAGGGCGTCCTTGAAGATCCTTGGGTGGCGGATATCTCGTGACGGTCATGGCGGCTGGGCGAGGACGAGGGTTCGCAGGAGAGCGAAGGAGGCCCGTCCGTAGGACCTGCGTTTGATGAGTTTGATGCGGGTGACTTGGCCTTCGACGGCGCCGGAGCTCCAGGGCAGGGTGAGGCCATTGACGACGGCGTCCCAGTCGTTCTGGAGGAAGGCGGCGAAGACCTGGACCGGCTGTGGTCCGTGGTCGAGGGCTCGGGTCATCCAGCCGGTGAGGTCCTGACCTCGGCGTTCACGGGCGATGGCGCTGAACTCGTGGGCGAGATCGCGGGCGGTGGCTAGCTCGGGGCAGGCGTCCAGGATGCTGCCGAGCTGGTCGCGCTGGCTGTCGGTCAGGGTGTCGGGATGGCGCATGACCCAGGTTGTGATCCGGCGTGGGCTGGGGATCGGCCGTGCGGGTTCGGGGGCGGCGGTGCCGGCGCGAAGGGTCGCGATGTACTTGGTGACCACGACGCGGCTGCCGCGGTAGCCACGTTCGCGGATCTCGCGGAAGAGGGCCGCAGCGTTGGTCGCGCCGCCGCGGAAGCGATGTTGCAGGTAGGGCTTGAAGCGGTTGATGTGGCCGTTTGGACGGCGTTCGCGAGCCGAGGCGAGGATCTGGTCGAGGTCGGTGGTGAGGTAGTGCCGGACGGTCTTGCGGTCCCGGCCCAGGCGGTCGGCGATTCGGCTGATCGTCCAGCCACGTTCACGCAGTTGGTGGATGTCGGTGTGCCACTGACGGACGCGGGCCAGAAGCTGGCCGTCTGGTGGGTCGCTCGGCTCCGGCGGCCCGATCAACGCCGCCAGGGACACGGGATCCGACGGCTCCAGGGGCTGGTCCGTCCCGTCGGTCTCGGCATCTTTGCGCAGGCAGACGCGGTGCTGGTGAGCGGTCCGTTCGACGGCACGGGCGAGCGAGTGGAGCAAGTGCCACCTGTCTGCGACCTGGATCGCGTCGGGCGCCGCGCGGGCGGCGGCCTGACTGAAGGTGCTGCACCGGTCCCGGCAGATGACCTCGATCTCGGGGTGGTCGGCGAGCCAGGAGGCGACGGTGTCCGCGGTGCGGTCGGGCAGGAGGTCGATGGGCCGTCGCGTTTCGACGTCGATGAGAACGGTGCCGTAGGTCGCACCCCTGCGGAACGCGAACTCGTCGATCCCCAGCACCCTGACATGGGCGGATGCTGGGTCCGGAAGTCGCCGGAGTTCCCCGAGGATCACGTCCCGACTCGTCCGCAACGGCAGGTAGCCGGCGAGCCGGGCACCGGCCCGGCCGCCGACGGCCAGCCCGATCGCCTGCACCATCAGGGCGAGGGCCGTGGTTCGGCGCCGGTACCGCGTGGTCAGCCCCGGTAGCTGTTCCGCCGTCGTCCGGCGGGAGCACAGGTCGTTGTCGCAGAAGAACCGGCGGATCCGCAGGCACAGCAGCACCCGCCGCCCGCCCAGCGGGCGGTCGGTCAGGCGCCGTATGTACGTGCTGTGCACGCGTGAGGCGGTCACACCGCACGAGGGGCATGCCACCGTCTGCTGCCGGGCATGCAGATCAATCCACACCGCGTCCACAATGACGCCCACTGCGTCGATGCTCAGCCCCTCAACGTCGGGCCACACCAGATCCCAGAACTGTTCGTCCCCCACGAACACCATGCTGATGAACGGACATTGCCGATCATGACCGATGTTTAGAACCGACCGTCACGAAATATCCGCCACAGTCGTGAAATCGGCCCGTACTGCTCTTCGTTCCCCACTCGGTTGCTGTCGGCAAACGACGGCCAGGGCTCGGGCGGGTGCGGAGGTGGCTACTTCGGCGGATGTGCAGCAGCGGCTTTCTGCCCCCGTTGCAGCCAGTCGTCCAGGACGTGGTCGTCGAGGACTTCTCCTGCCACGATGACCCAGCCCTTCGAGATCCGGCCGCGGACCTCGAAGGGCCGCGCGCCGGGCTGGGCGAGGGCCTGCGGGGCATCGTCCGGGGCGACTCGTACCAGCAGGTCGTCGCCGACCACGCCGACCGCCGTGTTTCCCCTCACCGTGAAGACGAGTCCGCCGAACATCTTCTTCGCGACGACCGCATCGCCCTCCTCCAGCAGCTCCCCGACCCGCTCCGCCAGCACCTCGTCATACGCCATGGCCATCACGCTACCCACGCACTACGACACCCGCCCGCGCAACCCCGCCACAAGCCATATAGGACACCACTTGTCCTATATGGCTATTACGGTCGATTGCAGAGGGCGAAACCGCCACATCCGACCCCCATCAGAGGAGAAGACCATGGTCGACGCACATGCCGACGACGCCGTGGGCGGCAAGGTCCTGTCGCACGCGATCTGGGCCGAGGACGGAGGCGCGCTCGCCAAGTTCTACGCCGCCGCCCTGGGCACGCAGGTCTCCGAGCCGTACCGGGACGAGGACGGCAATCCCGCGGCGTTCCCCGTGTGGGTCGGCGACATGATGTACGTCTTCTGGTCCGCCACGACGTTCAAGGCCCCGGCCTGGCCGAGGGACGAGCTCGCCTTCCACATGGACATCAGGTTCGACGACGTCGAGGCGGCGGAGGAGCGGCTCCTCGGGCTGGGCGCCACCAAGCCCGCCCACCAGCCGGGCGGGGACCACTGGACCGTCCTGCTCGACCCCTCCGGCCAGCCCTTCTGCATCAGCAGCACCCGCTGACACAGCCGTCAGCCGTTCAGAGCGGCTGCTCTCACCACAACGGCGGCCCCCGGAGTGCACGCCCGCCCCAACCGGCGGAGAAAGAAGCCGCGGGGCACCCGGCGTATGCCGGCCCCTGCGCTCGCACCCTGGTGAAGACCGCCCCCACCCGACCATGGAGGATTCATGCCATTCGCCCCCTGCCTGAGTGTCAAGGACACCGCGGCCAGCGTCGCGTTCTACAAGCAGCTCGGCTTCGACGTCGATTCCAGCACCGCCAAGCCCGGCGACGACATCCACATGCTGCTCTACCAGGGCGGATTCTGCGCCATGCTCTACAGCAACGCCGACCTGAAGAACTGGCTGCCCAGCCTGGCCGACACCCCCATCGGCTTCGCCGGCATGTTCTACCTCGGCGTGGACGACTTCGACGGTGTGCACGACCACGTCGCCCAGCATGCCGAGATCATCAAGGACACCGGCACCGACCACACCGGCCAGCGCATGTTCTACTTCCGCGACCCCGACGGCTACGTCATCGGCATCAACGACCAAGCCGCCCTCCAGGCCAGCGAACTCGGCAAATACGCCTGACCCGGGCTCCGGACATCAGAAGGGCCCGAGCCCTGAACGCGGACGAGCTCGTCGTCCACCTCGACCTGACCTTCGCTGACGTGGAGGCCGTCGGGCGGCGTCTGGTCGGCCCGGTGCCACCAAGCCGGCCCACCAGACGCCGCTCGGCGGTAGGCACCGGACGGTGCTGCTCGACCCTTCGGGCTGGCCCTTCTGCATCAGTGCCTCCGGCAAGAACGGGTGAGGCACCCCCTGGTCCGCGCAGTGCAGCGGACAGACGGGGATCGAAACATCAGGGTACGGACCGTGCTCCGATCACCATCTTTGAGCGAACAAGGAAAGACCCACATGAACCACGACGAAGGCAAGGCTCTGGCGGGGAAGGTGGCCCTGGTCACCGGGGCCAGCCGCGGCGGGGCCCGGGCCATCGCCGTCGAGCTCGGCCGGGCCGGGGCCACCGTCTACGTGACCGGCCGCACCACCCGCGGCACAGCGGGCGAGTCGGCCCGCCCGGCCGAGACCGTCGAGGACACCGCCGAACTCGTCACCGCCGCAGGCGGCCAGGGCATCCCCGCCGTGGTCGACCACCTCCAGGCGGAGCAGGTGCGGGCGCTCGCCGAGCGCATCGACCGCGAACAGGGCCGGCTGGACATCCTGGTCAACGCCATCTGGGGCGCGGAGCACCTCGTAGAGCGCGGCAAGAAGATGTGGGACTGCGACCTCGACAACGGCCTGCGCATGCTGCGGCTCGGCATCGAGACCTACTACGTCACCAGCCACCACCTCCTGCCGCTGATGATCCGCCGGCCCGGCGGCCTGGTGGTGGAGCTCACCGACGGCACCGAGGAGTTCAACAGCGGCCACTACCGTGCCCCCTTCGCCTTCGACCTCGCGAAGTTCGCGCCGTTCCGGATGACGTGGGCGCTGTCGCAGGAGCTGAAGGAGTACGACTGCACGGCACTGGGCCTGGCCCCGGGCTGGATGCGTACCGAGGCGATGCTCGACGCGTTCCACATCACCGAGGACAACTGGCGCGACGGCTGCAAAGTGGACCCCACGTTCGCCATCTCCGAGACCCCGCTGTTCACCGCCCGGGCCGTCACCGCACTCGTCACCGACCCGGACGTGGCCCGCTTCACCGGCAGCTCCCTGTCCGTCGGCACCCTGGCCGGGCAGTACGGCTTCACCGACGCCGACGGAACGGCCCCCGACTCCGTCCGCTACTTCCAGGACTACATGCGCACCGGACAGGCACCCGACCCCGACGACTACCGCTGAACACGCCTGGGAACCCGGCCGGACGAAGGACATCACCATGACTCCCGAGGACATCGCAGAGCTCGCCCTTGCGTTGCCGGAGGTGACGGAGGAGGAGCCCTACGGTCCCAACAGGCCCGTCTACAAGGTCGGCGGCAGCATCTTCGCCATGCTCGGCGCAGCCACCAGGACCCACCCCGATCAGCTCACCGTCAAGTGCGAACCCCAACTCGCCCTGCACCTGTGCGAGCAGCACGCGGCCGTACGCCCGTGGTACAAGGGGCGCCGCTGGCACTGGCTCACCGTGCACCTGGACGACGCCACGATGCCCGACGAAGACCTCACCGACATGCTCCACCACGCCTGGGACTGCGTGGTAGCAGACCTGCCAGCAGCCACCCGCGACCGGCTGCGCACCCTTGGCCAGGGCCTGTAAAGGGAAGGAACGGTGTAACTCCGATCATGGAGGATTGCACCTGTGACCAGCGAGAGCATAGCCATAGCGCCTGAGGCTAAGGCCTCGTCGGCGGCTGTCGATGACCGGTTCCTGAACGAGCTCGTGGCCCGGGCTCAGGCCGAGGGGCTGCAGCTGACGGGTGAGGGCGGTCTGCTGCAGCAGCTGACGAAGCGGCTGCTGGAGTCCCCTCTCGAAGGCGAGATGACGGACCATCTCGGCTACGACCGGCACGATCCCGCGGGCAAGAACGGCGGCAACTCGAGGAACGGCAAACGCTCCAAGACCGTGGTGGCCGACGTCGGCCCGGTCGAGATCGACGTGCCGCGGGACCGCGAGGGAGCGTTCGAGCCGCAGATCGTGAAGAAGCGTCAGCGCCGACTGACCGGCGTCGACGAGATGGTCCTGTCGCTGTCGGCGAAGGGCCTGACCCACGGTGAGATCTCCGCGCATCTGGCCGAGGTCTACGGAGCTGAGGTCTCCAAGCAGACCATCTCGACGATCACCGATTCGGTGATGGAGGGCATGGCCGAGTGACAGGCCCGCCCGCTCGACCGCGCTTGAGTTCTATCGGTGGTTGCGAACGTTTCCGGAGAGGGATGTTCGGATGCCCAGATACGCCCCCAACAGGATGCCGACCTCGGTGAACACGAACCGCCAGTCACACCGCTGTCCGCTTGCCCGCAGAAGGCAACTGCCAAAATTCTCAATACATCTGCGGGGCTCTCATCCAACTTGCGGCACCACAGGTCGAACCTCCTCCAGCACCCGAATCAACCCATCAGGGGGCGTCTCATCGACCTGCAGCATCACAGGTCAGAGAGATGGCAAGAGACGGCCGTACCGCAACATGCATGAGAACGCACACTCGTCGTTCGCGGTCGCTATAGCCGTAGAGGGCCTCACCTGGGACACTTCAGTGCTTGACGAGGAGATCAGATGGTCTACACAGAACCCATGGCGCGAGCCGTCGTGGAACCGGCCGTACGCGAGCTGATGCACCAGTGCGCTAACGGCCAGGAGCCCTCCACAACGGTTACCTTCCGCGGAGACGGCTTCAACATGTGTGCCCACGTTCGGGTATGTCTGACGGTGCCCGGACAGGTCAAGGTCTCGCTGGCCTGTTGGGTCGTCAACATGGACACAGCCCGCTACTTCGGCAGCAACCCACCGAGTGAGGACGAAACCCGTCTGCCCCCAGAGGGCACAGCCACGCCGGACGGGTCACTCACCAGCCGCGTGATCGGCCACCTGGCCACCCGTATGAACGCTCTCGATACCCCTCAACCGGAGCATGCCGGGCACCTCGCAATCACCGTCCCCCTCACCTCCCCATAGCAGCCGATCACCCTGCTGTCCGGGCCGCCGGTGCCAAATAGCCTGCCGATTCGGTGACAACTACGGTGCTTTGCCGCCTCAGAAGCACAGTTCATTCACCCTTGGCGGTGACAAGTAGCGTGCTTCGGCACACGTCAGCGGGTGGCCGCGAGCGCGGCCGCGGCCTCAGCGTGCGTCATGCCCCGGGCCCGGCGCCGCACCGAGCTCCGGCCCACCTTCGCGAAGTCGACCGGCGCTGGCGAGGCAGATCCGGTGCGGGGATGGTGTGGCCGCCGGGGCGCGGGAGTGCTCATCAGGGCCTCGCATTCAATGTCGGGATTGATGATGGCCCGCCGTCCAGAGCGCTTCTCCGACGGACCGTCACACGGTTTATGGCAGACCTGAAATTCCGTGGTTCTCAAACTGGATATCCAGGGTCAGGACGTCCGTGAAATTTGCCTCCAGGCCCGCACGTCGAGTGCCCCAGTCCGTGAAATAGGACTCGGTTATGGCCGCGACGATCGGATGCAGCTCTTCCTCCGTCGCACCCTCCTCCTGGAGCTGGAGGATCTGGGCAGCGTCTGGGTGAGATCGCCGTGCTCACGAACCGCTGACGGCCGTCATCCGAGCTGCCGCGCGCGGCGAACCCGAAGTAGGCGGTGCACTCGACCCACATGCCCCCAGAGGTGGCTGCACGCTCCCGTCCTTGTGCTCTGACCTGCGACTGCCCCTCCGACGCGGTCTCCTCCGTCAGGACGGCCTGGAGCCGCTTCTGCGGGGTGGTGATGGGCCCTGAGCGGTAGCGTTCCACGGTGCGCCGGGAGACGCCCAAGCGCTCGGCCAGCGCCTTGGTCGAGCCCTTCGCCCGCGTGAGGAGGAATTTCATCTGTGCTTTTGCGGATTTCGGCGCGGGCCGGGTGACGGTGGCGCGTGTAGGGTCCCGAACCGCGTGTCATCTTCCGCGTGGCGATGTCATCTCGATGTCCGTTTCGACACGGTTGTGATATCCATGCCTTCCGCGCTGGGACTTCGCCTCTTCGTGTACGGGACTCTGCTGGCTGCCATCTGTGCGTACAGACCGCGGCAGGACCCAGCGGCCGACGGTCGACCGGACCGCCTGGCACAACGCGGGTGGAGGTCCGATGGGGACAGCGGAGCCGGCGACACGTCACCCGGTGGCGCCCGGCCGGGCGCCACCGGGGTTTTGGCGATCAGCGGTTCGGGCGATCCCGGCGGATCACCGGATCACTTGGCCTCCAAGTCGCTCCTGATCATGGACACCGCGGAAGCCAGGATGCCGATGGCCCTCTGTACCTCGCGGATGCCCTCGTTGGTCTGGGGCTCGTCCTTCTGGTCGACCCCGGCGACACACGCATTGCTTCCGTGCTCGAAGTCAGTAAGGGCTTCCGCCCAGAAACCCTTGGCCTTCTCGCTCGGAGGGGTGCCGTACTTCTTCGCCTTGGCCACCGCTGCCAGCAGCTCCTGACAAGCGGTGCGCTTGTCGTCCATCACTTGCATGCTCGCTGTGTTGACCTGGCTCGAGCTGTCGGACAGCGCCTTGACCCTGTCGTCACCCCCCGAAGACCACCAGTCCTCCAACTCCTCGGCCGGGGTCGAGGAGCAGCCGACGAGCAGCACTCCGGTGGCGACGGTAGCAGTGGCGACAGTGAGCAAGCGGACGCCGAAACGCATGGAACCCCCTATGTTCGAATCCCATTGATGTTGCCAGGAACCACCTTGCCGGGTAGGGCCAACGCGCGAACTGCCCATCGCAAGCGCTCCCGCTGCCCAGCGGCGGCCTCCTCCGGTCGGCGAGGCCTTCTCGACGACATCGACGCGACCCGAACCGCTTTCTCCGCGGCGTCCACAGCTTCTACCGCCGGTACTTCGCCAACGGCATCGACGCCGCTGGACACCGCGTACACCGGGCGTTCCTCGCGTCCGTGCGCGTGCTCGGGGAAGGCGTCGACATCACCGGGGAACGCGGGGTGGAGGCCGTGTGCTTCGCGGTCACCCGCGGCTCCTAGGTCGAAATCGTCCAGAACATCGGCCGCGCGCTCCGCCTCAACCGCGACGGGACCACCAAGGTCGCCCGCATCATCGTGCCCGTCTTCCTCCACCCTCGTGAGGACCCGAAGGACATGGTCGCCTCCTCCAGCTACGCCGGACTCGTCGCCATTCTCCAAGGCCTCCGCTCGCATGATGAGCGCCTGGTCGAGCAGCTCGCTTCCCGCGCCCTCACGAGCGGGAAGCGCCAGGTTCACCTCCAGCGCGACCAGAACGGCCGGATCGTCGGGGCCGGTGGCGAGGGGGAGAACGAGGACCAGGGGGACGGCGCTGACGCCGCCGCTGAATCGGCGCTGCTCCACTTCTCCAGCCCCCGCGATGCCGCAACGATCGCCGCGTTCCTGCGCACCCGCGTCTACCGGCCCGAATCGCTCGTGTGGCTGGAGGGCTACCAGGCCCTACTCAGGTGGCGGACCGAGAACGAGATCACCGGCCCGTACGCCGTCCCCTACGACACCGAGACCGGGGTCGGCATCACCCCGAACCTCCCCCTTGGCCGATGGGTCCACCAGCAGCGCAAAGCCCTGCGCACCGGGGAGCTGGAGGAGCGGCGCCGGATCCTGCTGGACGCTCCGGACGCCGGGATGGTGTGGGAACCAGGCGAGGAAGCCTGGGAAGCCAAGCTGGCCGCGCTGCGCGCCTACCGGAAGGCCACCGGCCACCTCGCCCCGCGCCAGGACGCCCAATGGGGCGAGGACGACACCATGGTGCCCATCGGGCAATACATGGCCAACCTACGGCGCACCGGCGCCAAGAACGGACTCGGGAAGGACGAGGACACCGCCACCATCCGGGCCGCGCAGCTCGCCGCGATCGACAAGGACTGGAACTGCCCCTGGCCACTCGACTGGCAGCGACAGTACCGCGTCCTCGCCGACCTGGCCGAGGCCGACGGGCACCTGCCCGACATCGCCCCCGGCGTCCTCCTCGGCGGCGACGACCTCGGCTGGTGGCTGATGCAGCAGACCCAGCCGGCCAACTGGGCAAGGCTCCTGCCCCGAGCAACAGGAACGGCTCACCGCGATCGGCGTACAACCCACCCAGACCCCGCCTCCCGCCCCCACCACCGCACGCACGGCGAAGGAGCCCAGCAAGGCACAGCAAGCCTTCCAACGCGGCCTGACAGCCCTCGCGCAGTGGGTAGAGCGGGAAGGCGCCCACCGGCCGGTACCACGCAGCCACGGCGAACAGATCGCGGTCGAGGGCGAGGCCGAGCCGGTGATCATCAAGCTCGGCGTACGGGTCTCCAACACCAAGACCCGACGCAACAAACTCACCGCCGACCAGCACGCCGCCCTCACGAAGCTCGGTGTGGACTGGGCCTGACACGCCCCCTAGCACCGTCGCGAGGCGAGGCCAGGTGTGGGTTAGACCGCCTGGTTGGTCCGCCCGGCCCTCGGCCGCCTGGTCGTGGTCGCGCCCGTAGTAGATCCGCCTGGCAACCGGCCCCTTAAGCCTCCGGGTCCAGGCCCGTCGGCCCTCCCAAGGCGGGTCCTGACACGGACCCCGACGCCGGGGGCAGGCAGTCGGCTGGAGCCGGGTCCGTGCCGTCCAGGGCAGGGGCCAGGCCCAGGTCGGACCGCATCGCACTGCGCATGCCCACCCAGCGCTGCGTGATCAAGAGGAGCTCGGCATGGATCTCCTCGAACGAGCCGTCCGGCTCCGGAATTCCATCCGCCAGCCGCATCGTGCGGGCATGCGCGCCCGCGATGACCTTCGTCATCAGGTCCAGTTCCGCGAGCACGCCATCGGAGGCGATCATCTGCGCCTCCGCGAAAGCGGTGTGGTGACCGCTCCTCGCCTCCTCGACCGCCGCCCGGTCCGCCGCGGTAACCTGCCCCCGGTAGACCGCCCACAGGAAGTTCATGAGGGCGATCCGGTAGCGGCGGTACGCAGCGTTGGCCGCCGTATAGCAGTCGCGGCGGCGGGAGAGGTCCGTCAGCTCCTGCTCCCTCAGCCATCGTGTGTGGGCGTCACGCTGCTCCCGATCGAACTGTGCCGCCTGCACCCGCGCCAGCATCCGCTGCGACACCACCGTCGCCAGAAGCGTCCCCGCCACACCGACCACGGCCGCCCCCAGCGCGATCACCCCGCTGTCCATGTTGATCCCCCTGCCACACCGCGGTTCCCCGGCCACCCCTGGCCATCCTCCTGCGCGGCACCCGGCTCCGGGACCCTTTCGGGTGGATCCACAACTGGCAGCGCCCACTACGCCCAGCTCATGAGGGCCCACCGCGAGGAGATCGCGGTCGAGGGCAAAGCACGGCCGCTCGTGGTGAAACTGGGCATGCGGATCTCAAACACCGAAAGCAGGCGCGACAAGCTCACCGCCGACCAGCTCGCCGCCCTCGCGAAGCTGGGCGTGGACTGGGCGTAACAGGCTGAGTCGAGATGCACGGCCTACCGCGGTCACGGCCTACCGCGGACTGGTCCCCCCACCCCACACGCACAGGTAGATCTGCACGTACGGCACTTCCCCTCCCTCGATGGCACCACACGGTCCCGCGCGGCCACACCCATCGAGCTACGGGCCCACACGCCCCTGCGCCGAACCTCGCAGGGAACCCACGACCTTCGCCCGCCCGACACGCCTACCGACCCGTGCACCAGGCTCACGCCGGGCGCGGCAGTCCGGGTGGGTGCACTGACAAGCCCTGGCGGCCGGGTCATCGGATCAGGGGGCGAACCGCTCATGCGGGCGTGAAGGTCGCATGCCAGCGCGGACGTTGCTTGGGCGGGGTGATCCACAGCGGCCGCAAAGCGAATGTCGCCGGGGTGCGCGCCACCCCGCGGAGGGTGCGCGGGGTGTAGGCCCGGCTGGACTGCTCGTTGCCGAAGGCGTCGAACCAGCTGTCCTCGCGGCGCCGAAACGTCACAAGGTCAGCCAGCCACAACCGTTCGGCCGGGACGTCGATGATGGCGATGTCAGTGTCCACGCTGCGATGGAGGAAGCGGACCTCTTCGGGGACGCGACATTCCTCGTCGTCGTCCATGGTCAGCAAGCCGGGCACACGAGAGCCAGTGAACACCCACAGCGTGGAAAGGTATCCGGCGGCGCGGTCGGCTCGTTCCCGTCGGATGATCTCTGCGGTGCTGATCGCGGATGCCTGCACTTCAATGGCGATGTCCACGAGTCCGGCCCTGCCGGGGACACTGACCGCGACGTCGACCCGGCGCCGGTGCTCCGGATGGGCGCGTTCGACTGTGACTGTGTAGCCGAGGGCACGGAACTCCCGGGCGAGCAGGACCTTAGCTGCCAGGTGCTCGGGGGATTCGGGCTCGGTGGCCGCGGGGCAGGCCGCACCGGGGGCGTGGGCGAAGTGTGCGATCTTGACTCGGCCACGCTTCAGGACGACGGAGTGATGGCAGTACGGGCAGCGGTACCCGCCGGGGTCTGGGGCGAAACGAGGGTCGGCTTCGACACGGCCACCGGTCGCGTCCAGAGCTACGAGCACGGATTCCCCTCCAAGGTCCGGGTGTTCGGCGAGACAGGGTCACCAGCTGGCACTGAACCGGCCAGTGCATGCTGCCCACCATCGCGCGCCGGTATAACTGCCGGAGCTACCCTGTCTCGGTCCCTCAGCTGACGAACATCATCGGCAACCGGAACAGCAACTGCCGGGTGTTCCTGGCCACCGCGGCCGTGGCCGGCACCACCCCGATCTTCGGACTGCCGACCGCACAGCCGCCCACTCCGCGTCCGTCATGTCCGACGGATACCGCCGCACCCGATCGGGATGATCGGCCGCGTTCCCGTACATGTGCGCGAGGCAATCACACGATCGTGTAGCCGAGTTGAACTGAACGGGTTCGGACGCGTAGAACAACGACACCGGGGCCTCCCGGCACTGCTCGGTCAGATTCGCAACCCCGAGCTACCGAGAGGGCCTGCCTTCATGCGCGTACAACGGGAAGATCATCCGTGTGGGAAGCCTGGTCGAGTCGAACCGCACATTCCGTGATCGGTTGCAGCATCACAGGTCAGAGAGATGGCAAGAGACGGCCGTACCGCAACATGCATGAGAACGCACAGAAGGCGGTGGCGGCGGGCACGACGAAGCGCTGCTCGCCATCGAACGGCGTGCCCACGCACTGGAGGCGTACGCGGAGCAGACCCGTCAGGCCGACGCCCTCCACACCCGGTGGCTGCGCCAGCAGACCGCATCGGAGCCCGGGCCGGGCCCCAGCGAAGTCCTCGCCCGCACCCCGGCCCACGAACTGGCCGCCGCCGACACCGACACCATGACCAGCCAGGCCCACGCCCTCACCCGCGCCCTTCAAGCCCAGCTCGACACCCAAACCTGACCGACCCCGCCGCTACGCTCAGCGCCAGCCCCGCCCAGGCCCGCGAGCCGCGAGCCGCGACCGGCAAAACCCAGACCACCCCACCCCACACAGAAGAAAGTCTGGGCACTCACCGGCCTGAAACCGGCCGGTGGCCAGCACGAACGTCACCCGAGCACGATGACCGCTTCCCCCCATGACTCCCCTCCTTGAGTTCCCCCCACCTACCCCTCCCCCGACACCCCCCATGCTTCCCCACATGTTGCCGAAGACCTCTGCTGAACCCGGCCTGGGCATGGTGAGCGCCGGGCGTCCCCGGCTCTGGCCACGCGTCGAAGAGACCCGGATCCGAAACGACCGGACCACCACCGTCACCCCCGCACAAGGACAGCTCCCCCTCCAGGTCACCGGCATCCCAGACGGCCTCGCCCTGCCCCTCCCCACCCCCGAAGACGACACCAGCCCCGACAGCGGCAACTCCCACTGGGCCGACCAACTACTCCGCGTCATCGAGCCGCCACCCAGCCCGTGGGAACCCTGATCACCATCACACCCGGCAACCACACCCGCACCACCGGCTTCACCATCCACCCACTCACCGGCGACGCCCCCTAATCCAACCCCGGCTGCGCCCCCTACCCGACTCACTCGTCTTCCCCCAGCAACCCATCCCCGCCTCCTGGGCCACCCCACGCTCCCCCACCGACACCAAACACTGACACCCTGCAGGAGTGCACAGCGCCGGTCCGGACACACCGCCACAGGCAAGCGGCGCCTCCCCGAGGCTGGAACATTGCCCCGCCCAGGCACTGGTCGAGATGGCGGTACCGCGCGGCAAGGGTGGCGAGTGCGGGGCTGCAGCGCGACCGCGCCGCCGGCCCTCAGGCGATGTCGCCACTCCAGCCGCGAGCTTGAGGGTGATCCACGCTCGATGATCACCCTCATCAGCCGAAAACTCACCACCGAATTTCCGTAACGGCAACTACAGAAAGAACCCAAACCTCCCCATCGCAGGTCAGAGGCGTGCGAGTTGGCTGGTGAGTACCGCCGCTACCTGCCTGAAACCGCCCTGAACACAACCAACCGCGCTGCCCGGCACCAGCGTTCCGGACTCCCCTCATGCGATGCCGCGCGGACGGCAGCGGCCTGTAAAAGGAACCGAATCCGGCACCTCCGTGCATCTGCCGCATGATCCTCTTGGTGCGGGTGTTGACGCCTTCGGTGCGGCCGTTGTGGTAGGGCAAGGTGAGGACGGAGTCCACGGCGGCCCGGTCGATTTCGAGGCCGTTGGTGAGGCTGCACAGGTGGGGCAGGTCGACGGCGCGGGCGGCCGTGATCCACTCGGCGAGTTTCACGTCGTTGCCCTCGGCCGGTTTCAGCAGGGCGGCGAAGCCGCGTACGAGATCGGCGAGTGCGGACATCTCCGGGCAGGCCGCCATGATCTTCTCCAGCAGGGCCGTTTCCTTCGGGCGCAGGTTTTCGGGGTCGGTGAGCAGGAGGCGGCCGGCGTGACGTGGGGTTGTGGCGGGGCGGTAGCCTTCGCGCGGCCCTGGTTGAGGTAGCGGACCAGGAGGTTCGCGCTGCCGGTGTAGCCCAACTCTCGGATCTCTTCGAGGAGGTGGGTGACCGGGACGGCCGGTTCCTCGGCACGGCGCTGGCGCAGGTGGTCGCGGTAGGGGTCGACGAGGGTGGGCCGGTAGGCGGGGCGATGCGCAGGGCCTGGGGTTCGGGCATGCGGGCGTAGCCTTTGATGGTGCTCAGGGCCAGGTTCAGGCGGCGGGAGCAGTCGAGCAGGCCGACGCCTTGACCGAGGAGCTCGTGGATCTTGTTCCAGCGTTCGCGGGTAGTCTGCTCGCGTACTCCGCCGGGGCGGGATGGGTTGATGGTGGCCCAGCAGCCGGCGTGCGCGCGGACCTCGAGCTGGGCTTTGTCGCATAGATTGCGCCAGAGGTGCCAGCGGTCGCTAACCTGCACCGCGTCGGGCAGGGCGCGGCGGATGACCTCGGCGTAGGTGGCCGAGCCGTCCCGGCACACGACCTCGACCCCGGGATGTTCTCGCAGCCAGGACTCCAGGGTGGCCCTCTCGCGGTCGGGTAGGACCGCGACGCGTCTGCTGGTTTCGACATCCGTGATGATCGTGGCGTAGCGGTGGCGGCGGCGCAGGGCGAAATCGTCCACGCCGATGACCCGCGGGATCGCCTGCTGCGGCTGCGGCAGGCGTCGCAGATGACGCAGCGCGGTGCTGCGGGAGACGGGCACGGCCAGCAGGCCGGCGAGGCGTGCGGCCGCCCGGCCGCATAACTCCCGTGCCACCTGGGACATCTGCCAAGCAAGCCGCACCGTGCGGCGCTGATGGCGCTGCAGCAGTCCGGGAATCTGCTCGCGGAAGGTCTGCCGCCGACAGCCCAGGACCGGGCAAACCAGCCTCCGTACACGCAGGTGGAGAACCACCTGACGGCCGTCGACCGGCACATCCTTCACCGTTCGGCGGTGATACCCGTGCACCTCCGCCGTCGGCATCCGGCACGCCGGACACGGCACCGCCACATCCCGCGTGCGGCCCGTGACCACCACCGCGTCACCACCGTCCACCACGTCCTCGACGACGAGCACCGACAGCCCGGAAAACACCGTCCCCATAAGGGAGTTGACATCCATCACAAGATCATGATCGCGGATGGCTACTCGGCGTCACCACCGACTACGGGCCAGAGCCAAGAAACTGACACTCCCGCCGGGGCCACCCGACCGAACGAAGTGCAGTCCCGTGACAACACACGGCCATCCAATTGCGGACTGTCTAGTTGATCTAATCCAATACGATTGTCGGCGCGCCCCCTCTGAAGCTCGCCTTTACAACGCCCGGCGCAGGGCAGAGCCGTTCGAAATGGAGTATGCGTGAGCAAAATTGTTAGGTCGACGGTCGGCGTCTCACTGACGTGTCTGGCAGTGACCGCAGGGTCCTTGCCCGCGGCCTGGGCCGGTCCGTCGGTGGGCGGCTCGGATGTTTCCGTTCAGCGAGTTGAACTCACTGACAAGAACGGCACTGAATCGGCCGAGCTTCGGCGTGCGACCAGGACCCCCGAGGCGCTCATCACTGCAGAAATGAACGTGCGGGCCTTCCGGCTCATGGGCCTCACGTGGAAGCAGTCCGACAACAGCGCCGCCGACATGAAGATCGAGGCCCGGTTCCGTCAGAACGGCAAGTGGCAGGACTGGGTCTCCGTACCGTCCGCGGAGGTCGACCCCGACGGTTCCGGTGCCAAGAAGGACGGCACCGACCCCTACTTCACGAGCGCGTCGGACGGCATACAGCTGCGCATCAGCGGCAAGGGCAAGGCTCTGCCCGCCGACCTCAGCCTCGCCCTGCTCGCAGCCAATGTCACGTCGGCCGACCGACAGGCCGTGTCGAGCCGTGGGCAGGCGTCCATGTCAAAGCAGGGGACGAGCGGCGTCCGCCTGTCGCCGGCCGAGACCGGTGTGAAGCTCAAGGCGCGGTCCGACTGGAACGCGGACGAGAGCCTGGCGGATCCCGGCTACAAGAAGACCGGCACGGTGAAGGCTGCAATAGTCCACCACACAGTCGACAACAACACGTACACGGCCGACGACGTTCCGGGCATGATGCGGATGATCTACACCTACATGATCTCGCAACAGGGCTACGGAGACTTCCCGTACAACTTCGTCGTCGACAAGTTCGGGAACACATGGGAGGGGCGCCGCGGCAGCATCGCCGCCAGCCCTGAGGCCCAGGGCGATGAGCCCAAGGCCATCCTCGGCGGCCATGCGGCTGGCTTCAACACCGACACCTTGGGTGTCGCCACCCTGGGCAACTTCGAACCCAACGTCTCCGGATCCGGGGCGAATCCCCAGCCCACCGACGAGATGATGGACGGTCTGGCGGCGACGCTGGCCTGGAAGTTGCGCCAATACGGCCGCGATCCGCTGGGCCAGACCCAGCTCACCTCAGGGGGCGGCACCGGAAACCCCAACCCGCCCGGCTCGATCCTGACCGTCAAGACCATCATCGGGCACAGGGACGTCAACCAGACCCTGTGCCCGGGCGCCAACATGTACTCCAAGATGGACGCGCTGCGCACCAAGGTCGCGGCCCTTGTCGCACCGCCGCAGCCGCCGGTCGGCGTCGTGTCCGCGGCGTCCAACGAGGCCGGTGGCAGCGAGCGCGTGCGCTGGGGCGACTACGACGGGGACAAGCGCCCCGACTACATCACCGTCGCCGACAGCGGTGCGATCAACGTGTGGCTCAACCACGGCGGGGACCCGGCCGGCGCGAACGGCTGGCAGCCCGTCGGCCAGATAGCCGGCGGCATCACCAACGACCGCAGCCGCGTGCGCCTGGCGGACTTCGACGGCGACGGCAAGTTCGACTACATCGTCATCGACCCGAGCGGCGCGGTGAACGTCTGGCTCAACCGCGGCGGCGACGTCGGCGGCGGCTGGCAGGGCATCGGCAAGGTCGCCGGCGGCATCACCAACGACGCCAGCAAGGTCCGCTTCGCGGACTGGGACGGCGACGGCAAGACCGACTACATCACCTTCAACGACAGCGGCGCCGTCGGCGTCTACCTCAACCGCGGCGGCGACACCGGCGGCGGCTGGCAGGCCACCGGCACCGTCACCACCGGCGCCACCACCGACCGCACCCGGATCCGGTTCGCCGACAACGACGGCGACGGCAAGGCCGACTACTACATCGTCAAGCCCAGCGGAGGCATCGACCTCTTCATCAACCGCGGCGGCGACGTCGGCGGCGGCTGGAAGCCGATGGGCCAGATCGCGGCCGGACTGACCAACGACCACCCCAAGGTCCAGTTCGTCGACTTCGACGCCGACACCCACGCCGACTACATCCTCGGCGACGCCAACGGCGGCGCCACCGTCTACTCCTGGAACGGCGGCGACGGCGGCAACGGCTGGAACGGCCTCGGCAGGGTCGCCGGCGGCGCATAACCTCTGCCCCCACGCAACACCCCCGGCCGGTCGCCGCGGCGACACGGTGGCCGGCCGGGACAGCAACACAGCGGGCCGAACATCCTCACCCACACCAGCGCTCTCGAGACCCCGCCTCCGGATGCATCCGGGTACACCTGCGCCACATGGCGCTGGCCGGCCTTGAACTGCTCGACCTCCTCGGCCCCGTTCCTGCCCCCTCCCCCTGACACCCCGTGTCTCCCCCCGCCGGCGACCCTACGGAGAGTCATGCCTACGACCGACCTCAGCGCGCTGCTCTGCAGCCTGGGACTGACCATCCCCTGGGCACCCGCGCGTGCCGACGGCTGGGATGAGGGCTGCATCGCCCGGCACGGACCAATCACGCCCGCAGAGCAGCAGTTCGTCAAGGACAACGTCGTGATCCGCACAGCCGGACGCACAGCGGTCGAGGCCGGATGCGGCACCGGCCGCTTCGCCCACCGGCTCCACCACGAACACGGCTACCACGTGACCCGTCTGGACCTAGTGCCCGCCAACCTGGATCTCGCGCGGGACCGCGGAGAAGCGCAGGGGCTCACGTATCTGCGGCACGACGTCGAAACCGGCCCCCCGCCGGGCTTGCCCATCGACGGCATCGACCTCGTCGTCGCCCGCCAGACGACGAGGCGGGCATTCCGGTGCTGCTCATCGGCGATTCGGCGTCGAACAATGTCTTCGGCAACGCGACGTCGTTGCCGGTGACGGTGGACGAGCTGCTCCCGCTCGTGCGTGCGGTGTCCGGGGCTGCCCGGCGGGCGCTGGTGGTCGCGGATCTGCCGTTCGGCTCGTACGAGGCGTCCGCGGAGCAGTGCTTCCACACGGCGGTGCGGTTCATGAAGGAGGCGGGCGCGCACGCGGTGAAGCTGGAGGGCGGCGAGGAGATGGTGGGGCAGGTGGAGCTGCTGACCCGGACCGGGATCCCGGTGATGGCGCACATCGGGTTCACCCCGCAGTCCGAACACAGCCTCGGCGGCTACCGGGTGCAGGGGTGGGGCTATGACGCGCAGCGGCTGGTGTCCGCCGCGAAGGCACTGGAGGCTGCGGGCGCGTTCGCCGTGCTGATCGAGATGGTGCCCAGGGAGGTCGGCGCGGAGATCACGCGGAGTGTGGCGCTGCCGACCGTCGGTATCGGTGCCGAGAGCGGGTGTGACGCGCAGGTGCTGGTCTGGCAGGACATTGCGGGCCTGCGTACGGGGCGGCTGCCGCGGTTCGTGAAGCAGTACGCCGGCGTCGTAGTCCGACAGCGCGTCCCCGAC
Source organism: Streptomyces sp. NPDC037242 (assembly GCF_055604165.1). Taxonomy (NCBI): domain Bacteria; kingdom Bacillati; phylum Actinomycetota; class Actinomycetes; order Kitasatosporales; family Streptomycetaceae; genus Streptomyces; species Streptomyces sp. NPDC037242. The sequence continues at coordinate 68,027 of NZ_JBVJUY010000037.1, forward strand.
CACGAGGAGCCGCTCCTCCGGCTGCCACAGGGCCAGATGGCCCGGGGTGTGCCCGGGGGTCCGTACGACTTCCCACTCGGTGTCCCCAAGGCGGAGAAGCTGTCCGTCATCGAGCGCGAGGTCGACGGTGTACGGGGCAACGGGCTGGTCGAGGTACTCGGCCGCGCAACAGCCGGGGACCCGTCGGGAGATCGCCGCCGCCTCCGGTGCCCCGGCCGCGATCGCGGCGCCCTGGGCCTGGAGAAGGGCGTTGCCGCCGACGTCGTCGGAGTGCCAGTGGGTGTTCACGACGAGGGAGACGTCGCCGGCCTGCGCGCGGGCCCAGGTGACGGTCTCCTCGGCGTGGCCGACGAAGCCGGTGTCGATCAGGGCTGGTTGCCGTCCGGCCAGCGAAGAGTGTGTTGGCGTCGGGGAAGGGGCGCTGCCACCACCTCAGCCAGGACGGCAGAGACGGCTGGGGGCTCACTCGGCGGGCCTGTTCACGCGGATCAGCGTCTGCTGGCCGTTGGCGACGAGCTTCCGCTTGCCGCCGGACTGGACACCGTACACCTCCAGTTGGCAGACGGTCAGGGTGCGTCCGGGCTTCAGGACGGTGCCGATCGCTTCGAGGTGGTCACCGGAGGCGGGCGCGAGAAGGTTGATCTTGTATTCGACGGTGAGGACTTCGGAGTCCTCGTCGAACAGGGTGGGCGCGGCATAGCCGCCGGCGCTGTCCGCGATGGCGCTGGTGGCTCCGGCGTGGACGTGTGGCTGAGGCGCGCGCCGAGGTGGGCCATCAGGCCCTGGCGCTCGAAGCTGTCCTGGATGCGCTGCTGGACCGCGGGGCTCGCCTGTTCCTGCTGCCTCTGCTCTTCCACGTACGTGCTCTCCTTCGGGTCCGTGCAGGGTGGAGTGGGACGGGCTCCTCAGCCGGCCAGGCGTTCCACCAGCAAGAAGGCGCCGATGGCGATCATCATGGCACCGCTGATCCGGGTGACGGCCCGGGCGGCCGACGGCCGGGTCTTCAGGACCGTACGGGCCAGGACGCCGACGGCGAGGTAGACGACGGCGCACGCGGTCAGGTGCACCATGCTGAGCAGCCCCGTTTGCGCGGCGATCGGCCAACCGTCGCCGGTGTCGATGAACTGCGGAAACAGCGAGAAGTACAGCAGCAGCGCCTTCGGGTTCAGGCCGCTGATCCCGAACCCCTTGAACATGACCTGCACGCGGGAGGCGTCCGCGCTCTCTCCAGCGGCCGCCGGTACGGCCGGCTGCCTCAGCACACCCCAGCCCAGCCACAGCAGGTAGCCGGCGCCTGCCACAGTCAGTGCGGTGAGCGCGGCCGGGGAGCTCGCCACGATCACCGCCAGGCCCGCGACGGCAACCAGCGCGTAGGCCGCGTGTCCGGCGACCAGCCCTATGACGGCGGGTGTGACCGAGCGTTCCCGCATCCCCGCCGAGATCGCGTAAGCCCAGTCCGCGCCGGGGGTGAACACCAGCAGCAGATCCACGGCCAGGAAGGCCACCAGTGTCGTCGTATCCATCGCTCATTCCCTCTCGCGTTTCTTGCTCTGAGAGGGAAGGTTAGGCCGGATAGGCCCGAAGGTGTTTGCGTCTTTACCCCATGATCGCGTTAAGTGAGGGAGAATCTTCTCCATGGATGCCCTGGACCGGAAGATTCTTACCGAGCTGCAGCTCGACGGCCGCCTGACCATTACCGAGCTGGCCGCCCGCGTGCAGCTGAGCGTCTCGCCCTGCCACCGCCGGCTGCGCGACCTCGAACGCGAGGGCGCGATCCGCGGCTACCGCGCGGTCGTCGACCCGGCCGCCGTCGGTCTGAACTTTGAAGCACTCGTCTTCGCCACCCTGCGCTGGGAGACCCCCGACACCGTCACCGCCTTCGAAGAGGCCGTCGCCGACATCCCGCACGTCCTCCAGGCCCAGCGTCTCTTCGGCGAACCCGACTACCTCCTTCGCGTGGCCACCACCGACCTGGCCGCCTTCCAGCAGCTCTACGACCAGCAGCTCGCCCGACTGCCCGGGGTCCAGCGCCTGACCTCCACCCTCGTCATGAAGAACGTCATCGACGACCGCCCCCTACCCGAGTAGTCGCGGGGAGCCTGCTGAACTGCTGATCTCGAGGCAGCACGCACCGCACGGCTTCCCCGGTTGGGACACCGTCGAGGTCGGCACAGCGCACCGCATCCAGCAGGTCCGGTTCGAACAGCCACCCACGGCGGAATCCGGCGAGGAAGAGAATGTTCGCCAGCTCCGGTTCCCGCGCTTCGCTCCACACCTCGTAGCGCCATCGGCGAGCTTCCACGGCCTGCCGAGTCCACTCGAATGTGAAGGCGACCACGGGATCCAGAAGCCGATGGTGAGGTTTGACGTCCACCACCACGGGACCGTTCTCGGTGATGAGGAGGTAGTCCGAGAATGTGCCTGCGAACCTTCCCCTCCAGCACAGCCCTCAGCAAGAAGCTGGGCGACGATGCCGAGCACAGCAGGGTCGAAGTCGGCATACACGAAACGCGAGAGTTCCAGACGAGACTCATAGACCACTCGCTCTGTGTTGTCGCCGACCAGTACGACCCGAGAAATGCCTCTGCCCCCTGTACCAGCGGAACGTCTTCCATGGACTGGCACTTCCGCATGCTCTCGATCTTTTGGCCCGGATCGGCTCGCCTCAGCACCACGATGCCGAGGGGCCCAGGGTATTCGTGTATGAGCGTCGCCAACTCATTGGAGAGAAAGGCGACCGGGTGGCCAGCCTTGCTCGCGAACCTGCCTCTTGGGCAGTGGTCAGCCGACATCCGCCGCTTCTACGCCTGCTGAAGCGCTTCGTGCAGTTGGAGAAGCTCGGCATGTTCTGGTCCCACTTGGACGCCTCGGAGGAGGGCCGGAGCGCCACGCGCGGGGTGGGATCCGAGTCCGCCCCCACGAACAGCCGCGAGCGGCGAGTCGCCCGATGGGCGCGGGTGTGTGACGGGTACCGCTAGCGGGATCTGAGCACGATGCGTCGGGCGTGCCCAGCGGCGCACAGCGGCCGGAGTGCAAACGGGAGCAGGCGTAGCCCGCTTACCTGACCGTTTCCGGCAAAGTCGGCGGGCCAGTGCTCAGACAGGGTAGAAGCCCATCCGGTTCGCTCCGGGGGTGTGGAACGGGTACAGGGTGGGCTGGTCTCCGAGATCCCGCGGGGGGTCGACGTTCTCGACCATGATGACCTGGGCGCTGGGGTCGTCGTGCAGCGTGCGGTAGAAGTGGGCGACGACGTCATAGGGAATCTTGATGTCGTCCTCGTCAGGCTCGCGGTAGGTGAGGAGCGGGGAGTCGAGGACGACGAAGCCCGGATGCGGGAGGCTGCGGCCGGCAGTGTATTGAGCCAGCGCCATGGTGAAGGCAGCGTGGATGATCGAGCGCATGCCGCGGCCGCGGCTGCTTCGGGCACGATCGTCGACCGAGATCTCTGCGGTCATCTGGTTGTAGGTGACGCGGTTGTCCCCCGGGAGTTGCCAGGCCATCAGAATTTGGCGCACGGCGGTTTCGAAGTAGGCGATGTCGGTTTGCCGGGATTCCGTCCGGCTGGGGCGACGCGGTCACAGGCGGAGTGCTCGACATGGTGGCCTTCATGTTCTCCAGGCGCTGGATCTGAGCGTGGAGGGCCAGGTCGACCTGGATTCTGCTTCGTGTGGCAAGCAGGGCCTGGGTGTCCTCGTGGAGGGGAGCAAGCCGTTCTGAGGCCTCGTATTCATCCTCACCCCCGGCCCTCAGCGCGTAGGAGCACCGGCGGGAACGACGGGGCTGGCCGAGCCACTAGGTTCCGGAAGCGATGGGCGGCAGGCCCGGACCCAGCGGGGCCGGGCCGAATTCCGTCAAGGCGTCATCAGGGGTCCGTCAGGGCGCTTGAGGTCTCCATCTCAGGCCAGTTGGATGGATGACGTGAACATCGGTCTGCGCCACGACGACCGGCCACCAAATCCGGTGCTGCCGACGATGTGCCCTGTTCACCTACCGGTGCGCTAGCCCCCTGTCGAACCTCGACAGGACCCTCGGCCACGTCGCCGAGGCCCACGCCCGCACGCGATTCGAAATCGCTTCCACCGCTTGGCACCACGGTCCCGCCGCATGGGATCGCGTAGCCATGCCCTTCCCCTGGAATCACTCATGTCCTCCTTCCTGTCCGGCCGGACCATCATGGTCACCGGCGCCACATCGGGCATCGGCTACGAGACCGCCCGCCTGCTCGCCGAGTGCGGGGCCACCGTTCTGCTCCACGGCCGCACTCCCGCGGAGGCACGGGAAGCCGTGGCCCGGCTCATCGCCACCGCCGACGTCGACGCCGAACTCCTGCGCCCGTGCGCGGCGGACTTCGCGCACCTCGACGAGGTCGAGCGGCTCGCCAACCGGGTCATCGTCGGGCACCCGTGCCTCGACGTCCTCGTCAACAACGCCGCGGTCGCGGCCCCCGAGCGCCACACGGTCACCCCCGATGGCAACGAGCTCTCCTTCCAGGTCAACTTCCTCGCCCACTACCTGCTGACGAACCTCCTCGAACCGGCACTCGCCACCTCGCCGGGAGGTCGCGTCGTTAACGTCTCCTCCTCCATGCACCGCAGCGCCTCGATCATGTGGAACGACCCCAACCGGACCCGCCGTTACTCGCGCCTCGCCGCCTACGCGCAGTCGCAGCTGGCGCTCACCGTCTTCGCCGCCGACCCCCGGGTCACCGCCGTGTCCGTCAACCCTGGCGTCTGCGAGACCGCCCTCAGGCCGCTGTACGGACACGAGGGTGCGACGCCTGCCGAGGGCGCAGCCCACGTCGTGCGCCTCTGCGACCCGGCGGTCGAGATCGTCAACGGCGCCTACTACGACCGGAACGCGCGGATGGACCCGGCCCCCGGCGCGACCGAGGAACGCACCATCAAGCGGCTCAACAAACTGGCCGACGTACTCGTCGGCCACTCCGCCTGACCCGCAAAGCCAACCATGGCCGCAAGGCCGGCCGGCGCTGACGCTCACCAGCGCCGGTTCCCCGCGGGGGCGGCCCGCCGTCCCGGGCCGCC
>NZ_JBVJUY010000037.1:73075-85741 GCF_055604165.1 Streptomyces sp. NPDC037242
TACCCCCCCCCCCCCCCCCCCCCCCCTTTCCCCCCCCCCCCCCCCCCCCCCCTCCCCCCCGGCCGAACGCCCCCCCCCCCCCCCCCCCCTCCCCCCCCGTGGTCCCCCCCCCCCCCCCCCCCCCCCCCCCGCCCCTCTTCCCCTGAACCTAGGCGGCATCCGTCGTGATCGAGCTCCCTCCGTCCCGTCTCCCCGCTCTCGCCCGCTGGTTCCCCGGCGGAGCGCCCGGCGTCGCGGCCCTCCCCGAGCACGTTCTGACCACCGGCAATGGCCGCTGGTGGGCGGACCGTGCCATGGACCCAAGGGTCGTGGCGGTCTCCAGCGGCGATCACGTACTGCTCCGCGGCGAACCAGGTGCACTGTCCCCCGAGGCGCTCGCCCCGTTCGAGGGCAGCTACATCGAGGCGCCCGCCCGCTTCCTGCCCGCCCTCGGGGGCGCGTTCGCCCGAGTCGACCCGTGGGAGCGCATGGTCTACGTGCGCCAAGAGCCCGCCATGGCCGCCCGCCCATTCCACGGGATCACCGTGCGCCGCCTGACCCGCAAGGACGCGCCGGCGATCTCCGCGCTCGGACCCGAGACGGCCTGGATCTACAAAACCTGGGGCGGCCCGGAGCAACTCGCAGCCTCCGGCCTCGGCTGGGGCGCCTTCCACCGGGGCCGGGCCCTCTCGCTGGCCTGCACGTACTTCCTCGGCAGCGGCTACGAGGACGTCGCCGCCCTGGCCGACCCCGGCCACCGCCGACAGCACCTCGCACTGGCCTGCGTCACCGCCCTGTGCGAGGACATCGCCGCTCGCGGGCGTACACCGAGCTGGACCTGCTCCCGCGGCAACCGCCCCAGCCGCCTCCTGGCCTGGTCGGCAGGCTTCCGCCTGACCCGCGAGTACGTCCACTACGCCACCGGCCCGGCTCGCCGTCACGCACTCCGCAGGCAGGCGGAGGCGGCGTGAGCCCGTACGGGAACTCCTGATCTTCCCCCGAAACCGCGGGGGATCCGGGCCTTCGATGAAGCGGTCCGCGAAGGGACGGGGATCCGCTGAGGTGCGGGAGGCGGCGCTCGCGGTCGGCTCGGCTACTTCGGGTCGCGGTTGAACTGCGCTGTCGACCAGCGGTAGCCGAGTGCGATCAGGCCGAGGCACCAGGCGATCGCGATCCAGCCGTTGTTGCCGATCCCGGTGCCGAGGAGGAGGCCGCGGAGGGTCTCGATGGCGGGGGTGAAGGGCTGGTACTGGGCGATCGGCTGGAACCAGCCCGGCATCGTACCGGCCGGGATGAAGGCGCTGGAGATGAGCGGCAGGAGGATCAACGGCATGGCCATGTTGCCGGCCGCCTCGGGGTTCGGACTGGCCGCGCCCATGCCTACCGCGATCCAGGTGAGGGCCAGGGCGAACAGCGTGATCAGCCCGAACGCCGCGATCCACTCCAGTACCGTGGCGTCCGTGGACCGGAAACCCATTGCCACCCCGACGGCGCCGACGAGGACCACGCTCATCACGCACTGCAGCACGCCGCCGAGGACATGCCCGACGAGCAGGGAGCCACGGTAGATCGCCATCGTGCGGAAGCGGGCGGTGAGGCCCTGCGTCATGTCCGCGCAGACGGACACCGCGGCGCCGATCACGGTGCTGCCGACGGTCATCAGCAGCAGGCCGGGGACGATGTACGCGATGTAGTCGGAGCGGTCGGCGCCGCCGCCCCCGATGCCGGCGCTCATCACGTCGCCGAAGATGTACACGAAGAGCAGCAGCATCATGATCGGCGTGAGCAGCAGGTTCAGCGTGCCGGACGGGTAGCGCCAGGCGTGCAGGAGGTTGCGGCGCAGCATCGTGTTCGAGTCGCGCAGGGCCAGGGCGAGGGAGCTCATCGGGTTGTCTCCTTGGACTGGTTGGGGACGTTGGCGGGGCCGGTCAGTGCGAAGAACACGTCGTCGAGGTCCGGGGTGTGGACCGTCAGTTCGTCCGCCTCGATGCCGGCCGAGTCGAGCCAGTCGAGGATGGAGCGCAGTTCGCGCTGACTGCCGTCGCTGGGGATGGACAGCGACAGTGCCTCGTCGTCCCGGGTGACCTCGCGCAGGGCGTCAGCGGCGGACTGGTACGCGACCGGGTCGGTGAAGCGGAGCCGGATGTGCCCGCCCGGGACGAGCCGCTTGAGTTCCTCGGCGGTGCCTTCGGCGGCGATCTTGCCGTCGTTCAATACGGCGATGCGGTCGGCGAGTTCGTCGGCCTCCTCCAGGTACTGGGTCGTGAGGAGGACGGTGACGCCGTCTGCGACGAGCCTGCGGATGATGCCCCACATGTTGTGGCGGGAGCGCGGGTCGAGCCCGGTCGTCGGTTCGTCCAGGAAGATGATCCGCGGGCTGCCGACCAGCGTCATCGCAAGGTCCAGGCGGCGCTTCATGCCGCCGGAGTAGGTGGAGGCGGGCCTCGATGCCGCCTCCGTCAGGTCGAAGCGCTCAAGGAGTTCAGCGGTGACCCGCCGTCCCTCGATCCTCGACAGGTGGAGCAGGTCGGCCATGAGGAGCATGTTCTCCTCGCCGGTGATCAGGCCGTCCACGGCGGAGAACTGCCCGGTGACACCGATCGCCGCACGCACCGCCTGCGGGTCGGTGGCCAGGCTGTGCCCGCCGACGTGCAGGTCGCCGGCGTCGGCGGTGATGAGCGTGGACAGGATCTTGACGGCGGTGGTCTTGCCGGCGCCGTTCGGGCCGAGCAACGCGAACACGGACCCGGCCGGGATATGCAGATCGATACCGTCGAGAACGAGCTTCTCGCCGTATGACTTGCGCAGCCCGACGGCGGAGACGGCGGTCGGTGACGGACGGCCGTCACCTCGACTGGATGTGGGCATGACAGATGAGGGCATGGCGGCTTCCTTCCGGAGGCTGGAGATGCAGGGGGAAAGGGGGTTCGGAACCCGGATCGAGTGACGGTCCGTACTACACGTCAGTCGTGTCGTTTCGGGGCGTGGTGTCGAGCGGTCCGCCGCAGGGGACCTGCCCGCCGGGGGCATGGGCAGGACTTGGGCAGGTGGCGCCGGCCTGCTCGCCCGTCCGCAGGGCGGGGTGCGCCACGGCCGCTGACGGCCCGCACACGCCTGCTCGTACTGCGCCGAGGCGAACGAAGAGGCGTGTGCGGACTGCGGTGCCCACTGGTGTGTGTGTGGCGACTGGCTACTTCTGGGCTGTGCCGGGTTCCGCGCTGATGGACGCCTGATAGGCATCCGCGTAGGTGGGAGAGCCCCCGATCAGGCCGTCGCAGAACGCGGCGACGTCCCTGCCGATGAGTTCCAGGACCCCCTTGCCCGCGGCGACGCCCTCCTCGAAGAAGTCGACGATCCCGGGGAGCAGGGGCCCGTCGGGCAGGTCGATCGGACCGACCTTGAACAGGTACTTCTGCATCTCCTTGTAGACGATCTGGTAGTCCGGCGGGAGCGCCTTGACCCGGGCCGCGTGTGCCCGCCACTGCTTCTTGCCCTCGATGATGTCCTGGATGCCCACGTCAGCCTCCCAGCCGGTTCAGTTTCCTTGCGACGTTCCTGTTCAACTGCTCGCGCCACCGGTCGCGGTAGGTCCGAGCACCTTCTCCGCCGGCCAGTGCCGTGCAGAAGCCCCGCACGTCGTCGCCGAGGACCTCGTGGACGCTCTGCCCGTCCGCCGCTGTCTCTTCGAGCAGCCCCAGGGCGGAGTCGAGGATCGGCATCAGGTTGCGGCCGGTGAAGTCCCCGTGCGGGAGGAGGTGGCCCTTGACCTGTTCCCACGCCGCCCGGTAGTCGTCCGGCAGGGCCTCGGCCCGGGCTTCGAACGCCTTCCATTCCCTGGTGAGATCGCTGCCGGTGATGGTCTCCCAGAAGTTCATCTCTAGCCCTTCCTGAGCCTGTCGATGCGTGATGAGACGTACTGCCATTTCGTCCAGAACCTCGCGAGTTCCTCGCGTCCGGCGTCGTTGAGCGCGTAGAACTTGCGCGGCGGGCCGACCCCGGATGGTCGTTTCGTCACCTGGACGAGTTTGTTCCTCTCCAGGCGCAGCAAGATGGTGTACACCGTCCCCTCGACGACGTCGACGAAGCCCAGCTCGTTCAGCCGGCGAGTGATGGCGTACCCGTAGGTCTCCTCGCTGCTGATGATTTCGAGCACGCACCCTTCGAGCGTGCCCTTCAACATCTCCGTCAGGTCATCCATCGGGAGCCCTCCTCAGCCCTAGCGGTACTGCGTAGCACCGAGTACCACTATACGGTATCACCGAGTAGTGGGGGTGTCAGCGAGACGGTCTTGCTTTCTGCGGGCTTGAGGCTTCCTGAGTGCCAGGCTGCGCCACGCGCTTCCTGGTCGGTGGCGACGATGCGGCGGACACCGCGACGGGCGAGAGTGGGGGGCGAGGGCGCCCATACCAGTACCGATGTCGAAGGACGTGTCGCCCGAGGCGAGTTCGACCCGGCAACCAGGTCGACGCACTCGCCGCGGACCGGGGGCGTGCGCGGCGCAGTCGGGCATGGCCTACCCACACGGCCGGCCGGCGGTCCACGACGCCGCAACGGGCCTGCACGCCGGAGCGCTCGACCTGTACCCAGCAGACGGGTCCGGGCCGCGTCGCAGTGGACAGTCTGACCCTGCCCATGTCCCGAGACCTCACGGAAACCATGGGAGGCACTCTGGAAGCCGTGGCCACCGGCCCTGGGTTCGCCGTGCGGCTCCCCTTCCGGCAGCGGCGCCCCCGAACAGCCGGTCGGTGACGGGCGGAGGGGGTCATTCCAGGCCGGAGACTTTGAAGACCGTCTGGGCCGTCTCGCGGTCGATGCGCTCCGACAGCTCGCGCAGGGCGGTCGCATCGCGCAGCAGCGTGCCGTGCTGGATCGAGGTGCGGGCGTCCACGTCGAGCTGGTGCCACATCGCGGGGTTCCGGACCAGGACGGTCGGGTCGATCTCGACCTGACTGCCCTCGGTGTCCCGGAGGACCATGCGTTGGGCCACCCCGTCGTACCACTGAACCGAGACGAGGGCGTCGGTGCGGACGGTGTCCTTCACGAGCAGCCCGCGGGTGCTGAGCCGCCCCGGCCGTACGGAGACCCGGGGCGGCAGCAGGATCACGAAGAGCAGGCCGGCCAGGCCGGTCCAGATGAGGCCCCGGGCCACGTCGAGCTCGCCGAGGCCCGCGTCCATGCTGAACAGGGCCGTGAACAGCAGGAACGCGACGCCGATCGCCGAGCGTCGCTCACCGGCCCACTGGGCGTCCTGTGTGAAGCGTCGTTCCATGAGGGGGACGTTAGGGCGGGAAGAGGCCTCGGAACCGGACCCTGACGTCCTGCTGATGTGGCGGCTACGGGATCTTGACGGGGCCCGCTCGGCGGGAACCCCCGGTGGTTTCAGCGGCCCGGTGGGCTACTCGAAGGCGGCGTGCTCCACGGCTTGGGTCCGGGAGTCGGAGCGCTGCCCGAGTCCTGCTCGGAGGCGGAGGGGCGAGGACACCGCCGGTCAGCGCCGCCGTGCGGGCTACTGCCGCCCCGGTATGCGCGATCGGCGGGCCGGAGGTGTTCGAGGCCGTTGAGCTTCGCCTCCGTTTGCCGGCGCCGGTGGCACTCCACGAAACCGGCCACCGCGTCCGCGCCGCGGGCCACCTGGCGGTGCGCCTCGTCGAGCATGCGATATGTCTTGCCGACTCCGGGAGCCGCGCCGAGGAAGACCTTGAGTCTTCCTCGGGGCACGACCCGCGGCCCTGGCACGGTCACAGGGATCGTCTCGTCCGTGGTCGTCATGTCAGAACTTCTCTGGGAAGAACAATGCCAGGACCAGATACCCGACGATGCTGACCGCGATGACGATGCCTACGACGTTCTCCGTGCTCAATCGAACCCGACTCCTCGATGCGCCCTCAACCTGACCAGCGAACAGCAGCGAGGACCTGGACGAAACGGCCCTTGCGCACTCCTGACGCCACTCGGCCGGGACTTTGACGGTGTATTGACGCCCGCTCCATCGATAGGGCGAAGGCGGTGTGCCGGGAAGCCTGGTCGGCGTCGTGGGGCCGCATGGTCCGCGTCGATTGCCCTCGCTGCTCGTTGTCGCAGGGATGGTCGTCGCTCTGATGCCCGGTACTCCCGAGATCCATGTCAGCCCCGAGATCACCGGCCTCGTCGTCCTGCCGCCCCTGCTGCATGCCGGCGCCGAGGAACTGCCCTGGCGCGAACTGCGCCTGGTGTGGAAGCAGGTAAGCGTGCTCGCGGTGGGTCTGGTGCTGGCCTCGGCGACCGCGGTCGGCGCGGTCGCCTCGCTGCTCACCCCCTGTCCTGGCAGATGGCGCTGGCCCTGGGCGCCGTCCTCGCGAGTACGGACCCGTCCGCGGTCGGTGTCAGCGGTGCGTCAAGAAGGAGCACCACGTCGTCAGAGGGGCGTCAAGGCGGCGGGCCGACAGGACGTGGCGATCGCAGAATGGCAGGCAGGGGGAGCGGGCCGCCTCCCGTGATGCGAGGCGGGGGCGCGTGACGCTCACCGCCGAGGCCGCGCCCGGTCCGGACCGCGGGGGGTCGGACCGGTGCCGAGACGCATCAACGGGGCGCCCCGCCCACGACAGACAGGAAGGCGGCATGCCGATGACTCGGGTGCTGGTCGTGGACGACGAACCGCAGCTGGTGCGGTCGATGGTCATCAGTCTCAGGGCGCGCACGTACGAAGTGGATTCCGCGCCCGACGGGGGCACCGCCCTGCGGGCCGCCGCGGACCACAGTCCGGATGTGGTCCTGCTCGACCTCGGGCTGCCCGACATGGACGGCGTGGACGTGATCAAGCAGCTGCGCACGCGCTCGCAGGTGCCCATCCTGGTCGTCTCGGCCCGCCACGATTCCAGCGAGAAGGTCCAGGCCCTGGACGCCGGCGCCGACGACTACATCACCAAGCCCTTCAGCATGAACGAACTGCTGGCCCGGCTCGGAGCCGTCACACGCCGCACACTGGCACAGGATGCCGCCGCCCAGGCAGACACGCTGGTCCAGACGGAGGGATTCACTGTCGACCTCCTCGCGAAGAAGGCCAGACGGGGTGGACAGAACATCCGGCTCACCCCGACGGAGTGGCACCTGCTGGAGGTCCTGATCCGAAACCGCGGCCGGCTCGTCGGGCAACGGCAGCTGCTGCGGGAGGTGTGGGGCGCCTCTTACGGGACGAAGACCAACTACCTGCGGGTGTACATGGCGCACCTCAGACGGAAGCTGGAACTGGACCCGTCCCGGCCGCGCCATCTGATCACCGTTTCCGGCATGGGCTACCGCTTCGACGTGTGAGGAGACCCCGCGAGGCGAGTCCCGCGCCGGCATCCCGGGCGTTGAGTCACCGTACGGTCACACCCCTCGGCGGCCGTGTGGCCGGTACGTGGGAGCGTTTGACGTACACCACCCGCTGCCGGGGCACGACCTGCTCGAACGCGCCCCCGATCAGCGGGAGGAAGCGGCCCTGTGCCTGGATGGAGTGGCCCTTGAAGCCCCTCAGGTCCCTCGGAGTACGTGGTCACCGCGCTCGGCGGCGATCATGCGAGGCTGTACGACGCGGTCCACCCACCAGCGGCCGGTTTCGGTGGTGAGGATGTGCTCGGTCAGGGCGGCGGAGCCCGGACCCCGTGGGGAACCGTGGGGCGAGGGCCGGAAGGCGGTGGGACGGCAGGTTGATCATTCGCCTTCCTTCTTCGGGTACGGAGACGGGGCGGCCCTTCCAGGAAGGCCGCCCCGTCGGGTTGTGCGGAGGGCTACTGGCCGGGCTTGCGGCCGTGGTTGGCGCCCTTCTTGCGGCGGTCCCTCTTCTTGCGTGCGCGCTTGGACATGGCGGTGGTGGTTCCCTTCAGGCGGTGTGGCCGACGAGGAGGCCGGCGAGCTTGTTGAGGCGCTTGATGGTGCGGTCCTCGGTGGCGGCCGGTGCCGGGGCGACGCGCTCGTCGCGGTCGTAGTAGGCGCCGTTGACGATCTCGGTGGCCGGGTCGCAGAGGCGTACGACGTGGGCGGCGCCCTCGGCGGCGGACACGCCCTCGTGCCCGTACAGGGAGAGCAGCCCGGTCTCGCAGATCCCGGGATGTACGGAGACGGCCGTCACGCGCGGGTCGGACGCGAAGACCGTCAGCGCCAGCTGCGACTGCGCGTAGGCGGCGAGCCTCGTATAGCGCCGCTCCCGGTTCGGGTCGCTCCACTGGATCGCGCCGGTGCGGTGGAGGGAGGAGGAGACGTTGACGACGCGCCCGCCCGGGTCGGTGGTGAGGGCCGGCTCCAGGAGGTTCGTCAGGAGGTAGTGGGCGAGGAAGTTGACCTGGAAGGCGATCTCGTTGCCGTCGACGGTGAGGGTGTGACGCTCGGGGGCGGCGATGGCTGCGTTGTTGACGAGCACGGCGAGACGCGGGTAGTCGCGGACCACCGCGTGGGCCAGGTTCTCGACCTCTTCCAGGCGGGCGAAGTCGGCGGCGAGCGGCCGTAGCAACGCGGTGTCGATGCCGGTGGTGGCGGTGAGCCGATCGACGGCGGCCTGGGCCTCTTCGGCCGTGCGCCCGTGGACGAGGACGGTGGCGCCGCGCTCCGCGAGTTGGCGGGCGGTTTCGTAGCCGATGCCGGCGGTGGCGCCGGTGACGAGGAGGGTACGTCCGGACAGGGACGAGGACATGTGTGATTCCCGGATGCAGGCATGGCTGCCATGCCCAGGACCCGGCGGAAGGCTGGGGCGTGGGCGCAGGTCATGCGGTGAAGGTGCTGAGGGTGAGGACGCGTACGGAGCCTTGGCCCGGGTCCGTCAGGACCCCGCCTGCCGTACGCGGAGTGACGCGCGGCCTGTGTCAGACGGCCGGGCGGACAGCGGGCGCCGTCGGCCGCACCGGATTCGGTGGCCGATCGTCATAGCGCGGACCGCTGTTCATGACGCAATCCCACCGTATGGAGAGAGCCGGAAGCAAGCCCTCCAGAACTCCTTGACGACCTTCTGACGGCCGCCGTCAGGGCTGTGTCAAAGATCGGCTCCATTCGAAAGGAACCCGTCAAGGAGTGCTGCCGACGCCTCGGTCCGGCGTAAGACTGGTGTGGCGGCGGCACGGGAAGACGGTCCCGCGGTGCGCAGCCGAAGGCGGTGACCTGAACACTGCCTCAAGGCGCGCAAGGTCCGGCTCGTGGGGGCCCAGACCGATGGCGAGCGCGCACCGGGTCACCCGTCGCACAACACATGAGCCGTCCGGCTCTCCGGGGTGGGGATTCCGGGGCCGGACGGCTCGCGTGGTTCCAGGCCGGAGTCCGTGAGGTGTCAGGTGACGGCGGAAGTCGGCAGCTCACCGGAGACCGGTGGAGCGCCGCCTGCCATGGGCAGGGTGATGACCATGGTGAGACCGCCGCCCGGTGTGTCCTCTGCGGTGAGGGTGCCGCCAATGGCCTCCATGAAGCCCCGGGCGACGGCAAGCCCGAGGCCCACTCCCGCGCCGCGCGGGGCGTCGCCGTGGCGCTGGAACGGTTCGAAGATGCGCTCCTTGGCCTCGTCCGGGACGCCGGAACCGCGGTCGACGACGCGGACCTCGACGCGGTCGCGCAGGGCGCTGGCAGAGACCAGGACCGGTTGTCCGTCGGGGCTGTACTTGACGGCGTTCTCGACGATGTTGGCGACGGCCCGCTCCAGCAGGCCGCGGTCGACGGCGACCATGGGGAGCGTTTCGGGGATGTCGAGTTCGACGCTGTCCTCCGGTACGCCGCCCAGGGCCATCGGGACGACCTCGTCGAGGTCGGTCTCCCGGATGAGGGGCACGACGGTGCCGGTGTTGAGGCGGGACATGTCGAGGAGGTTCCCGATGAGGGCGGCGAGGCGGTCGGCGCCGTCCTCGATGCCTTCGAGGAGTTCGGCCTTGTCGTCCTCGGACCATTCGACGTCGTCGGAGCGCAGGGAGCTGACCGAGGCCTTGATGCCGGCGAGCGGGGTGCGCAGGTCGTGGCTGACGGCGGCGAGCAGGGCGGTGCGGATGCGGTTGCCCTCCGCGAGTTCACGGGCCTTGCCCGCCTCATCGACCAGGCGCTGGCGGTCGAGTACGACGGCTGCCTGGGCGGCGAAGGCGCCGAGCACGCGCCGGTCCTCGGCGGGCAGGACCCGGCCGGTGAGCGCGAGGGCCATGTTGTCGCCTATGGGCAGGTCGACGTCGGCTTCCTCGGGGCGGGCGACCGGGCTGCTGCCGACCGATGCCGCGGTGGTCCATGGATCCACTTCGCTCGTGCGTTCCAGCAGGACGACCGACTGCATGGCGAAGGTCTCGCGGAGCCGTTCGAGCAGGGCGTCCAGGGAGTTCTCGCCGCGCAGGACGCTGCCGGCGAGAAAGGAGAGGATCTCGGACTCGGCGCGCAGCCGGGCGGCCTGGTGGGTGCGCCGGGCGGCCAGGTCGACCACGGAGGCCACTGACACCGCGACGCCGACGAAGATCGCGATGGCGACGATGTTCTTCGGATCGGAGATCGTGAACTCGTGCAGCGGCGGGGTGAAGAAGTAGTTCAGGAGCAGGGACCCGAAGGCCGCCGAAGCCAGGGCGGGGAGGAGCCCGCCAAGCAGGGCTGCCGCCACCGTGAAGGTCAGGAACAGCAGCATGTCGTTCGCGAGGCCGATGTCGGGGAGGACCTGGTTCAGCAGAACGGTGAGGAGTGCAGGGCCGGCGATGCCGGCCAGCCAGCCCCAAATGATGCGGGAGCGTCCCAGACGCGCTCCGCGGGCGACCGGGAGCCCTCGGCCCTTGGCGGCCTCGTCGTGGGTGACGATGTGCACGTCGAGGTCGGGTCCGGACTCGCGGGCGACGGTGGCGCTGACACCGGGACTGAAGACGGACTGCCAGGAGCGGCGGCGGCTGACGCCGAGGACGATCTGGGTGGCGTTGCACCCGCGGGCGAACTCCAGTAGCGCGTCGGGGATGTTGTCGCCTATGACGTGGTGGAAGGTGCCGCCGAGGTCTTCCACCAGGGTGCGCTGGACGGCGAGTTCCTTCGGCGAGGCCGAGGTCAGCCCGTCGCTGGCGGCGATGTAGAGGGCGAGGACCTCGCCGCCCGCGCCCTTCTCCGCGAGGCGGGCGGCGCGGCGGATGAGCGTACGCCCCTCCGGCCCGCCCGTGAGGCCGACGACGATGCGTTCGCGGGCCTGCCAGGTGGAGCGGATGTTGTGCTCGCCCCGGTACTCCTGGAGGTACTCGTCGACCCGGTCGGCCACCCACAACAGCGCGAGTTCGCGCAGGGCGGTGAGGTTCCCGGGCCGGAAGTAGTTCGACAGGGCCGCGTCGACCTTGTCGGGCTTGTAGACGTTGCCGTGGGCCATCCGGCGGCGCAGCGCCTGCGGGGACATGTCGACCAGCTCGATCTGGTCGGCGCGGCGGGCGACTTCGTCGGGGACCGTCTCGCGCTGGCGGACCCCGGTGATCGTCTCGACCACGTCGCCCAGCGATTCTAGGTGCTGGATGTTGACGGTGGAGACGACGTCGATGCCCGCCTGGAGCAGTTCCTCGACGTCCTGCCAGCGCTTGGCGTTGCGCGAACCCGGCACGTTGGTGTGGGCGAGCTCGTCCACCAGCGCCACCGCGGGGCGCCGCGCGAGGATCGCGTCCACGTCCATCTCGGTGAACGTGCCGCCCCGATAATCGATCTCGCGCCGTTGGATGAGTTCGAGGCCGTGCAGCATGACCTCGGTGCGCGGACGGTTGTGGTGTTCGACGAAGCCGACGACGCAGTCGGTGCCCCGCTCGATCCGGCGGTGCGCCTCCGAGAGCATCGCGTACGTCTTGCCGACGCCCGGCGCTGCGCCGAGGTAGATGCGGAGCTTGCCGCGTCCCATGTTCCGACTCTTCTTCTCTGCTGACGATGACGGCGGGGGGTATGAACTGACGGCTGGGCGGACGATCAGGGCTCGAAGCGGTATCCCATGCCCGGTTCGGTGATCAGGTATCGGGGGTGGGAGGGGTCCGCTTCCAGTTTGCGCCGTAGCTGGGCCATGTATACACGCAGGTAATTGGTGTTCTCCCCGTACGTGGGCCCCCAGACCTCCAGCAGTAGCTGACTCTGTGTGATCAGATGGCCCGGGTGGGTGATCAGGATCTCCAGCAGATGCCATTCGGTAGGGGTCAGCCGCACGGCGCGCTCGCCGCGTTGTGCCTTCTTCGCGACTAGGTCCACGGTGAACTCGTCCGTCACGACCCGGGTGACCTTGTCGGTCTGGGCGGTCGCAGGCGCTTCCCCCCTCCTTGTGGCGGCGCGCAGGCGGGCCAGGAGCTCGTCCATGCTGAACGGTTTCGTCACGTAGTCGTCGGCCCCGGCGTCCAGGGCCCGGATCTTGTCCTCCGAGGTGTGCCGGGCGGACAGGACCAGGATGGGGACCCGGCTCCAGCCGCGGACGCCTTTGATGACTTCGATGCCGTCCATGTCGGGCAGCCCCAGGTCGAGGACGATCACGTCCGGCTTATGGGCGGCCGCGAGTCTGAGCGCCGAGCCGCCGTCGCCGGCCTCGGCCACCTCGAACTTGCGCGCCTGGAGATTGATTTTGAGCGCGCGGACGAGCTGAGGATCGTCCTCCACCACCAGCACCCGGGTCATGGGTGTGCAGCCTTTCCTTGGTTACGGGCACGGTTAGGAGCCGGGGGGGGGGGGAAGAGGGGGGGCCCCCCCGCTTCCCCCCCCTTTCCCGTGGGACAAAAACCCCTGTTCCAC
>NZ_JBVJUY010000037.1:85751-86916 GCF_055604165.1 Streptomyces sp. NPDC037242
GGGGGGGGGGGGGGGGGGTGGTTTTTTGGGGTTGGGGTTTGGCCCTTTTTTGGGGGGGGGGGGGGGGGGGGGGGGGGGGGGGAAAAAAACCCCCCCCCCCCCCCCCGGCTCCCGATCCGTGCGATGTGGAACATCAGCTCTTGGACAGCGCCTTGAGGGCGACGTTGAGTTCGAGGACGTTGACCCTCGGCTCGCCCATGAAGCCGAGCGTGCGTCCCTCGGTGTGGTCGGCGACGAGCTTCTCGACCTGCTTGACGTCGAGGTTGTTCTGCTCGGCGACCCGGTGGACCTGGAGCTCGGCGTACTCGGGCGAGATGTTCGGGTCGAGGCCGGAGCCGGAGGAGGTGACGGCGTCGGCCGGTACGTCCTCGGGCTTGACCTGGTAGCCGGCCGTCGAGTTGTCCGCGATCACGGCTTCCTTGGCGGCCACGACCTGCGCGCAGAGGGTGCCCTCCTCGGCCTCCTTGCCGCACTTGCCGTTGACCGCGCCGTTGTCGGCGGACCGGTTGGTGGCCCCGGAGAGGAGCAGCGAGTACTGGGTGTTGACGCTGTTGGCGCCGAGGCCGTTGGAGGGGCGCGGCTGGAACCACTTGAGGTCCGGCCCGGCGGCCTCTTCGGCGTCGTTCGGGTCCTTCTTGGGCAGGTTGTAGCTCTGCCCGATGAGGGAGGAGCCGACGACCTGGCCGCTCTTGTCCTTGATCTCGGAACCGTTGGCCTTGTCGTTGAAGAGGGCCTGGGCGATGCCGGTGACGGCGAGGGGGTAGACGACCCCGCAGATCACGGTCAGGACGAGCAGGGCGCGCAGGCCCGCACCGATCAGACGGACGGTGCTGGATACGGAGTTGTTCATGGCGGATCAGCCGATTCCGGGGATGAGGGAGATGAGCAGGTCGATGATCTTGATGCCGATGAACGGGGCGATGAGGCCGCCGAGTCCGTAGATCCCGAGGTTGCGGCGGAGCATCTTGTCGGCGCTGGTGGGCCGGTACTGGACTCCCTTGAGGGCGAGCGGCACGAGCGCGATGATGATCAGCGCGTTGAAGATGACCGCGGAGAGGATCGCGGACTCGGGTGAGGCCAGGCCCATGATGTTGAGCTTGTCGAGGCCCGGGTAGACCACGGCGAACATGGCCGGGATGATCGCGAAGTACTTGGCGACGTCGTT
>NZ_JBVJUY010000038.1:0-12116 GCF_055604165.1 Streptomyces sp. NPDC037242
AACGACGTCGCCAAGTACTTCGCGATCATCCCGGCCATGTTCGCCGTGGTCTACCCGGGCCTCGACAAGCTCAACATCATGGGCCTGGCCTCACCGAACTCCGCGATCCTCTCCGCCGTCATCTTCAACGCGCTGATCATCATCGCCCTGGTCCCCCTCGCCCTCAAGGGCGTCCAGTACCGGCCCACCAGCGCCGACAAGATGCTCCGCCGCAACCTCGGCCTCTACGGACTCGGCGGCCTCATCGCCCCCTTCGTCGGCATCAAACTCATCGACCTCCTCATCTCCCTCATCCCCGGAATCGGCTGATCTGCGATGAACAACTCTGTGGGCAACACCGCGCGCCTGATCGGCGCGGGCCTCCGGGCCCTGCTCGTACTCACCGTGATCTGCGGGGTCGTCTACCCCCTCGCCGTCACCGGCATCGCCCAGGCGGCCTTCAACGACAAGGCCAACGGCTCCGAGATCAAGAACGCCCAGGGCCGGGTCGTCGGCTCCTCCCTCATCGGCCAGTCGTACGGGGACGACCTGCGCTGGTTCCAGGGCCGACCGGCCGCCGGGCTCGGCGAGAACACCATCAACACCCAGTACAAGCTGCTGACGTCCGGTGCCTCCAACAAGGCTGCGGACAGCCCCGAGCTCCTGAAGTCCGTACAGGAGGCGAAGGCGAAGGTCCTCGCCGACAACACCGTCCCCGGCTACACCCCGCAGGAGGCGCAGATCCCCGCAGACGCCGTCACCTCCTCCGGCTCCGGCCTCGACCCGAACATCTCCCCGCAGTACGCCGAGCTCCAGGTCCACCGGGTCGCCGAGCGCAACAAGCTCGACGTGCGCCAGGTCCAGAAGCTGGTGAAGGACAGCACCGAAGGCCGCACCCTCGGCTTCATGGGCGAGCCCCGCGTCAACGTCCTGAAGCTCAACACCGCCCTGGAGGCCCTGGCCGCGAAGTAGCGTTCACCCCCGCCGGCGCCGGCGGGGGTGAAGCAGCAGGAATACGCCACACAGTGACCGGGTCGTCACTACGCTTGAACGCGTGATGGACCACCTTGAATTCGAAGAGGAAGTCCGAACCGTCGCCCGCGCCCTGTGGGCCAGCGCCCGGGACGACGGCACGGTCAACCTCGATGGTGTCGAGCACGACGGCGTCTACTTCACCCACGACGTGGTCCACTGCGTCGAGGTGACCGTTTCGCGCCGCAAGGACAAGGCCGAGCACGACGGGAGGAAGCTGAGCAAGGCCATCTCCCGGTGGACGGGCAGCGACGGCCGCACCGCCCGCGGCTGGTTCGTGACGCTGGAGGACCCGTCCCCCGAGCAGACCAAGGCCCTTCAGGCCATCGACCGCCGCATCACCGCGATCTCCTTCAAACGGTTCAAGTCGCGCCTGTTCGATGCGTACTTGTACAACCAGCGGCGCCAGCAGATGCCCTTCGGCAGCGCCATGCACCCGGACGGCAGGAGCGAGAAGCTCGAACGGTACATCCCCGCGGAGTTCGAACCCATCGGGGAGCGGGCCGACCTCGCCCCCGCGCCCTCGTTCAACGAGCTCATCGAACGCATCGGGGCGGGCGGCCGGTTCTGCATCGTCGGTGACTACGGCATCGGCAAGAGCATGACGCTCCGCGAGATCTACCTGCGGATCTCCCAGGCCCACCGGGACGGAAAGACGCTCCGCCACCCGGTCCACCTCAACCTGCGCGACCTCTGGGGGCAGCGCAGCCCGCGCGTGGCCCTGACCCAGCACGCCGAAGACCTGGGCTACGGCCACCCGGACCAGATCATCGCCGCCTGGAGAGCCGGCTACGTCGACATCCTGCTGGACGGCTTCGACGAGATAGCCGCGCCCGGCTGGAGCAGCGACATCGTGGAACTGCGCCATTCCCGGCGCAAGGCCGTGGAGCTGGTGCGCAATTTCTACGACCAGACCCCCCAGCGGGCTTCGGTCGTCCTCGTGGGACGGCGGAGCTATTTCGACGGCCTGAGCGAGCTGAACAACGCCCTTTTCAACGACGAGCCGTGCACGCTGCTCGAACTGTCCGAATTCAACGACGAGCAGTTGGAGACGTACCTCAACGACAAACGGTGGTACGCGCTTCCCGACTGGATCCCCAAGCGTCCGCTGCTCATCGGATACCTGGCGTCCAAGAAACTCCTCGGCGGCCTCCTCGAACCCGCACGGGGCGTGAGTCCGGCCGAGGGCTGGGACTGGCTGCTCGACCAGATCAGCAAGCGCGAGGCGCGGATCGAGACGGGCCTGGACGGCCAGACCATCCGCCTGACGATCGAGCGCCTCGCGTCCGTGGCCAGGAAGAGCCCCAGCTGTCTGGGGCCGCTCACGTACTCGGAGATCACCGAGGGGTTCAGGTTCGTACGCGGCCGCGAGCCCAGCGACGACCAGCGGACCATCCTGCACCGGCTGCCCGGGCTCGGATCCGATCCGGACTTCGAGGAAGGCACCCGGAAGTTCATCGATGTGGACCTGGCCAGTGCGGCGCAGGCCAAGGACGTCTCGTCCTTCATCATGAACCCCTTCGCCGTGGACCTGCTCACGACCCGGTCGTGGAGCGGCTCCCTGCTCCAGTCGGGCGTGGAGGTCGCCGCCCTGCAATGCAGCGAGGCGGCCAACGAGGGGGCGATCTCCACGGCCCTGTCCTTCGCCCAGCGCCATGACCTGGACGTCCTGTCCGCCGACGTCGTGCGCATCGCGCTGGCCCGCGGGATCTCCGTCGTCGGCTCCTCGTTCAACGTGGACGAGGTGGTCATCCCGCAGATCGAGCTCTACGAGGACTTCGGAGAGCTTTCCGGGATCTCCTTCTCCCGCTGCGGCATCGAGACGCTCGTACTCGACGGGGAGATCGACGGCTCCCTCATGCCGCGGTTCCAGGACTGCTTCTTCGAGACGATCATCGGCCGGTTCGGGGAGGAGGACCTGCCGGCGAACGCCTTCTCCGGCTGTACGTTCGGCGAGTTCCTCGACTCGGCGGAGCGGAACGCGGACGTACTGCGCAGTTCGCTGCCCGAGGGGGTCCGCGTCATGATCACGATCCTGCGGAAGCTGTACCTCCAGCGGGGCAGCGGGAGGGCGGAGGGTGCGCTCGTACGCGGGATGGAACAGGCGAGCCGCGCACTCGTGCCCGCCTGCCTGGAGGCCATCAAGCGGGAGAACCTGGCGGCGCCGATCAAGCTCAACGGCCGGACCGTATGGCTGCCGTCCCGCTCGGACCAGAAGCGGGTGAACGCCTTCATCCAGGCGCCGCGCGGCAGCGGGGACCCGCTGTTCGGGATGGGCGCCCGGCTCTCGTAGTGGGGCGCCGTCCTTCGGCGGATACGGCTACATGCGGCGAGGGCCCGACCGGAGTGTTCCGGTCGGGCCCTCGCCGCTGAAGCGGCGGCTACTTCGCGGGGACGATGTTCTCGGCCGTCGGGCCCTTCTGGCCCTGCGCGACGTCGAAGTTCACCTTCTGGCCCTCCTGCAGCTCGCGGAAGCCCTGGGCGGCGATGTTCGAGTAGTGGGCGAACACGTCGGCGCCGCCACCGTCCTGCTCGATGAAGCCGAAACCCTTTTCGGAGTTGAACCACTTCACGGTTCCAGATGCCATGTCATATCTCCTTCGGGGATATACCCGCAAAAATTTGGGAACCGCAACGGGAACCACAACTGCAACTGGGAGCGACAGTAGCACGGCGCTGGTTAATCAAATGGGTGAATTTTCACCCGGGGCCGTTACGTCAGATAAACGCATCGCGTGCGGCGTCGATTTCCCATTCGGCCCGCACGGATATCGGCTCGGCAACGTTTCGAGTTGAGGCTTCACCCCATCGGCGTAACGTGGATAACGCAAGGGGGCGCGAGGAGTGCGCGAGGAGCGATGGCCATGGGCAAGCTCTCGATCGACCAGTTGCGCGAGCGGGTACGCGGCGGCGTCGTCACCCCCGACGACGGCGCCGATACCTACGACGAGGCCCGCAAGGTCTACAACGCCATGATCGACAGACGGCCGGCCGCGGTCGTGCACTGCGCCAACGCGGGCGATGTCATGGCCGCCGTCGACTTCGCCCGGGAGAACGGGCTCGACCTCGCGGTCCGCGGCGGCGGGCACAGCGTCCCCGGCTTCGGGACCTGCGACGGCGGCGTGGTGGCCGACCTGTCCGGCATGCGCGGCGTCCGTGTCGACCCCGCGCGGCGCACGGCGCGCGCAGAGGGCGGCGCGACCTGGGGCGACTTCAACGCCGCGACCCACGCCTTCGGTCTCGCGACGACCGGCGGGATCATCTCCACCACCGGTGTCGGCGGCCTCACGCTGGGCGGCGGCATCGGCTACCTCTGCCGCGGACTGGGCCTGAGCTGCGACAACCTGGTCTCGGCCGATGTGGTGACCGCGGACGGGCAGCTGGTCGTGGCGAGCGAGCAGGAGCACGAGGACCTCTTCTGGGCACTGCGCGGCGGCGGCGGGAACTTCGGCGCGGTGACCTCGTTCGAATTCCGGCTCAGTCCCGTGAAGGACATCTACGGCGGGCCGATCCTCTACGAACTGGACAGCGCCGGCACCGTCCTGCGCTCCTTCCGCGACTTCATCGCCGACGCCCCGGAGGAGCTCGGCGGCTTCCCGGCCTTCCAGATCGCCCCGCCGCTCCCGTTCATCCCGGAGGACCGGCACGGCGAGGCCTTCATCCTGATCGTGGCGTGCTGGGCAGGGCCGCCGGAGGAGGGGGAGCGGGCGCTCCGGCCGTTCCACGAGTTCGCCCCGGTGGTCGCCGAGCACGTCGGCCAGATGCCGTACCCCGCGCTCAACAGCGCCTTCGACGCGCTCGTACCGCCCGGTCTCCAGCACTACTGGAAGGCCAACTTCGTGACCGAGCTGAGCGACGCCGCGATCGAAGCGCACCTGGTGCACGGGCCGCGCGTACCCGCGGTGAACTCGACGGTCCACATCTACCCCGTGAACGGCGCCTGCCACCGCGTCGCACCGGAGTCGACGGCCTTCGCCTACCGCGACGCCTCCTTCGCCACCGTCATCGCCGGCATGTGGCCGGACCCCGCCGACAACGAGGCCAACACCGCCTGGGTCCGCGACTACTACGAGGCCACCGCCCCGCACTCGGAGGAGGGCGGCTACATCAACTTCATGGCCGGCGACGACCAGAGCCGGATCAGGGCCAACTACAAGGGGAACTACGACCGCCTGGTCGAGGTAAAGCGCGCGTACGACCCGGACAACCTCTTCCACCTGAACCAGAACATCAAGCCCTAGGGGGCGGGTCCGAGAGCGCCGTTACGAGCATCTGACGTGTGACCGCGGTCAGTTCTCCGAGGTCGGGAGGCGGGGCGGTCTCGTCCAGGGCGCCGGCGAGCCTGTCGTACAGCAGGCCGTCGGCCCAGGCGACGAGCAGTTCGGCCGCCCGGGCCGGACGGGGGGCGCCGAGCACCGCCAGCAGGTCGGCGGCCCTGGCCCGTGCGGCGAACCGGGCGGTGCGCAGGTCGGCGCGGAGTTCCGGGCGGCGCGTCGCCTCCAGGGTGAGTTCGAAGCGCGCGAGCTGGCGGTCGCGCGCCGCCGTAAGCCAGTGGTGGAGCAGCGCGGCCAGTGCGGCGGCGGCGGAATCCAGGTCCGGCCGGCCGTCACCCCGAGTGCCCGGGCGGCCGTGGGTCGCCTCCCACCGGTCGGCGTCGGCGACGGAGAGTTCGGCCAGGCGGAGGTAGCAGGCGCTGATCAGGGCGCTACGGGTGCGGAAGTAGTACGAGGTGCTCCCGGCGGGCAGGCCGGCGGCGGCGTCGACCGCGCGATGGGTGAGCCCGCGCAGCCCGGCGGCCGCGACGGTGGCGATGGCGGCGTCGGCGATCACCGCGCGGCGGTCCCGGGATTCGGGAACCGCGCCGGGGACGGGGCCGGGGGAGGGGGCGGACACCTCGTAACTCTACATCTGTATAGCCCGCCCTACGCGTCGGTCGTGGCGGGGTCCAGGGAGTCGACGTCCTCCATGAAGCCGAGCATCCGGGCGTTGACGACATCGGGGTGGTCTATCTGCGGCCCGTGGCCCGTCGAGGCGATGATCTCGGCGCGGGCCCCGGCCACGAGGCGCGGTACGCGCTCCAGCTGCCGCTTCGGGTGTACGAGCAGGCTGTGCTTGCCCATGATGACGTAGAGCGGGGTCCGGATGGACCGCAGCGCGTCCTCGGCGAGCGGCAGGGGTGCGGGGCGGCGGACGCGGTACGCGCGGGCGCCGAGCTGGATCCAGTCGCGCATCTCGGGGATGGCGAGGACCGGCTGGTCCAGCCAGGCGGCGAGACGCGGACGCAGCGCCTTGGGGGCGAAAGTGGCGAACAGGCTGATGAAGATCCAGACGAAGAAGCGCAGCCCGACCTTCTCCAGGCCGCCGGGGTCGAGGGCGGTGACCGAGGCCAGCCGCTCGGGCCGGCGGTGGGCCTGGTTGAGCACGAGCCAGCCGCCGTAGGAGGAGCCGACGAGGTGCACCCGGTCGAGGCCGAGGGCGTCGAGGGCCTCGTCCATCCACTGGGCGGCGCGCTCGGGCTGCCACATGGGTTCGCGGTGGACGCTGCGGTTCGCGTCGCCGGGGGTGTCGAGGGCGTAGACGGGGCGGTCGAGGCTGAGCCCGGGGGTGTTGGGGAACCACATGGCGGAGGAGTAGCCCGCGCCGTGGATCAGGACGATCGGAGTACGGGCCTCGGCGGCCGGGTCCGCGGGGCCGTACCGGTAGACGTGGGTGGTGCCGAAGCTGGTCTCGACGTCCGCCTCGGAACGTACGGGTGCCCCCATCGCGTGGAGCACGTCCGCGGCGGCGAAGTAGCGGTCGCGGAGTGCGTCGTTGACGTAGCGGCCGACGTCACGGCGCGCACGGGTCGTGGTCTCGGGCACGGGGCACCTCCGGGGGAAGATCCGGTCTTTGTGATACGACCGTACCATGATGTTGGTACGGCGGTACCATGAAAAGGGTCCGGGGGAGTCCGGGCCGCGAACCCACCACCGACGGGCGGAGACACCGGCACATGCCGAAGCGCGTGGACCACGAGGAACGGCGCACCCAGATCGCCGAAGCGCTCATCCGGGTCGCCGGACGGCGCGGGCTGCACGCCGTCGGCATGCGTGACGTGGCCGCCGAGGCCGGCGTGTCGTTGCGGCTGGTGCAGTACTACTTCGAGACCAAGGAGAAGCTCCTCTTCTACGGGATCCAGCACCTGACCGGCCGCTTCACCGCCCGGGTCGGCGCCCGACTGGCCGCCGCGGGTCCTGATCCGGGTCCGCGCGCGACCATCGAGGCGCTGCTGCTGGCCTCCCTCCCGACCGACGAGGAGAGCCGCACCTTCCACCTCGTCTACACCTCCTACTCGATCCTGTCCGTGACCGACGGGGCGCTGGCCGCCCAGCCGTTCATCGCCGACCCCGACGCCGCAGAGAACGCCGTGGCCGGCCTCATCGAGCAGGCGCGGGCGGCAGGCCTGGCGGGTCCCGGGATCGATTCCCGTACGGAGGCGATCAGCCTGCTCGCGATGGCGGCGACCCTGGGCACCAGCATCCTCGTGGGCCAGCGCGATCCGGAGTCGGCCATCGCGGTACTCCACCACCACCTGGACCGGATCTTCGCGCCGGCGCAGGCGGCGGGGCGGCCCTGATCGGCGGTCACGTGGCGCAGCGCACCACCCGCCCCCGCGGCGGCCGTTGTGCCCCGGCGGGGTCAGGCCGCGGCCCGGGCCCGTGCGCGGCTCGGGGTCTCCTGGCGTACGACGCGGCGGCGCCGGGACGGAACGCCCGTGGTCGGGTGGGCGACGCCCCAGGCCGCGCCCTTGCAGATCAGCTCCTTGTAGAGGGCGGCCACGCGGCCCGTCAGGGCGCTGTCGCCCGCCTGGTCGTCGGCGCTGACGAACTGGATCAGGCCCTCCTTGCGGCCGAGCGAGATGCACTGCTGGAAGTAGCGGATGGGGACGTGGGGGACCTTGGTGCCGGCGAGCCGGGCGGCGATGGCGTCGGCGGCCTGCCAGGCCATGGGGACGCCCGAGGCGCAGGACATGCGCAGCGGCTTGCCGCCCGGGCCGATCGCCATGGCTGCGTCGCCCACGGCGTAGACGTCCGGGTGGGAGAGCGAGCGCATCGTGCTGTCGACCGCGATCCGGCCGCGGTCGGCGAGCTCCAGGGTGGTGCCCTCGGCGATCGGGTGGACGGCGAATCCGGTGGTCCAGACGGTGGCCTCGGCGGGGATGGTCCGGCCGTCGGCGGTCGTGATGCGGTCCGCTTCCACGGCGTCGACCGCGGTGTGTTCGTGGACCGTGATGCCGAGCCCGTCCACCACCTTCCGCAGGTGGGTGCGGCCCTTCGCCGAGAGCCAGTCGCCGAGGGCGCCGCGGGCGGCCAGGGCGACGTCGAGGTCCGGGCGGGCCTCGGCGATCTCGGTCGCGGCCTCCAGGCCGGTCAGGCCGCCGCCGACCACGACCACGGGCGCCCCGGCGTCCAGGGCGGCCAGGCGCTCGCGCAGGCGCAGGGCGCCGGGGCGGCTGGAGACCTCGTGGGCGTGCTCCGCGGTACCGGGGACGCCCCCGTCGTTCCAGCCGCTGCCGAGGGCGTAGACCAGGGTGTCGTAGGCCAGTTCCTCCTGCCCGGGGCCGTTCGCGGCGGTGACCGTCACCGTCTTGCGGTCCACGTCCACGGCGGCGACCTTCGCGAGCTTCAGCTCCACGCCCGTGCCCGCGAACATCTCGCCGAACGGCCGGGGCGCCAGGTCCTGGCCGGTCGCGAGCTGGTGGAGCCGGACGCGCTCCACGAAGTCGGGCTCGGGGTTGACCAGGGTGATGCTGACGTCCTCGGGGCGCAGCCGCTTGGCGAGACGGCCGGCGGCGAGGGCACCGGTGTATCCGGCTCCGAGGACGACGATGCGGTGCTCCATGTCCGTGCTCCTGTCTGGGCGGGGTCGCCGTGGTCCGGCGGGGTTTCGCACCTTGAACCGGGCAGCCCCGCGTTTCCTGACAGGATTCGAATGTGACCTGCGTCACGGCATGTCAGAGGGTGTGGAGCGGGCCCTCCCCGTGGTCCGCGGCGGCCCACCGCTCGGTCGCGCGGACGAGCTTGTCGGGGTTGACCTGGGTGCGGATCGCGACGATGCCCTCCGGGGTGACCTCCAGGCAGATGACGCCGACGACCTGGCCGTCCACGACCGCGAGGATGGCGGGCCCGCCGTTGGCGGTCGTGGCGTAGATGTCCGGTGCGCCACCGACATGGGCCCGCTTGGCCTCGGCGGGCTTGAACATGCCGCGCATGAAGGTGGCGACCGCGACCGCGCCCTCGAACGCCTTCGCGCGGGCCGGGACCTTGCCGCCGCCGTCGCCGACCGCGACGGCGTCCTGGGTGAGCAGGCGTACGAGGGGCTCGGTACGGCCGCTGGTGGCCGCGGCCAGGAACTCCTCGACGATGCGCTGGGCGGCGGCCTCGTCGATCTCGGTGCGGGCCTTGCCGTCGGCGACGTGCTTCTTGGCGCGGTGGTAGACCTGCTGGCTGGCGGCCTCGGTGATGTCCAGGATCTCGGCGATCTCCCGGTGCGGGTAGTCGAAGGCCTCCCGCAGTACGTACACCGCCCGCTCGCCCGGCGACAGGCGCTCCAGCAGGACGAGGACGGCGTACGACACCGACTCGCGCTGCTCGGCGGTGTCGGCCGGGCCGAGCATCGGGTCCCCGGTGAGCAGCGGCTCGGGGAGCCAGCGCCCCACGTACGTCTCGCGCCGGGCGCGGGCCGAAGTCAGCTGGTTGAGGCAGAGGTTGGTGAGGACCTTCGTGAGCCAGGCCTCGGGCACCTCGATCCGCCCGACGTCGGCCGCCTGCCAGCGCAGGAACGTTTCCTGCACGGCGTCCTCCGCCTCGCTCGACGAGCCGAGCAGGCGGTAGCCGATGGCCTCCAGCCGGGGCCTGGCGGCCTCGAACCGGTCCACGTCACTCATGATCAGCGCCATGCCCGCGATCCTAGGCGCCCGCGGGGTGGCACGGACAGGTCCGGAGCACGACGAAGGCCCAGGTCGTTGACCTGGGCCTTCGTTCATGAGCGGCGGTGGTGGTCAGCCGCGGGGGACGTTCAGGGCCGCCCACTGCCGGGGGCCCGGGATGCCGTCCGCGTCGGAGCCGCTGTCGCCGAGCTTGTGCTGCCAGTTGCGGAACGATTCGCGGTCCGCGTCGGTCCACTGCGGGCCGGGGCCCTCGGCGTAGGCGGAGCAGCCCTCGGCGACCAGGCGTTCTCCCATGCGGGTGACGACGGAGCTGTCCTGGCCCGGGTGGAAGAACTCGGCGCCGGGGAAGGGCTCGTAGCCGCTGTCACCGCCGCCGTCCCCGCTGTCCTCGCCGGCCGTGTCGTGCGAGGACGGGGGCGCGGTCGTGCCGGCGGCCAGGTCGGACTCCGAGGCCTCCTCGCCGAAGTACACCGCGCCGGGGCGCCCCTCCCACTCGGGGTCGGCCAGCACGACGCCCTCGGGGAAGTCGGGGATGCCGTAGCCGTAGATGCGGTTCGACTTGCGGTCACGGGTCTTGAGGTAGACGCCGTCGCCCTCCGCGCTCCCGCCGTCGTTGGTGTTGCCCTCGATGGTGGTGATCGTGGAGCCGGTGTAGGCGATGCAGATGCCGGTGTGGCTGCCGCCTCCGGAGCCGAAGAACACCTGGCCCCCGATCACGGGGTACTCGGTGAACCGGTCGCGCTTCGCGAACCAGGACACGCCCTCGGCGCAGGACGCGGAGACCGGGAAGAGGGATTCGCTGCCCGACTCCTGGGCGCACCAGGCCACGAACGTGGCGCACCACGCCTGGCCCTGGGACCACTCCAGGTCGGGCACGGCGGGTGAGTACTTCTGGACGTTGTTCCAGTCGCCGCCGTCGTTGCCTTCCTGGTATCCGATCTCGCCGCGGGCGGCGCGGATCAGGTCTGCTGCGGTTCCTGTCATGACGGAGTTCTCCTGCTTGCTTGCATGAACGTGCGGTGAGGTGGTGGGGGTCGGACGTCAGCTGGCGAGGATCTGGGACCAGAAGGTCGTTCCGTCGCCGCTGTTCGTGCGGCCCACGCCCAGGTGGGTGGCGCTCGGCTGGAGCATGTTGTCCCGGTGGCTGGGCTCGTCGATCCACGCCTGGACGATGCGCTCGGGGGTCGGCCAGTAGTCGTTCCCGCCGACCCGGGCCCCGCCCGCGTTCTCCCACATGTTGCCCGCGCCCCGGTAGCCGCCCGCGGCGGCCTGGCTGAACCACTGGCCCACCGTGAAGTGGCCCTGCGTGTTGCGCCGGGCCTGCTCGGCGGCGCTGGACAGGGCCACGGCGTTCAGCGCCGGGTGCAGGGTGAGGGTGCTGCGGCCGTTGCGCTGCCGGTACTCGTTGGTGAGCTGGAGGACGCGCTGCTCGGCCCCGCCGCCCTGCTGGGGCTGGGGCTGCGGCTGCGGCTGCTGCTGTCCGCCGCCCGGGTTGCCGCCGCCCAAGCCGCGGGCGGGCACCAGCCGCCACAGCTGGCCGCGGTTGTTGTCGTCGCGCCTGGACAGCGTGAGCGCGCTGCCCTCCTGCTGGGACGCCGTCAGGAAGACGTCGCCCTCGTTGGTGCGGACGCTCTTGATCCGCAGCCAGTCGTTGTCCACGACTTCCAGGCACCAGCGCTGGTTGGGCTGGCCGTGCTCGTTGTACAGCCAGGTCTGACCGGTGGAGTAGTTGTAGTCCATGGCCATCGCCTGGCCGGGGCCGTGCGTGTTGTGCGTCATCTGGGTCTCCAGGAGCCAGGTGCCGTTCTCCTTGGCCCAGAAGACCCAGCCCTGAGCCCGGGTGCCGTTGTCGTGGTACGACTGGATGCGGGTCCCGCGCCCGCTGTTGCTGCCCTGGAGGTCAGCGACGATCTTTCCCCCCGGCCCGTCGAGCGGGGTCTGCAGCGTCCAAACCTGGCCGTTCTGCGGAAGCGTAGGCATGTGAATCGTTCCTCTCGTCTGTCCTGGCTGACGGGAACGACGGTCATGGACCGCGGTAGACAGGCGGTCAACGCGCGTAGCGGGGGGGGGGGGGGGGGGGGGGGGGGGGGAGGGAGGAGGGGGGGGGGGGGGGGAGACCGGGGGGGGGGGGGGGGCGGGGCGGGCTTCGGCTGCCCCCCGTCCGTCCCCCCAGCCC
>NZ_JBVJUY010000038.1:12126-17694 GCF_055604165.1 Streptomyces sp. NPDC037242
GACTGGATGTTTTTCGACTAGGGGTCGGGACGAAAGAAAACCACTTCCGCTTGCTTGTCCCCCCCCTCACCCTCCCCCCCCCCCCCATCCCCACCCCCCCCCCCCCCCCCCCCCCCCCCCCCCCCCCCCCGCCCGCCCGCCCGCTACGGCTGCGGAAGCGCGTCCAGCTGGGCCCGCGTCTCCCGGACGTCGTCCCCGAGGCCCAGCCGCTCGTAGACGGCCAGCGCGTCAGCGAGGCAGGCACGTGCCTGGCGCGGCCTGCAGAGGCCGGTGTGCACCGTCCCGAGCGTGCGCAGGAGCGCGGCCTCCAGCGCCGCGCTGGTGCGTCCGGCGAGCGGCAGCACCGCCTCGGCGGCCTCGGCGGCGAGCAGCCAGCGCCCCGCCTCGGCGTGGATACGGGCCACCAGATCTCCCGCCGCCGCCTCGAACACCGTCACCCGGAGGCCCGCGAACTCCTCACGGGCGCGCACCGCGTGGGCCAGGGCCGCCTCCGGATCGCCGCACAGCCGCAACACCCGGGCCAGGTAGTAGCGTCCGGTCGCGGCCGACACCGGGCCCGACCCGTCCATCAGGCGGGCGCCGCGCTCGGCCGCGGCCCTGCCCTCCTCGACGCGTCCTGTCTGGGCGCAGCAGAACGCGAACTCCCCCAGGGCGCTGCCCTCCGCGCGCTCCGCTCCCACCCGGCGGAAGAGCTCGGCCGCGCTGCCCGCGTACGCGGCGGCTTCGGCGTACCGCCCGCGGATACGGAGGTTGCTGCCCAGGGCGAGCAGCGCCTTGGCCCGTACGCGTACGACGGGACCGTCGTCGACGCCCTCGCACAGGGCGACCGCCCGGCCGATCTCCCGCTCGGACTCCTCGTACCGGTTGACGTGCCAGAGCATGATGCCGCGCACATGCCGGGCGAGGGCCTCGGGGCCGTCGTCACCCCGGGCCGCCGCCTGGTCGGCGATGAGCTCGGCCAGGTCGGCGATGATCGTCGTCTGGGCCCGCTCGAACAGCACCGACCCCATCTTGTCGGCGAGTTCGGCGGCACGGTCCAGTGGCAGAGCCGGATCGGCGCAGCTCAGGTGGATGGCCGCGGCGTGCACGCCGGCCTGTTCGCGCATCCAGCTCACCGCCTCGGCCGAATCGGCCACGGGGCGGCCGGGGGAGGCGACCGGTGCGTCGAGGAGGCTCTGCTCCACCGGGTCGACGGAGCGAGCGGCGAGGTCGGCGTTGCGCGCGGTGGCCAGGCAGAAGTCGACCAGCCGGTCGGCGGCCGCCGTGCGCTCCCCGGCGGGTTCCTCGGCGGCGAGCCGGTCGCGGGCGTAGTCGCGGACCAGATCGTGGAAGCCGTACCGCTCGAACTGCGGGGAGTGCAGCAGGTTCAGATCGACGAGTGCTTCGAGCAGCTCGTCGGCGTCCGCCTCGGACCGGTCGAGCAGCGCCGCGGCGCAGGGCAGCGAGATGTCCGGCGCGTCGGGCAGGGCCATCAGCCGGAAGGCGCGGGCGAGGTCCGGGCCGAGCCGGTGGTAGGAGAGGGCGAAGGTGGCCTCCACCGTGCGCTTCCCGTCGTCCAGTTCGGTCAGCCGGCGCTGGTCGCGCAGTGCCTCGGCGAGTGCCGCCAGGCTGAGCGCGGGGTCCGCGGCGAGCCGGGACGCGACGATCCTGACGGCGAGCGGCAGCAGCCCGCAGGCCACCACGATCTCCTCGGCGAGGCCGGGCTCGGCGGCCACCCGTGCGGCTCCCGCGATCCGGGTGAACAGTTCCAGCGCCTCGTCCTCGGAGAGGGTCTCCAGACGCATCTGGTGGGCCCCCGAGAGGCCGGTGAGGCGGGTGCGGCTGGTGATGAGGACGGCGCAGCCGGCGGAGCCCGGGAGCAGGGGTTTCACCTGGTCCGGACCGACAGCGTTGTCGAGTACGACGAGCACCTTGCGGCCCGCGAGGGCCGAGCGGTACAGGGCGGAACGCTCCCCCAGGTCCAGCGGGATCTCGGCCGCGGCGACTCCCAGCGCCCGCAGGAATCCGGCGAGCGCCGGGCCGGGGTCCAGGGGGGTGCGGTCGGCGCCGCGCAGGTCCGCGAAGAGCTGGCCGTCCGGGAAGCGCTCGTGGACCCGACGGGCCACGTGCACCGCGAGCGTCGTCTTGCCGACGCCGCCCATGCCGTCCAGCGCGGAGACGACCACCGCGCGTCCGCCGCCGCCCACGAGGCGGTCCACCAGCGTCTCTACGGCGGATTCCCGGCCGGTGAAGTCGGCGAGCCCGGCGGGGAGCTGGTGCGGTGCCTGCCAGGCGGGGGACTCCGCGCGGGCGGCGGAGAGGGACAGCAGTGCGGGGTCCTCGCGCAGGATCCGCAGGTGCAGCGCGGCGGGTCCGTCGGCGCGGTTCGCGCCGTCGGCGCGGCCGGTGCCGGTGCCGGAGCCCGGTCCCGCTTCGGCTTCGGGTGTCTCCCGCGGCAGCGACCGGCGGGCCTCCTCGTACACGGCGAGGGCCTCGGCCTTGCGCCCCGCCTGGTAGAGGGCCCGCATGAGGACGGCGGTGAGCCGGGACCGCCCCGGGTGCTCCAGCGCGAGCGAGGCGGCCTCCGCCGTCAGGTCCGTACGGTCGCCCAGCTCCACGTCCATCTCCAGCTGGAGCTCCTTGGCGGAGAGCCACTGCTCCAGCAGCCGGGCCCGTACCGACTCCGCATGCGGCCCGGCGAGGCCGGCCAGCGGCTCCCCGTCCCACAGCCGGTGCGCCCGCAGCAGCACCTCCCGTATCCCGTCCGCAGCGGCGCCCTGATCGCGCAGCCGCTCGGCCTCGGCGAGCAGCCGGTCCCAGACCACGACGTCCACCTCGGCGTCGGGAGCCGCCAGCGCGTAGCCGTCGCCCACGCGGACCAGCAGCTCCGCCGCGCGCTGCGCCCCGATACGCGCCTTGAAGGCGGCCCGCAGCCGGGACACGTGCAGCTGCACGGCCTTGCGCGGTTCGGAGGGCGGGGCGCCGCCCCACACCCCCTCCGCGAGGACCGCGGTGGCGACCGTACGCCCCGCGGCCGTCAGCAGCACGGCCAGCACGGCCCGCTGCTGGGGCCGGCCCAGATCGACCTCTTCGTCCCCGTACCAGGCCCGCAACGGTCCGAGCAGGCTGAAGCGCAGCGCGGATTCCCCCATGGTCCTTCCCCCAGTTCTCATGCCCCGCGCCCCCGTCCGACGCGTACTGCCGCAAGCCCCGCGGGATCCCCATCCCGCGGGTCCTGCCGTCTGCGGACGGCGGTACGGCAATGCGCGACGAAGGCGGCGCTCCCCCCGTCACCTATCATCTGTCGCAATTGTGCACTGGGCTCATGGGCGGGGGCGGCATGGGTATGGGGCTCGAATTCTGCGTGCTCGGTCCACTGCGCGGCTGGCGTGACGGCCGCGAGATCGACCTCGGGCGCCCGCAGCAGCGCGCCGTGCTCGCCGCGCTGCTGCTCGCTCCCGGGCAGCTCGTCCCGCTCGGGCAGCTGATCGACGGGCTCTGGGGCGAGGACGACTCCCGGTGGC
The DNA here is from genome assembly GCF_055604165.1 of Streptomyces sp. NPDC037242. Classification (NCBI taxonomy): domain Bacteria; kingdom Bacillati; phylum Actinomycetota; class Actinomycetes; order Kitasatosporales; family Streptomycetaceae; genus Streptomyces; species Streptomyces sp. NPDC037242. The sequence continues at coordinate 15,630 of NZ_JBVJUY010000038.1, forward strand.
CGAAGGACCCCGTGGGCCAGCTGAGCACGCACACCCACCGGCTGCGCCGGGCCATGGCCGCGCCCGGGGACCCGGGCGGTGCGGTGCTGGTCGCCGAATCGGGTGGATACCGGCTCAACGTGGACCGGAGCGCCGTCGATCTCTTCCACTACGACGCCGCGGTGCTGGAGTCGGCCGCGCTGCGCCACGAGGATCCGGTACGGGCCCGCGTGCTGCTCCGCGAGGCCCTCGGTCGGTGGCGCGGGCCGGCGCTCGAAGGGGTGCCCGGCGTACTCGCCGAGCGCGCCCGCCTGCGGCTCGCGGCGGGCCGGCACGCGGTCACGAAGACGCTGCTCGACATCGAACTCACCCTGGGGCGCCATGCGGAGCTGCTCCCCGAACTGGCCGCCCTGGCCTCGCAGAACCCGCACGACGAGGAGGTGCAGCGGCTCTACGTGCTGGCCCTGCACCGCGGCGGGCGGACGGCCGAGGCGCTCGCCGCCTTCGACGCGCTGCGGGAGCGTCTCGACCGGGAACTGGGGCTGGAACCGGCCCCCGCGATGATGGAACTGCACACCCGCATCCGGGACGGCGACCCCGCCCTGACCGCACCCGCGGTCCCGGTGCAGCGCCGCCGCCCGGCGCGCCCCTGCCAGCTGCCGCCGGACATTCCGGACTGGGTGGGCCGGGGCGCCGAACTGCGGGAGGCCGAGGGCCTGCTGCGGCAGCCGGACACCTCCCCGGTCCTGGTGCTGTCGGGCGCCCGCGGCAGCGGCACCTCGGCGTTCGCCGTGCACCTGGCCCATGCGGTCCAGGACGCCTACCCGGACGGCCAGCTGTACGCCGGCGGGGACGCTCTGCGGGACGGCGGGGCGGCCGACGCCGACAGGCCGGCCGAGCCGCGTGCCGTACTCGCCGCGTTCCTGCGGGCACTGGGCGAGCGGCCGCCCGAGGCCGCCGACACCGACGAACTGTCCCGGCGCTTCCGCGCCACCCTCGCGGGGCGGCGCGTACTGGTGCTGCTCGACGGGGTGGCCCGCCCCGAGCCGCTGCTGCCCGCCACCGCCGGCTGCGCGGCCGTACTGACCGGGGCGGCTGCGGACGCGCTGCCCGGGGGCGCGGCGCACATCCGCGTCGGCCCCTTGGACCCGGCCGACGCGTACGAGCTGCTCGCGCGGGTCGCGGGCGCGGACCGGGTACGGGAGGAGCCCGGGGCGGTGGGTGAACTGGCCGCGCTCTGCGGGCACCTGCCCCTGCACCTGCGGGCGGCGGCGACCCGTCTCGCGGCGCGCCCGCAGTGGTCGGTGGCGGGGCTTGTGGCGCGGACGGCCCGCCAGTAGACCGTCGGCAGGCCGTCAGTAGGCGTCCGAGTACCAGACGGTGTTCCACTGCTCCCGGTTCCGGCTGGCCTGCGGGCAGGACTCGTTGGTGTTGAAGACGGTGAATCCGATGGCTTCCACAACGAGGCATGCATTCGCGTGCTCGCGCTTGAATGTGTTGAGGGCAAAGCAGACCTGCCGCCCGTCGCGGCCGTAGACGACCAGGTTCCCGTCGGACTGCATGACCGCCTTCTCGCCGCAGCCGACGGTGTTGCTCGCCCACTTGGCGGTCTGCGTCGCGGGATTGCTGAACCCCCGGTAGAGGACCAGGTTCCCGTCGTTCTGCATGATCAGCCGCACATCGCCGGCGTCGATGTGCCAGCCCTTGTACAGGGGTTCGTCGTTCCACATGGTGTGGGTCGCCGGGTCGTACGCGGCCTGCGCGCTGCCCGCGCCCACGACCGTCCCGGCGAGCGCCACCACGCCCGCCGCCAGTACGCCGGCCAGCCGGCGCGCGACCCCCGCCTTCGCCCCTGCCTTCGTCTTCGACATCGCTGCTGTCGTCATCCCCGTGAGCCCTTCTCTAGCCGTACCGGCGCGCGCATACGTACGAGCGCGCCTTGCATGTTGACCTTGGCGCCCCCCGGTAGACAAACGCTGAACGCGCCCGAACACCGGCGCGGGGGGGGGGGGGGGGGGGGGGGGGGGGGGGGTCCTGCACGGGGGGGGGGGGGGGGGAGAAGTCGGGGGAGGTGTGGGGGCGGGGT
>NZ_JBVJUY010000038.1:17704-78498 GCF_055604165.1 Streptomyces sp. NPDC037242
CCCCATGAAAAAAAACCCAAACCACCCCCACACCCGGGCGCAGGCGCTATGGGGCGCTTTTCCCCCCCCCCCCCCCCCACCGCGGTGCAGCGGCTAGCCGAACTGGGCGTAGTTGTAGTACCGGTCGAAGCGCGGCACCCAGATGGTGGGCCACGGCACACCGGAGGTGCCGCAGGCACCGAACACCACGGCCGAGCGGCGGCCGGTGTCGTTCAGGCACAGCCCGGTGCCCACCGCCTGGATCTCCCAGTGGTCGCCCTTCTCGCCGCCCTGGAAGACCCACGTGAAGGTGGCGCAGCCCCAGCCGTCCGCCTGGACGAGGGAAGCGCCCTGGTAGACCGATCCGCCCTGCGCGCCGAGGCAGCGCGCGCCGCCCCAGGTACCGATCGCGAAGTTGCCGTTGCCCAGGCTGTGGAAGGTGAAGCGCTGGTGCAGCGCGCCCTTGCAGTCGTACGTCTGGATGATGGCGCCGGGGCTGGTGGACTCGCCCCGGATGTCGAGGCACTTCCAGCTGTACCCGGCCCGGATCTCGTAGATGGGCGCGCTGTACGGGGTGGTGCTGTAACGGATCGTCGGGTTCTCTGCGGCCTGCGCGGACGCGGGCAGCATCATGACGAACAACGCCGTGAGAGCGGCTATGACCCCGCTGCCGAACCGGCGGATATTTTGCGCCACGTTCTCTCCTGACTGGAAACAACTGACCGGGGACGAGCTTGACGCCGGAGAAGCTACCGAGATCCACTGAGCCTCCGGTACCCACCCTTTCAGGGGGGTGTGTTCACTGCGGAGGCTGTGGTGAGGGTGGGCGGCTCGGGGCTGCAGCGTGCCCAGCGGTTCATGATGCTGGCGACCGGCCTGTACCGGGCCAGCCACCTGGTGGCGGGCTTCGCGGCCGTGCTGCGCAAGGCGCCGGGCGAGGTCCTCCCCTGGGCGGTGTTCGGCGGAATGCTCGCGTCCAGTGCGTGGCTGTACGGGAACGCGTACGCGCGGGGCTGGTTCGACCGGCGCTGGGTGTGGGCCGACGTGCTGGTGACCGGGTGCTCGGTGCCGCTGCTGGTGTGCCTGGCGACCGGTGCGCGGTCGGGCGGCGGCTGGGTGCCGGGGGGCGCCGAAGTGTCCGTGTACGGATGGCTGTTCCTGCTGGGCGGGTCGGTGAGCGCGGCGGCGGGCGTCGCTCTGGCGCCGCGACCGGCCGTGGGGGCGGTTCTGGTCCTGCTCGGCACCACGCTGGCCGCGTACCTGTGGGTGATCGGGCCGGAGGCGGCTCCGGGGTCCGCGCTCGTCGGGCACCTCAACTCGGTGGTCTCCTCGGCCGTGATGGCCAGGGTCTTCTGGTGGTACCTGCGACGCCAGGGCACCCAGCTGGACGAGGCCAAGGAGCGGGCGCTGATCGCCGAGGCCGCGCGGGCCCGGCAGGCGGAGCGGATCGCGCACCACCGGGCCCTGCACGACACCGTCCTGGCCACGCTGACCACCATCGCCGCCGGCCGGGTGGACGCCAACACGTCCCCGGTGCGCGAGCGGTGCGCCCGCGAGGCGGCGTACCTGCGGCGGCTGATCCAGCGCGAGGACGACCCGGAGGCGGCCGGTGCGGAGGCTGCGGAGGTGGCGGTCTGCACCGCGCTGGAGGAGGCGGTGCACTTGGCCGAGTGCCTGGGCCTGGAGGTCACCGCCCAGTACCACGAGCTGCCGGCGGTGCCCCGCCCCGTGGCCACCGCGCTCGCGGCCGCCGTGTCCGAGGCCCTGAACAACGTACGGTGCCACGCCGCGACCGGGCAGGCCTTCCTGACGGCCGTCGGGGCGGACGGGGGCGTGTCCGTCACGGTGGTGGACCGGGGCGCGGGCTTCGATCCGAGAGCCGTGGGGTGCGGCAGCCCGAACGGGGCAGGGTCAGGGCTGCGGCGCTCCATCCACGCCCGGCTGGCCGACATAGGCGGCCGGTCCGAGGTCGACAGCGCCCCCGGCGAGGGCACCAGCGTGCAGCTGCGGTGGCCCGCGTGATCACCGTGGCCGTGGTGGACGACGACCGGATGCTCCGCGAGGGCCTGCGCTCCTGGCTGGCCGGGGTGGAGTGGTTACGGCTGCTGGCCGCGGTGGAGACGGTGGACGAGCTGCTCGCGGTGGGCGGCCGGCCCGCCGACGTGGTGCTGCTCGACCTGGTGCTGCGCGACGGCTCCGTCCCCGAGGAGAACGTCCGGCGGCTGTGTGCGGCGGGCAGCCGGGTGCTGGTGATCAGTACGGTCGCGGACCGGGCCCGGATCGTCGGCACGGTGGCGGCCGGAGCGGACGGCTACCTCACCAAGGACCACTCCCTGGAGACGCTCGTCGGCGCCGTGGAGACGGTGGCCGGGGGCGGTACGGCGCACTCCGTCGAGCTGGCTTTCGCCTGGGCGCACGACACCGGCCCGGCCCGGCCGCCGCTGGCCCCGCGCGAGCTCCAGGTCCTGCTCGACTACGCCTCCGGGCTCACGCTGAAGGCCACCGCGCGGCGGGCGGGGGTCAGCCCGAACACCGCCAAGTACTACCTGGACCGGGTCAAGGAGAAGTACCAGCGGGCCGGTCGGCCGACGTACACGAAGATCGACCTGGCCCTGCGCGTACGGGAGGACGGGCTCAATCCCCAGGACCGCCCCCAGCACCGCCCCCAGCACCACCGCGAAGCCCCAGGTCGCTGACCCGGGGCTTCGCCATGGAGCGGGAGGGGCTTCAGCCGTGTTCTTCCTCGGACTCCATGCGCCGGATTCCCTCGTGGGTGAGGGTGACCATCGCGGGGGTGTTGCCCGGTTCCCAGTCGACGGTGATCAGGCCTTCGCCGGCCAGGTAGGTGCAGGCGGCGGCCAGGTCCTGCTCCGGTACGTGGAGGTCGCGCCGCAGCTGCGCTCCGGTGATGCCGAGGAGGCGGTTGCCTTCGACGGCTTCGTACAGGACTCGGAGCACCTGTTCGCGGTAGCCCTGGCGTTCGCGCAGTGTGGCCATGACCGCGTCCTTTCGTGTGTGGGGGGCGGGCTCCGGGGCCCGTGGGGGCTCTCAGGTCTCGTCGGAGTGGGCGCCGGCGCCGACGGCGCTCCGGCTGGCGGCCAGCCAGGAGCGGGCGGGGACGGCGGGTGTTGCCGTGTCCACGGTGAGGTGGAGGCGGGTGTCGCCGTCGAGGCCGGGGTAGCTGCGCTGTTCCGCTCCTGCGAAGCAGCCGCGAAGGGCTTCCGCGACCGCGCGGGCGGCTTCGGGGGTGTGCGCGATGATCCGTACCTCGGCGTGCCCGAGCGACGGCAGGGTCTGGGTCTCGATGTACTTCACGTGGGCGTGTTCCCTTTCGGAGGGGGCGAGAAGCCGACGGCTGGGGCGCCGTGGCGCCCCACCCGCTGCCCGGGGGGGCGGAGGAAAGGTCTGTCGCTCACCGGCCGCCGTGCACGTGGTGAGCTCGACGACCGGTGTCGTCGGGCAGGCCGGGAGGTCTCGGCAGGGGTTCGCTGAAGCGGTAGGCCTCGATGCGGGCGTCGTGCTGGGCGTTCAGCAGGTGGATCAGCCGTACGCCGATCCCGGTCGCGAGGATGATCGCCGCGATGAGGACGAGGGTCTCCATGTCGCTCACCTCCAGGTGTTGCCGGGCAGCGGGAGGGCGCGCCGGCCGAGCAGGTTCCCGTAGGGGGACATGCAGGCCCCGCCTTCGTTCTCCCAGCCGACTTCCTGCCGCTGAACGTCGCGGATGCCGCGCCCGATGGCGGCTTCGTTGGCCATCAGGACGCCCGCGGTGAGGACGCTGCCGGGGATCGCCGCGGCGGCCATCAGGCGGCCTGCGGCTGCGGGTGCGGTCTCGGGCGGGATGACGAGGAGGTCCCAGCGGCCGAGGGTGTAGGAGAGCAGGATCAGCTTGTCGGGGTCCTGTTCGGTGAACCAGCCCACGTGCAGCGTGCGCCCGTCCATGGCAACGGTGTGCGGTACGACGGGCCAGCGGGTGGGGTTCACGGTGACGCGGGTGATGCGGCCCCAGGGCTCGTCCAGGGCTGCCAGCAGCACCGGGAGCTCGGCTGCGAGGTCGCGGGAGCGGGGCCACCAGGCGCCGTCCAGCTGGCCGGCGAGCGTGGTGTTCGGGGTGAGGGACAAGCGGGCCGGAAGCTCTGCGGCGAGGTCGCGGGGCGCGGTCCGTTCGAGGGTCGTGGTCATGATGTGGACCTGCCCCCGGACTGCCCGTCGGCAGCCCGGTTTTTAGGCGATCGCCGGAAATGACACCCGCGTGAAAGCCGGTGTGCGAAGTACTTCCGGTGCTTTCACTCTACGCCTGTCCGATGGGTAATCACCCGTGTGACCAGGTAATTTCCGGCAGAGGCGCCGTGGAGAGCGGCGGTGAGGGTGGCGGGAGTACCGTGAAACGACGGCGCGCTCGCGTACGTCGACGGTCGGGCACCGGCTGCGACCTGCGACGGAGCGCGACCGCACTCGTAGACGGGCGGATCCCATGGCTGACTCCGACATCCCCCACACGCCGCCGCTGCTCCTGCCGGATGCGATCCACCAGGCGGTCAAACCCGGCACGGCCCTGTTGCGGCTGGAGACCACACGGTCCCGGGAGGGCCTCCTGGACGGCGCGTGGTGGCCCCGCACCCGCGACATCGAGACCGAGCTGCCCGCGCTGATCGGCGTGCTGACCGGGCATCTCGGGCCGATCACTCGTGTGGCCGTGGACGCGTCCGCCTGGAACGGCCTCCCGACCCGTCTGGTCATCGACGACCAGGTCGTGCACATCGACTCCGACCCGGTCGGCGACGACACCGTGCTCATCACCCGCGGCGACAACGACCACTTCGTCCTGCTCGTCGTGCCCCCGGCCACCACGGCCGACGCGGCCCGCGAAGCGATGGCCCGCGCCGTCCGCGCCGACAACATCACCGGGGCCGCTCAGCTCCTCGTCGCCACCACACCCGACCCCGGGGCCCGGCCGGCGTGACTGCGGACCGGCCGGGCCCCGGGCGAGTGGGCGAGTGGTGTTCTCGTCAGAAGCTCTCGTCGTGCAGGTCCTCTTCGCGCAGCAGGTCGTCCTCGCGGCGGCGCGAGGCCTCCTTCTGACCCGGCTTCTGTCCCTGCTTGCGGGACGACTTGCCCGGCTGGGCGTGCGCGGGGTCTCCGGGGCGATGGTGCTCCTGTGCCTCGCGGCTCTTGCCCGGCTCCTGACGCTTGTCCTGCGTACCGTCCATGACGGCGACTCCTCTTGATGTGGGTACGGATTCCTTGGGTTTCCTAGACCGATTTCGCGGCGGTTCGGATCGTGTCGAGCACGAGGTCGGGGTCGGAGAGCATGGGGACGTGGCTCGTGTCGGCCTCGACGGTCGTGGAACCCATGCGCTGGGCCATGAAGCGTTCCAGCTCCGGGTTGATGGCGTGGTCCTGCTTGGCCACGATGAACCAGCTGGGCTTCGACTTCCAGGCGGGGTCGTCGGTCTTGGCGGTGGCGAGCAGGTCCGCGGGCGGCGCGCCCTGAGTAGCCCAGACGAGCTGTTGTTCCTGCTCGGACAGGTCTCCGCAGAAGTGCGAGATGCCGTCCCGGGCGATCCAGATGCGTCCGTCCTCGACGTCGAGGTGGGAGAACAGCGGCGGGGCGTCGTACTTGGCAATCAGGTCCTGCGGTGTCTCGCCCGCGTCCGGGCCCAGTGCGGCGATGTAGACCAGTCCGGCGACGCGCTCGTCGTTGCCGGCCGCGGTGATGACGAAGCCGCCCCACGAGTGGCCCACCAGGATGGCCGGGCTGCTGACCCGCGCCAGCGCGCGGGCGACCGCGTCGACATCGCCTTCCAGTGTCTCCAGGGTGTTCTGGGCGGACACCACCTCGTACCCCTCCTGCTGGAGCACGGAGATCACCTTGCTGAAGCAGGAACCGTCGGCCCACAGACCATGCGCGAATACGATGCTCGGCTTGGTCGACCTCGCCATGGTGCGCTCCTCCGCTCGGCACGGATCGCAGGTCCGCGCTCTCTGCCGGAAGTCCACCCCAGCAACGGCCAGGGCGCACCTCCGGTGACCCAACCGGGCAGGGCAAGCGCCGAGAGGTCTGGACAACCCGGCTCCTGCCCGGCGGTCACGCGGCGGGACCGGCCGACGACGCCGCCTTCGCCGAGGACTTCGCCGCGACGTGGCGGCGGGCCGATCGGCTGTGCAGGGCTCAACCGGCCGGTCGGACCGTGCGTACCCGTCATGGCGACGCCATGCTCCTGTCGGAGTTCCTGCTCACCCGCGTCGTGGAAGTGGCCGTCCACGGCCTCGACCTGGCCGACGCGCTCGGGCGCGAAGCCCGGCTCACCCCGGCGGCCGGTGACGCCGTGACGGAGCTGCTCCTCGGCCCGGAGCACGCTGTGGTGGCCGACAGGTTGGAGTGGAGCCGTCCCCACTTCCTGCGCAAGGCCACCGGCCGGGAGCCGCTGAACGAAGCGGAGGCCGCACAGGTCGAACAGCTCGGCATCCGCTGGCTCGCCCTGGGCTGACTTCTGCGCCTGCCCGTGACTCGAAAAGCTTCAATGCCCAGGTGGCGTGGCGAACTGGGCGCGGATGCGAGACGGTTGGTTCGATGTGGATCGCGCTCGGACGCGTCCACCCGCCGTCCTGCACCAGGAGGACTTGTGCAACGTGGCGAAGTCTGGTGGGTCGACTTCGACGAGCGGCTGCCGGTCGTACTGCTGTCGGGAGACGTGTCCGGGATCCGGGTGATGCAGGTCGTCGCCCCGGCGGGCGTCGACATCAGCGGTCTGGGCGTCGAAGTGGCCGTGGGTGCCATGGAGGGACTGCCCTTTGAAGGTGTGCTGCGGTTCGCGTTCCCGCGTCCGGGCTTCACCCCCTGTACGTGGCTGACCACCGTGTCCCCGGACGACCTGATCGAGCCGGCGGGCGTCCTGTCCTCCGCGAAGCTCAGTGAGATCGAGGATGCCATCCGACTCGCCGAACAGGCGAAGGAGGGGACCCCGGCGACCACCGCGAAGCTCGACGAGATCAGGGACGCCCTTCGTCTCGGTGGACTCGGGTGGGCGGGCGGGCCGCACTCCCGCTCCGTGGGAACGAACGCGCGCTGACGGCCTGGTCGGGCCGCGCGAAGACGGCGAGCGAGCCGTCACGGTCGAGCTGCCGAGCGAGGGCACGCAGGCCCACTGCCTCGCACAGGCAGGGTCACTCTGCGGCTGGTGGATGGGGTTTCTCGCTGGCGCGGCGGTATTCGGCGTTGATGCGCTGGGCTTCTTCGAGTTGGTCTTCGAGGATGATGATGCGGCAGGCGGCCTCGATGGGTGTGCCCTGGTCGACGAGTTCGCGGGCGCGGGCGGCGATGCGCAGTTGGTAGCGGGAGTAGCGGCGGTGGCCGCCGTCGGAACGCAGCGGGGTGATGAGGCGGGCTTCGCCGATGGCGCGGAGGAAGCCCTGGGTCGTGCCGAGCATGGCCGCGGCCCGGCCCATCGTGTAGGCGGGGTAGTCGTCGTCATCGAGACGATCGCCGAACGAGTCGTGTGCTGTCACTTGCACCTCTCTCTGTGGAACGCATGGAGGGGCCCTGGTGCCGTACGGCACCAGGGCCCCGAAGGAACTGTTACACCATCTGCCGACCCTAGTACTGCGTCGGCCTTCTGTTGCCGCATGCCCGGCCGAGATGCTGCCGGGGGTACGGGGATCGCGGTTGCTTGACCGGGGACCACCTCACTGTCGATGTCCTGCGGTACCCGGGCTCAGACTTCCGCCCGGGCGATCCTGATGGCGCTGGGCTCCTCCGTTCTTCCCTCGGTGATCAACTGCTTACCCAACGGGGGACTTCGTACTGCTGGTACTGCTCTCCTGCGTACTGCTACTGCGTTGTGGCCTCACCTGGCGCCACTCTTCGGCAACCAGCCCCGTCGCCCGTCCTGCATCTGCTCTGGCTTGGAACCCCACTGCCGAACTTCCCGGTGCGCGCGCCCGCAGCCGACGCCTTCACCGAGGTGCTGCTCACTGGCTTCACTGCTGGGTACTGCGGGTCCTGCTGCCCGGCAGTTCGTCTCTGCCGGGCCCTGCTGTCTCTCTGGGTTACGAGAGAAACCATAACCACGCCACTACCCAATGTCTACTCTGGCCGTCATAGATTTTTGCATGTTCGACAGTGAGGTAATCGACCTCGAACGGCAACGGCGCAGAGGAGTACGGCGGTACGCGGGAGGGCCCCACCGGCACATGCCGGTGGGGCCCCGCTCGTCGTGCTCGTGCCGACTCGCGCCGGTCCTGTCCGTCAGACGGCCACCGGGGTGCCGAGCATCGCGGATGCCTGCTGGAGCGGGCTGAGGGCGCGTGCGGGCGCGGCGGCCACGGGGAGGTCGCGGCAGGTGAAACCGAGCTTGGCCATGGCCCGGAGGACTTCGCCGGCGCTGAAGTCGCGGCGGTCCTGGCGGGTGAGGACCTGGCCGACCTGCTTGACGGGGTAGGTGCGGCGGCCGATGATCACGGACTCGCCGATGACCTGCTCGGGCTTGACGCCCTTCATGGATTCCAGGACGCCGCTCTTGGTCAGGTCGAACGGGAAACGGGCGATGACGCAACGCATGATGCCTCGCAGGGAGAAGAGGAGGACGGTCCGGCCGCGGTGGGTCGGTTCAGCGGGCAAGGGCGAGGACGCCCAGAGCGCTGCCGTGTTCGTCGACGACGGGCAGGGCCTCAAGCCGGCGGTAGCGCATCGCGTGTTCGGCTTCGGCCATCGTGGTCGTGGGCGAGGTGAACGGCCCGTGGCCGCCCAGGATCTCGCGCAGGCGCACCCGGTCCGTGTACGCGTCGCTGTCACGGACGGCGGCGAGCTGGGCCTGGGTGACCAGTCCGGTGCACACGCCGTCGTTGTCGCAGACGAGTAGATGTCCCGCGTGGGCGCTGGTCATGACGGCCAGGGCCACTTCGACCGTCATGTCGTCACAGACCTGTGGTCCGGCGGCCTTCATGGCGTCGTGCACCGTCCGGTGCACAGGGTTGGCGTTCGTCGAGCGGGGCTGCATCTGGACCAGCGTCAAAAGGTGCCTCCTGCAGAGTCGGGTCAGCTTCCTGATCACGTGGTTCTCAGGCCGCCGCATAGGAGGCGGACTGCCGCACGTTCACGCGCCGGGCAGCCGCCGCGGGACTGCGTCGGCCGCGGGTGGTCGCGCCGCGCTTGGGCCGTTCGGAGGCCGGCGCGGTGATGGTGACGGGGATGCCGGAGGGGACCCGGGCGCCTGTGATCCGGCTCAGGGCTTCGTCGCCGGAGCGGACCTGGGTGGTCACGGGGACGATGCCGGCGGCGGCCATGAGGCGGGCCATGTCGCGGCGCTGATTGGGGGTGACCAGGGTGACGACGCTGCCCGACTCGCCTGCGCGGGCGGTACGGCCGCCGCGGTGGAGGTAGTCCTTGTGGTCGGTCGGCGGGTCGACGTTCACGACGAGGTCGAGATTGTCGACGTGGATGCCGCGGGCGGCGACGTTCGTGGCGACCAGGACGGTGACGTGCCCGGTTTTGAACCGGGCCAGGGTCCGGGTGCGCTGGGGCTGGGTCTTCCCGCCGTGGAGCGCGGCTGCGCGTACCCCGCTGTCGAGGAGGTCCTGGGTGAGGCGGTCCACGGCGTGCTTGGTGTCGAGGAACATGATCACCCGGCCTTCGCGCGCCGCGATCTCGGTCGTCGTCCGGTGCTTGTCAGTGCCGTGGACGTGCAGGACGTGGTGCTCCATCGTCGTGACCGCGCCCTGGGACGGGTCCACGGAGTGGACGACGGGGTCGGTGAGGTACCGGCGGACGAGGAGGTCGACGTTGCGGTCCAGCGTCGCGGAGAACAGCATGCGCTGGCCCTCGGGGCGTACCTGGTCCAGGAGGGCGGTGACCTGGGGCATGAAGCCCATGTCGGCCATCTGGTCGGCTTCGTCGAGGACGGTGACGCCGACCTGGTTCAGGCGGCAGTCACCTCGGTCGATGAGGTCCTTGAGGCGGCCCGGCGTGGCGACGACGACTTCGGCGCCCCCGCGCAGCGCATGCGCCTGCCTGCCGATGGGCATGCCACCGACGACGGTGGCCAGGCGGAGCTTGACCGCGCGGGCGTACGGGGTGAGGGCATCGGTCACCTGCTGGGCCAGCTCGCGGGTGGGGACGAGGACGAGGGCGAGCGGCTGGCGGGGTTCGGCGTGCTGTCCGGCGGTCCGGGCCAGGAGGGCCAGGCCGAAGGCGAGGGTCTTCCCGGAGCCGGTGCGGCCGCGGCCCAGGACGTCGCGGCCGGCGAGGGAGTTCGGCAGGGTCGCGCCCTGGATCGGGAACGGCACGCTCACACCCTGCGCGGCGAGCGCGGCCAGGAGCTCGGCGGGCATGTCGAGGTCCGCGAACGCCTCGACGGCGGGCAGCGCGGGAGTGATCGTCTTCGGCAGGGCGAACTCGCCCTGTACCGCGGCGGGTCGGCGGCCGTAGCCGCCCGAGCGGCGCGGAGCTTCGGAGCCGCTCCGCGCGGACGAACCGAAGCGGCTGCCCCGAACGGAACCGGCGGCGGACCCGAAAGCCGGGCCGCCGGTGCGACCGCGGGTGCGAGAGGACCGGTCGTTCGTACGTGTGGGATTCATTCAGAACCTTCCTTGATACGCCGCGTATCAAGGAATGCCCGCAGCGGAGGAGCAGCGCGGGGAATCACGAGAACGGGCCGAATGGAATGCGAAAGCGGACCTTTTCCGCGGAATCCGTGCGGGCGTGGTCGCTGGAATGGGGGATGCTGTGCGGGCGCGAAATGCCAGTGAATTGAGCTGGGTTCGGCTCCGAGGGAGCTGGATCCCTGAAGGTTTAGCTGCCGCAGGTGAAACCGCTGCGGAAATGGGTGCAGCTGGGGCCCGCACCCCGAGGGATGCGGGCCCCAGCTACAAAATGCGCGTCAGCGTCAGGCGGGGAGGATGTTCTCGGCCGTCGGGCCCTTCTGGCCCTGTGCGATGTCGAAGGTCACCTTCTGACCTTCGGCAAGCTCCCGGAAGCCCTGGGTGGCGATGTTCGAGAAGTGGGCGAACACGTCCGCGCCGCCACCGTCCTGCTCGATGAAGCCGAAACCCTTTGCCGCGTTGAACCACTTCACGGTGCCAGATGCCATGTCGAATCTCCTTTGGGGCAGTACACCGGAATCCGCACTGTACGGATACCGTGTCGCCGCGATGATGCCCCGCCCGGAAAGTGGCCCGGAAATACAAAGCGCTCCCGTGTGGCTCGGAGGCCGCATGGGGGTGCTTGAAGTTTTTGGGTACCAAAACTGCAACTGAGATCGACAGTAGCACGCCGCAGTGGTTTGTGCGCGTAAAATAATTCGACCTTGCGTGTTGCGGTAAATACTCTCCCCGCGGGGTTCGTGAAATTCTAAGACCGCGGGCGCAGATATTGGCTCACCCCGAGTGCAGCGTTTCGGAGTCAAGGACCTCCGCCGCCAGCGGCGACGTGCAGTCCATCGGGACGTGACCCTGAGGGGCGGGGTCCGGACGCCGCGTCGCCGTAGGCTGCCGGGCTGACGTGATCACCGCTGACGCGTGTCCGCCGTATCCGGTTCCGTGATGAGCGCCACTGTGTTTCCTCCCGTCCGGTGTCGACCGGATGCCCTGGGCCGGGCGTATGCCCAGTGAAGCGAGAGATCCGGGAGTGGCTGTTGACCGTCGAGGAGTTCGAAGAGTTCTACGCCCAGACGGTCGCGCGGCTCACAGGGCAGCTGTACGTGATGCTCGGCGATCTGCACGAGGCGCAGGACGTGGTGCAGGAGGCGTTCGTCAAGGGCTGGAGCCGGCACCGGCAGCTGGACCGCGACGGGCGGCCCGAGGCGTGGATCCGTACGGTCGCCTGGCGGCTGGCCGTGAGCCGGTGGCGCTTTCGGCGGCGCAATACGGAGGCGTGGCGGCGCAGTGGTGCGCCGCCCGATGTCGAGGGCCCCGGGCCGGATCAGGTGGCGCTGGTGGAGGCGTTGCGTGAGCTTGCGCCGCAGCAGCGCCGCACGCTGGCGCTGCACTACCTGTGTGATCTCACCGTCGAGCAGATCGCCGAGGAGACGCATCTGTCCGCCAGCACCGTCAAGACACATCTGTCGCGCGGGCGCGGTGCGCTCGCGGTTCGCCTGCAGGACCCGTGCCGTGAGGAGGCTTCCGGTGACTGAGCACCACGATCCGCTGCGGTCGCTGTTCCAGCAAGCCGCCGACTACGGGCAGTCCCGCGCCGACGCGGCACCCGCCGCGCGCATCGCCGAGCGGGGAAGGCGGTCCCACCGGCGCCGCGTGGCGCTCGCGGCCGCGGGTACGTGTCTGGTGCTGGCGGGCGGCGGCACGGCTGCGGCCGTGCTCCTGCCGCAGGGCCCGGCTCCCGTCGCCCCGGCCACCACCCCCTCGCCGAGCGCGCCCGCTGCGCCCACTGTCGGCCGGACGGCCACCTCACCTCCCACGGGGGCGACTCCGACACATCTGCCGGTGACGCCGGCGTCGACGTCGGCGCCCACGCCGACGCCCACATCGACGTCGACGCAGACCTCGACGCAGCCTCCGGCCCGCGGGCACAGCACCTCGCCGCCCTGATCTTGATCCCGCTCACCCCGTGACCCGGCGGGCCGCCACCGGGCAGGCCCGCATACCCCAGAATGCCCGAAAGATCCCGCTATGCCCTATATATCGCCCGAGCTGCGCCAGCATCGCCCCCTGCCCGGACACCGTCCCCCGCAGCACGAACCGGCCCCGCAGCGTTCCCGCACACAAGCCGAACCCCCTCCCGAGCCCCTGAGCCGACGAGTGTTCCGGCTGCCGCGCGACGACCGTGAGGTGCTGTGGCTGTACCTGCTGACCCGGGCAGGTCTGTGGGTCACCGCCTACTGCGCGCGGTGGCTGTTCCCCGCGGACCCGGAGACCCCCGAGGCCGCCCCGGTCCTCGCGCCGTTCCAGCAGTGGGACTGGTACCACTACCTGCACATAGCCCGCGAGGGCTACTTCCCCGACGGGGCAGGCCCCTTGCCGAGCCACCAGGACAACCGGGAGGCGTTCTTCCCCGGCTTCCCGCTCGTGCTGCGCGCCGTGCACGTCATCGTCCCCAACTGGACGGCTGCCGGACTGCTCATATCCTTCGTCGCGGGGGGCGTCGCCGTCGTGGCACTGGCCCGCATCGCCCGGCTGCACCTGCGCCTGCCCGGCGCGGACACGGGCCGGCGCGCGGTGCTGTTCTTCCTCCTCTCCCCGTGCGCGGTCTTCCTGGCCGTCGGCTACACCGAGGCGCTCTTCCTCGCCCTCGCGCTCCCCGCCTGGCTCGCCGCCCAGCGCCGCAACTGGCCCCTCGCCGCCACCCTGACCGCCCTGGCCACCGCCGTACGCGTCAGCGGCCTCTTCCTCGCCGCCGCCATAGCCGTGCACTTCCTCCTCGTCGCGCGCCGCCACTGGCGCGCACTGCCCTGGCTGGCCCTGCCCGCCCTCCCCGCAGCCCTGTACGCCTGGTACCTGCACGCGTACACCGGCGACTGGCTGGCATGGAAACACGCCGAGGAACGCGGCTGGTACCGCGACTTCCACGCCCCCTGGGACACCTGGTCCCACACCTGGACCGGCGCCTTCGGCCACACCCAGAGCACCGGATACGCCTTCATGTTCCAGGCCGAACTGCTCGCCCTGCTCGTAGGGCTCCTCCTGCTCGGCCTCCTGCTGAAGCAACGCCGCTGGGCCGAAGCCACCTACACCGGCCTCACCCTGTGGGCGCTGGGAACCTCCTACTGGTACATGTCCATCCCCCGAGCCACCCTCCTGTTGTGGCCCCTGTGGATCACCCTTGCCGCCTGGAGCCTGCGCAGACCACGGATCAAGACCGTCTACCTGTGCCTCGCCGCACCCCTGAGCACGGTCTTCGCCCTCACCTTCCTCACGGGGCGATGGGCCGGCTGACACGTCCTTCGCGTCTGCCCGCCGTACACGGCTCTGACCAGGTACGCAGGGCGGCGCAGGATGAGTAGGCGTACTCAGGTGGAGATCCTCGGCAGCTTCGAGACTGGGCGCAGGTCGAACGAAGCGGAACGGAACGGGGAACGTCATGGTGCGGCGCTGGTCGAAGCCGGAGATGTGGGTGCCGGGTGGATACCTGGCGCTGGTGGTCGCGATGCTGGTCTACGTCGCGGTCGGCAGCCGGACCGGAGACATCGGGTTCTTCGGAGTCTGGCCGATCCTCGCCACCGCGCCGGTCAGCGTTGTGCTGCTGAGCTTCCTCGTACCCACGCCGGACGCCCCGGACGAGCCGGTCCCGGAGGGGCCCGTCTACGAGGGCTCGCAGCCGCCTCCCAAGCCGGAGCCCACGGAGTTCCTGCCGGAGTCCGCCCCGCGCCCCGCGGACTGGGTGGCACCGGACACGTCCATCGACACCAAGCTCGACATGTGGTCCGAATTCGGCTTCTACGGCGTGGTCCTGGTCGGCGCCATCGTCAACGCCGCGGCGATCTGGGCCCTGCTCCGCTACGTTGCGCGGCGGCGCGACGCCAGGAGCGCGCGGGTCTAGCCGTCCGGGCTGACCATCACTCCCCGCCGGTCAAGACCGGGGCGCGACCGGTACCGGCGCTGCCCTTCCGCAGCCTCCCAGTCACCTGGCCGGCGGACCTGACCCTGTGGCGAACTTTCGGCATCAGGGACAGGACCGTGCCGGTGATCGTGGTGAGGCCAAGGCCGAAGCGGGGTCGCCGACGCCGGCGCGATCCGATGGCGCGCCCGTAGCGGACACGTCCACGATGACTGCGCACTAGGCGGCCGTTCGCCGGAAGGCGTGAACGGGCTGGCATATTACTCGGAAATCTGCACCGGAGTGCGCTCCGTTCGGGGAAATTTTCGATTATCGAGGTCGCCTCGGGACGATATGCGAATGCCTGTTAATTTCAGCCGGAAAATATGGTCGGCCGAGTGAGGGTGATGCGAATTCCGGTCCTTCCTCGCCCGGCGCGGATCGCCGTGAGCGACACGGAGTCAAGGCGGATCCGGTAGCCCCTGCCGTGGCAATCTGTTCGCCAGTGCAAGGTTCTTTTGGAGCGGAGGTATGCGTCCCGTGGGCGTCACTGTGAATCCCACCGTCAGCAGACGCCGACTGGGGTCGGAACTGCGCAGGCTTCGGGAGGTCAGCGGAATGACGACGCAGCAGGTGGCGGAACGCCTGCTGATCTCCCAGCCCAAGATCAGCCTGCTGGAGAATGGTCACCGCCTCATCAAGCCGCGCGACGTGCGCGACCTCTGCGCGCTGTACGGAGTCCAGGACCAGCGGCGTATTGACCACCTGATGCAACTGGCCGGGGAATCGGGTCAGCAGGGCTGGTGGAATTCCTACGGCGATATCTCGTACGGCGCCTACATCGGTCTGGAGGCCGCGGCGGCCGCCATTCGTTTCTACGAGTCCATGGTGATCCCCGGCCTGCTGCAGACTCCCGCCTACGCCCGGGCGGTCATCGCAGGAACGATCCCTCAGGCCACTGCCGAACAGGCCGCCAGGCGCCTCCAGGTGCGGCTGCGGCGCCAGAGCCGGTTGGGTGCCCCGCACAACCCGCTGCGCTTATGGGTCGTGCTGGACGAATCGGCGCTGCGGCGCGTCGTGGGCGGCCGCGAGGTGATGCGGGAACAACTGGACCATCTGATCCAGCTCAGCGCCCGGCCGCACATCACCCTGCAGGTCCTCCCTCACGACGTGGGTGCGCACCCGGGCGTATCGGGACAGTTCGCGCTGCTCGAATTTGCCGACGCGACCGATGTGAGCGTGGTGTATCTCGAAAGGTTCACCAGCGACCTCTATCTGGAGAAACGATCCGACGTGCGGTGCTACAGCGACATGTATGCGCACTTGCAGGCCCAGGCGCTGGGCCCGGACCGTACGCGCCATTTCATCGAGGATGTCGTCAAGACGTACGGCGGTACGCAATCCTGCCATGACCTCCGCCGGTCAGGGCAGGGAGTTCAGCGCGTGCAGGAGCCCTGTCCTTCGATGTCCTGACGACAGGGCCTAGCCCCGCCGAGCCCCTGGACGATGAGTCCAGGGGCTCGGCCGCCGAACGGCTGACGAGGACGTCCCATGTGCTTGACCGGGGCTCCGGCTCCGACCCCCGATGGCTCAGGGACGGGAGGCGGTCACGTCCGCGATGGGCTAGTCCTGTCGAGTCGCCGTACGTCGGACTCGCTTCATGGTGAAGAGGACCGAGCCTCCGATGAATGCGAGCGCGGCGGCGGAGGCGGCCAGGATGCCGGGCCCGCTGCTTGCGTGGTTCGCGGCGAGTGCGGGCGACACTCCCTCCGGCTGCTGGGGGGTGGCGGCGCTCACGTGGGCGAAGTTGACGCTCTTGGCCGCGTGGCCGGCGAGGTTGCCCGGCAGGAAGTCGGCCCATGGGGGCTTGCCGTCGTGGCCGTGGCCGGGTCCGCCCTCGTCGGGCCCGTCGTGGCCGTGGCCGGGTCCGCCCTCATCGTGGTCGTGGTGCCCGTGGCCGGGTCCGCCCTCATCGTGGTCGTGGTGCCCGTGGCCGGGCCCGTCCTCATCGTGGTCGTGGTGCCCGTGGCCGGGTCCGCCGTGGTCACCCTTTTCGCCCTTGTCCCCGCGCGGCCCCTTGGGTCCTGCGGGTCCGGCAGGTCCGGCGGGTCCGGCGGGTCCGGCAGGTCCTGCGGGCCCTGCGGGTCCGGCGGGTCCGGGTGAGCCGACCGGTCCGGGGCTGCCGACGGGTCCGGGCGAGCCGACCGGTCCGGGGCTGCCGACGGGTCCGGGTGAGCCGGTCGGGCCGGGTGCGCCGGGGGATCCGGGGGCACCGGGCGAGCCGTCAGGGCCGGGTGCGCCGACCGGTCCGGGGCTGCCGACGGGTCCGGGTGAGCCAGTCGGGCCGGGTGCGCCGGGGGATCCGGGGGCACCGGGCGAGCCGTCAGGGCCGGGTGCGCCGACCGGTCCGGGGCTGCCGACGGGTCCGGGCGAGCCGGTCGGGCCGGGGCTGCCGACGGGTCCGGGTGAGCCGTCAGGGCCGGGTGCGCCGGTCGGTCCGGGGCTGCCGGTCGGGCCAGGGGCGCCCGTTGGGCCGGGCGAGCCGGTCGGGCCGGGCGAGCCGGTCGGTCCGGGAGGTCCGGGAGGTCCAGGCGGGCCAACGGCGCAAGCCGCCCTCGTAATGGTGTTGTTGTCCAGCGTGACCGCGCCGTTGCGTGCGAGGGCCCGGCCTTCGATCACGGCGCCGGTGTTCACCGAGATGGACTCCAGGGCCAGGATGTTGCCCTTGAACTGGGAGGTCGTGTCGATCGTGGCGGAGCTGCCCACCTGCCAGAACACGTTGCAGGCATTTGCGCCGTTGATGAAGGCAACGACACTCGCCGGAGCCGTGATCAGGGTCGAGGGGATCCGGAAGATGAAGACGGAGGCGGGGTCGTTCTGGCCGTCGAGAGTGACCGTCCCGGTGATGCCCACGGTCGACGGGGCGGTGTAGACGCCGGGCGCCAGCGTGAGTCCGCCGATCTCGGCCGAAGCGAGCACGGTCCCCGGTCCCCGGCCTGCCGCGTCGTTGTAGGCGGTGACGAGGTCGTTCTTCGCCTGAAGGGCGGCGGCGTCGGGGGCGATGCGCTGCACTCCGTTGACGATGCCGGGCGGAAAGCCGGTCACCGATGTGCCCGGATAGAGTCCCAGGTCGCCGTTGATGATGGTGGGGGTGTTCGTGTTGGTGACCGTCGAACCGGCCAGAACTGCGTAGTTGGTGGCGGTCCCCAGCCCCACAGGGGCTTCCGCGGCGTGAGCGGAATGCGGGACCAGGGTGGCCGCCGCCAGGAGCGCGGTGGGAAGCAGGAAGATGGCTCCCCGTTTGAGCAGTCTTTGTTGAGGCCTTCTGTCGGGTGGATCCGACCGAATGGCATCCAACGCCATAGCAGGACCTTTCTGTTGCTTCGAGCCTCAGTCCTCCCGACGGAGGACCTCGGGCGCCCGTGACGGTCACCGGACAGGGCGGAGGCCCCCCACCTGCGGTCCCTCGTGCCGGCTCACCCTGGGCGGGGCGAGCGACTCCCTGCCAGAGGTAGTAATACGCCGTGGCCCGGCATTACTCACGCATATTGCAGGGCAATACCCCGTATATCGGAAAAATGGGTCTACTTGGGTGACGGAATGTCAGAATGCCGGAAATGTCTCGTACTCATATACGAATCCGCTGCGCCGACCGTGCGCCCGACGATTCATCGGAAGGCGTTCCGCGAAGGCCGACTGGCGATGCCCTGGTCATCACCGGAGCGATCGGCATGCGCCGGGTGCTGCGCGGTGCCCCCGGTGGGACCTGGGCCCCGCGCATGGTCGGCGTCCCTGTCGGCGCTCCCGAGGCGGCATGGCGGGCTACCTCGCGAGCCCCAGGTCGCTGACCTGGGGCTTCGTTATGGAGCGGATGACGGGAATCGAACCCGCGCAGCCAGAAGGCCTGGCCGGCCTCGGCCTCCACCAGAAGCTGTGCGGGTTGCCTGTCGTCAAGTGAGGCCCACCAAAAGGTGCGCTGGCGAGGGCGCGGCGGCGGTCGAGGCCGTGGGTGTCCATGGCGGGGCCGCCGGGGCGGGCGAAGGCCTCCGCCTCCGCCGTCGTATGCCCGTTATCCGTGGCCGGTGGTCGTCCGCACTGTCAACTGCCCGCCATTACCCCTGAGGTAATCGTTTTCTCTGGCGCCCGCGAAGAAGCTTGATCCATCGAAGCGATCAAGCGATCACGGACGGGGAACGACATGAACATGCGGCGGTACACGCGCACCGGAGTGTTCGCGGCGGCCACTCTCCTCGCAGGCCTCACCATCGGTGCCGCGCCGGCCACCGCCACCGCCGAGGGCGGCCAGTGCGCCGAGGTCCGCGAGAAGGCAGACCGGCTCGAAGGGCGGATCACCCCGAACGCCTGCGCCTTCATGAAGCGGCAGATCGTCTTCGGCGAGGCCCCCAGCCTCCAGACCTACCTGGACATCTTCGACGAGGAGGCCAGCCTCTGGGAGGCCGGCGGCAAGCCCCAGCGCGGCCACGAAGTGATCGGCGCCTCGATCAGCAACTCACTCCGCCTTGTGCCGGACCTCCGCTACCGCGGCACGAACGTGGTCGCCGACGGCGCCGTGATGATGTTCGGCCAGCAGAACACGGTCACCCTCAAGGGCCACAAGGTCAGCTACCCGCAGATCGCCCGCAACGTCCTCGGCGATGACGGCAAGACCATCCAGGCCCGCCGCTACTACGACCGCTACGAGCTGTTCCAGGTCTTGCCCGAGTCTCAGCGGCCCCGCCCCCTCTTCGCCGGCATCGCCGACCCGGCCGGCCCCGGCCCGCGCGGAGCGGCTCCCGACCGGTTCCGCGCCCAGGAAATCCCCGGCCGCCTCGCCGCCTGGAACAGCGGGGACGCCGCCGCGCTGGCCGCCCGTACCGGCAACGCCAAGCTGGCCGGGCCCGGCCTGGACCGGTCGCTGACCACGCAGGAGGGCAAGACCGCCTACCTGCAGCGGCTGTTCGAGAACGCCGACGTCGAGTTCAAGGCGGGCCAGGTCGCCTTCGGCCGCACCACCACCTACATCGAGTGGCATGGCACGATGACCGACCCCAACGGCACCGACCCCAAGGGCAACATCCCCTTCGGGATCGTCGAGCGCATTGGCCCGAAGGGCGAGTGGGAGCTCTATTTCGACACCCTGCCGGTGATCGCGGACGAGGACGAGATCCGCGGCCTGTTCAAGGCGCTCGCGAGCTAGGTGAGGCGTGCACCAGCTGCTCCCTGAGCTGGCCTCGTGCGGTGTCCTGCGGGCCGAGTCCGCCGGAGGTGAGGGCGGTGAGGGCCAGGCCGGCGGCCGTCGGTCTGGAGTAGGGATCGTCCGGGATGCGGGGCCAGCCGCCGTCGGCCCGCTGGGAAGCCGGGAGTGCCGGGGTGGCGGTGTGGCTGGCACGGTGCGGGGCAAGCGCCGATCCGGTCTCCGCGGCGCCGTAGGACGGCGGGAGGTACCAGTCGGAGGCACGCGGGCCGGGAGAGGTCTAGACAACGAAGAAGGCCCGGGTCGCTGACCTGGGCGTCCCGTCGAGGGGGCGGGGAGGCGTCTTTCCTCAGCCATGGCGGGGCCGCAGGCAGTCGTGCCTGCGGCCCCGCTCGGGTGCGCTGGGGTCAGGACGGGTCGCCGTACTGGAGACCGCGTCCGTTGGTGCCGACGTAGACCCGCCCGTAGGTGTCGGGGTCGCCGGTGATGACGCCGCTGCCGCCGATGTTGCCCCACTGGTGGGCGTCGTCGTTGACGCGGAGCCAGGTGGCGCCCATGTCGGTGGAGCGGAAGACGCCGGTGACGTCCTTGACGGTACCGATCAGGTACAGGGCCTGGTAGGAGGCGCCCGGCGCGGCCTTGCCGAAGCCGAGGGCGGAGGCGGACTTCACCGTGTTGAGCGTCGTGAAGGTGCTGCCGCCGTCGGTGGAGTGCAGCAGCCCCTTGTCAGCGCCGGCGATCCACAGGTCCCCGGCGATGCCGGGGACGGCCGTGAGCCGGCCGGCGGGCAGGTTGCCGGCGCGGGCGGTGAAGGTCGCGCCGCCGTCAGTGCTGGCGTAGAGCGTGCCGCCGGACAGGGAGTAGAAGGTCCTGGCCGAGGAGCGGTCGGCGACGACCACGGCGTCGTTGCCCAGGCCGCTGACCCTCGACCAGCTCGCCCCGTTGTCGGTCGAGCGGTACGGGGCCTGACCGGCCTCGGTCCAGACGATGGCGGAGCCGTCCGCCGCGAGTGCGACATGGCCGTCCTGGGCACCGGCCACAGGCTCTGCCTTGAAGCCGGTCCAGCTGCTGCCGCCGTCGGTGGAGTAGGCGCCGTCCTGCGCGCCGCCACGGCCGACGCGGACCATCATCGAGGGCTTGGACTGGGCGAAGTCGATATCGGTGCTGTTGGTCATCATCGGGTTGCTCAGCCGCCCGGCGGGCACCTTGGTCAGGTCGTCGTGCCGGAAGCCGCCCTGGTCGCCCATGGAGGTGATGACGGTGGCGCCGCCGGGAGGGGCGATCGCGTCCAGCAGCGCGGTCTCCTCCAACCCTCGGGCGCCCATGCTCCAGTGGCTGGTGCCGCCGCTGTCGGAGGCATTGGCGTCCTTGCTGCGCAGGATGCCGTTGCCGGTGCCGTACAGCACGTGCCCGGAGTCGAAGGGATCGATGGCCAGGGCGGTCATCCAGTGCCCGGTGTGAGTGCCGACGTAAGGAGCGCCGGAGGCGTCCCGCACCGACTTGTCGGCCAGTGCCTTCCAGTTCGAACCGCCATCGGTGGTCCGGTAGATCTCGTCCTCGGGCCACCAGCGGCCGAGGGTGGTGACCATGACCGTGGACGGCTTGCGCGGGTCGACCGCCAGCCCGGAGAAGCCGTAACTTCCCTGGGACGGTGAGATGTTCTTCCACGCCCCGCTGCCCGGCGCGTACTTCCACACCGTACCCGCCGTCACGCCGTTGGGTCCGAGATTGTTGGTGTACGTCAGGTACAGCGATCCGTCACCGGAGAGCACGCCGTGCTGCGGCATCTGGCCGGCGGGCTGCCCGGGGACGGCCTGCCAGGTGCTGCCGCCGTCGGTGGAGCGGTACAGGGAGGTGGATCTGTCGGCGACGCCGACGTAGACCGTCTTGCTGCCGGCCGGGCCGTACGTCACGAAGGAGATGCCGCCGCCGCTGCTCGCCCCGTCCTTGACGGGGAACGAGGAGACCTGGCTCCATGTGACGCCGTGGTCGGTGCTGCGCCACAGGCCGTTCTTGCGGCTGCCGAGGAGCAGGTTGGCGTTGTTCGCGGGGTCGACCACCAGCCGCTCGCCCGCCCCGCGGCCGTCCTCGTTGGCGCCCAGCTTGAAGGGCAGATCGCTGCGCTGGAAGGTGCGGCCACGGTCCTTGGAGCGCAGGATCGCGCCGTTGCCCGCCCAGCTGTTGGTGTAGGTGCCCGCCGCGAGGTAGAGCCGGTCGGCGTCCACGGGGTCGGTGGCCAGCGAATCGATGCCCAGCAGGTTCCAGTCCTTCTCGCCGACCCAGTCGGTCAGCGGGATCCACTGCTCGGCCGCGGTGTCCCAGCGGTAGGCGCCGCCCATGTCTGTGCGCGCGTACAGCAGGCCCTTCTCACGCGGGTTGAACACCAGCCCGGTGACGTAACCGCCGCCCACGACCTGGGCGTTGCTCCACACATACGGTCCGGTCCCGCCCGCCGGGGACTCGGCCGTCCTCACCAGCTTCCACTGCTGGTTGGTGCTGCCCTTGCCGGGATACTGGATGACCACCGCGCCGTCGGCCGTGGAGCCTCCGGAGACGTCCAGGACCTGGCCGCTCCTGCGGGAGGTGAAGGTGACGGCGTCGGAACCGCTCACCTCGTCGATCCGCCACTCCTGGGAGGCGGAGGAGCTGTCGGTCTGCTGCTCGGCGGCGGCCTTCTCGGCGGTCGAATCGCCCGCTATGCCCAGCACTTTGCCGCTGTTGCGGTTCACCAGCTCGTAGTAGCCGTCCCCGGCGGGTCGCAGCTTCCACTGCTGATTGGCGGTGTTCTGGTCGGTCCACTGCTGGATGCGGGTGCCGTCGGCCGTGGAGAAGGCGTTGACGTCCAGCGCCTTGCCGCTGCGTACGGAGACCAGCCGGTAGTAGGCATTGCCGTCGACCGTCGCGGCCTGCGAGTCGTCCTGCACGAACAGGAGGTACGGCACGACGAGGGCGGGCGCTCCGAGCAGCAGTCCGGTCGCGGTCCAGCGACGGCGGTGACGCCCGCGGCGCCCACGGTTCGTGGGGTTCTTCATGGGGGGTTTCTCCTTGCGTATCACCGTGGATCGGGCAGTCAGCGCTGCAGGGTGAGGACACCCGGCCGGTACGGCAGCCGGTCGTAGGGGCCGCCCGCGGTGGGGGACTTGCCCTGGTAGAGGAACTGCAGGTTGCAGGGGTCGATCGTCATGGTCTGGTCGGGGTTGTTGCGGACCAGGTCACCGTGGCTGATGTCGTTGGTCCAGGTGGCACCGCTGTTCGCCTTGCCCGCGAAGGGGTTGCTTTCGTCGGCGGCCTGGGGGGTCCACGAGCCGTTCAGGCTGGAGGCCGTGAACGAGCGGAAGTAGCGCCCGTTCGCACCCTTCGCCTCGACGATCATGAGGTACTGGTTCTGGCCCTGGACCTTGTAGACCTGCGGCGCCTCGAACAGGTTGGCTTCCGTATCGCTCATGACCGTCGTGTACGACGAGCCGAAGTTGCCCGGGAAGTTCCCGATCGGCATGCTCGCCCGGTAGATCTTGCCGTTGTCACCGGCGAAGAACAGGTACATGTTCTGGTCGTCGGCGATCAGGGTCTGGTCGATCGGGCCGGTGGGGGAGTCGGTGCGGGGGATGCTGCCGGTGAACAGCGGCTGCGGCGCGGACCAGCCGTTGGGGTCGGTGGGGTCGCTCGACGTGCGGTAGATGAAGGGCCACTGGCCCCACTGGTACGCGAGGACCCAGACCTTCTTGGGCGCGAAGTAGAACAGCGTGGGCGCGACCGCGGGCTGGTTCATCGCCTTCTGTCCGGCGGACGCCATGTCCGACCAGTTGGTGAAGGGGCTGAACGTCATCGAGTCGTACTTCGATCCGTTGAAGTTCGACCCGTAGACCAAGTGCTTGCCGCCCAGCACCACGTTGGTGAAGTCCTTCAGCGAGGCCCACCCGTTCGCAGGCTGCGCCAGGGCACCCGTCGAATTCCACTTGTACGTCGACGGAAGCGCGCACGTGCCGCCGCCCGATCCGGACGGGGCGGTCCACTTCTGGTTGCCGACGCCCCCACAGGCGTGCAGCTGGATCTTGGTGCCGTTGGCGGTGGCCGCGCCGACGGCGTCGAGGCACAGCCCGGACTGGACGCCGGTGATCGTGCCGTTTGTGTTGATGTTCCACTGCTGGTTGGTACCGCCGTTGCAGTCCCAGATGACCACCGCGGTGCCGTTGGTGGTGCCCTTGCCCTTGGCGTCCAGGCACTTGTCGCCGTGGATCTTCAGCTGCTTGCCGGCGGTGTGGGTCCAGCGCTGGTTGGCCTGGCCGCTACAGTCCCACAGCTGCGCCTGGGTGCCGTTGGCGGTGGTGGAGGCGGGGATGTCGATACAGCGGCCGGAGGCCACGCCCTTGATCTCCCCCGTACCGGTACCGGTACCGTCGGACGGCTTGCTCGGGGTGGTACCCGGGCCGGAGTTGAGGGCACTCATGACGGCGGCGTACGCGGGCTTGGGCTTGCCGTTGTTGTCGAACAGGAGCGGGCTTTCGCCGCTGCGCCAGGAGTCGCTGTCACGAACGCCCCACACCGTGATGCCGGTGCAACGGGCAACGGACAGGCAGGCTTTGACCGAGTCGGCGTAGTGGGTGGGCGATGCCTGGGCGATGTCCAGCTCGGTGATCTGGACGTCGACGCCCAGGGCGGCGAAGTTGGCCAGGGTGGTCTTGAAGCTCGCCGGCGGGCCGCCCGCTCCGAAGTGGCTCTGGAGCCCGACGCAGTCGATGGGAACGCCGCGGGACTTGAAGTCCTTGACCATTCTGTAGACGCCCTGGGTCTTGGCGTCCGACCAGTTCTCGATGTTGTAGTCGTTGTAACAGAGCTTGGCCGAGGAGTCGGCCGCACGGGCGGTGCGGAACGCCTCCTCGATGAAGCCGTTGCCCAGGACCTTCTGGAACACCGAGCTGCGGAGCTGGCCGCCGGGGCCGTCGGCGAATGCCTCGTTGACCACGTCCCACGCGTAGATCTTGCCCTTGAAGTGGGTCATCGTGGTGGTGATGTGGCCGTTCATCACGCTGCGCAGCGTGTTCGCGTCGCCGATCGAGCCGACCCAGGCCGGGAGCTGCGAGTGCCAGACCGTGGTGTGGCCGCGCACGCGCTGGCCGTTCGCCTTCGCACGGTCGACGATCCGTTCGGCGGGGCCGAAGTTGAAGTTGCCGCGGGACGGCTCGACGGCGTCCCACTTCATCTCGTTCTCCGGGGTGATCATGTTGAACTCCCGGGCGGCGATCGCGGTGTACGCCGAGTCGCCGAGCCTGCCGGCGGCCACTGCGGTGCCGAAGTACCTGCCCGAGGGGGCCGCCTGCGTACCCAGGTTCGCGGCTCCGGCGGAGCTGGGGAGGAGCGTCAGGACACCGGCCACCACCGACGTGGCCGACAGTCCTATTGCCACTGTTCGGCGACGCCGGCCGAGCCGGTGCAGGCCCTTCATGATTCTCCTCG
Organism: Streptomyces sp. NPDC037242; assembly: GCF_055604165.1. Taxonomy (NCBI): domain Bacteria; kingdom Bacillati; phylum Actinomycetota; class Actinomycetes; order Kitasatosporales; family Streptomycetaceae; genus Streptomyces; species Streptomyces sp. NPDC037242. The sequence continues at coordinate 42,817 of NZ_JBVJUY010000038.1, forward strand.
GGGGTCGCGGGTCACCCTGGGTGCCGTGATCGTGGGGGCGTGTCGCGTCATGGGAGGGGCTTTCTTCCGGGGATACGTCAAAGGGGGGTATCGGGGAACCCGCCACGCCTGCCGGTCTTGGTGAGCGGCGGGAAGAGCACCCCATGCAATGGAGGCTTCCGCACTCACGGTCTCGTAACGGAAAAGTCGCGCCGTCCGGACGATTGCTCAGTGATGCATCTCGCGGACAGAAAGCGTTATGCCGAGCCCCGCGGTCTGGTCGTCCCGGTGGAAAGGGCACGCCGCCCTGATCACCGGTGAAGGTTTTCGGAATGGCGGCAGCCGTCGATGAATACGGACCGAAGCCGGATCACATGCTCAAGGAGCGGTCCTCAGGCCCAGGACCTGCGCAGGATGAAGGAAGCCTGGCCGGCGAAGGCCCGAGTGCCGTCGGACCCATCGAGCCAGACGCCACCGTCGCGGTGGCGGAGGACCGATCCGGGATAGTTGTGCGCGTGCAGGGTCACCGACCCGGCGACCGCCCCGGGGCGCGGACAGAAAGTGGCGTCTTCACGGAACAGTTCGCTGCCGTCGTCGCTGCTCAGCCGCAGCCGCAGGTCACGATGGCGCAGATAGCGACCGTCGGCGGCGCGGAAGGTGACGCACCGTGTGTCGGCCAGCCCCCCGATGACCGTGAAGGTGACCCGCTGCCGTGTCTGCGTGCTGCTGGACGCGGAGACTCGGCCGAGCGTCGCGAAGTCGCCGGCATACGTGAGGTACAGGGCGGGCTGGTCCACGGACTCCAGCGACTGTGCGCCCAGCGGAACGGTGCCTGCGGAGGCGGACGGACTCACCGGGGACGGTTCGGCCGACGTGGTGGTGCGCGACGGGATCGGCGTGGGGGTGCCGACCGTGGGGTTGCCGGCCGTAGGCGTGGCGATGACCCCGGGCTCCCGATGCGCCGGTTCGGGCCAGGTCGCGTAGGTGGCGGTCCCGGCGATGAGCACCGCGCCGGTGGCGAGGCTCACCAGCTGGTGAGCGGTCACCGCGTGGAGTTTGCCGATCAGTGCACTGTGCAGACTGCCTCCCGCCGTGGCCGTGGCCGTGGCCGTAGCCGTGGCCGTGCCCGACAGCAGGCCCTTGGCGGCCAGCGCGGCGATGAGGCCGGCTGGGACGGCCAGCGTCGCGAGGTTGCGGAGCAGTAGTTCGGCCGGAACCCGTTCCGTCGTCGTCGCCATGCAGACCGGGCAGTCGCGGGTGTGCCGCGCGATCCGTTTGCGCCACACCGATGCAGGGAGACCGTCCCAGCCGACGACGGTCTCGTCCAGCTCCGGACAGCGCGGGTCGGCCTTCAGCGCGGCGACGATCGTCCGGCTCAGTTCCAGCTGCTCGCGCATGCGTTGCAGGCGTACTCCGGCGTGGGCGACAGTGAGCCCCATCGCGTCGGCGATGTCTTCACGGCTCAGCGAGCCGGCGCATTCCTGCCCCCACAGGGACAGCAGCGCCCGATGGTCCGGGTCGAGCCACCGGCCGGCTTCGACGACCTGACGGCGCTCGTCCGACACGTGCAGACGCAGGATCGTCACGTCCTCAGGTTCGGCGCCGATGTCCGGTATCTGGCGTGCCTCGTCGATGACCGTGGTCCGGCCGGCGAAGGCGCGTTGCCGGTGCCAGTGGGTATTGATCTGGCGCAGCGTGATCGCCACCAGCCAGGACCGGAAGCTCTCCGGGTCACGCAGGGCAGGCAGGTCGCGCACCACGCGCAGCAGGGTTTCCTGGACGACGTCGTCGACGTCGGCGTGTCCGCTCAGCGATCGCCCGACGATGTTGTAGAGCAAGGGCAGGTACGCGGCGATCAACTCCTCGCGTGCCCGATCGTCACCGGCCTGTGCCGCGACAACCAGTCCCGCGTGGTCCGCGTCCATGAGCCCCATCCCCACCTCCCTCAGGGGAGCGATCTTCCCTCAGGGAAGCGATCCGCCGAGTACGGCGCCTCACCTTAGCGTCGGCAAGGTATGCGGCCAAAGCCTGTGCCGTGGGCCAACGGACCGGTCCGTGCCGACTTCGGAGGGCCCGGTACCACGCGTGAGGACGACAACCGTTGCCTGGTGCGCCCGCGGTTTCGTGGGCCTGCTCTCGGTTCACGGAGCCGAGCAGGATCGCTCGTGCCTGGATCAGCTCCGCTTCGAGAGCGCCCGGAGATGCCTGGCCGGACGATGTGGATCAGCCTGCGCTCTGACGCCGCATGCGGCTTGGGCGCCGCGCCGTGCAGGTCGACCTGCCCTCCCTGATCGTGCGTACGGGCGATCTCCGCCCCCCCCCGCGAGGCCTCCCGCGCTCTGGTCGCGGAGATTCTTCACGCCCACGGCGGCCGTCTCCAGGACGACGCGACGGTCATGTGCCTGGACGGGCACGGTACCCACCAGGTCACACGCAGCGCTGACGCCGGGGCGGACCGAGGCCCGCCGATCCCGACGGGCACGCTCGGTTCAGGCCGAGGGCGGCGGCGCGGATGATTCGGCGGCGCGGCGGTACTCGGCGTTGATGCGCTGGGCTTCCTCAAGCTGGTCTTCGAGGATGATGATGCGGCAGGCGGCCTCGATGGGTGTGCCCTGGTCGACGAGTTCGCGGGCGCGGGCGGCGATGCGCAGTTGGTAGCGGGAGTAGCGGCGGTGGCCGCCGTCGGAGCGCAGCGGGGTGATCAGGCGGGCCTCTCCGAGGGCGCGGAGGAAGCCCTGGGTCGTGCCGAGCATGTCTGCCGCCCGGCCCATGGTGTAGGCGGGGTAATCGTCGTCGTCGAGACGGCCGAACGAGTCGTCTGCTGTCATTGAACCTCTCTCATGGAACGCGTGGAGGGGCCCTGGTGCCGTACGGCACCAGGGCCCCGAAGGAACTACTACACCATCTGTCGGCCCTGATACTGCGCCGACCCTGTGTTTCCGCCGACCCGACCGAGATGCTGCCGGGAGTGCGGGGATCGCGGTTGCTTGACCGGAGACCACCTCACTATCGATGTCCTGCGGTACCCGGGCTCAGACTTCCGCCCGGGCGATCCTGATGGTGCTCGGCTCCTCCGTTCTTCCCTCTGTGATCAACTGCTTACTGCTGGTACTGCTGGTACTGCTGGTGGCCTGACCCAGCGCCACTCTTCGGCAACCAGCCCCGTCGCCCGTCCTGCGTCTGCTCTGGCTTGGAACCCCACTGCCGAACTTCCCGGTGCGCGCGCCCGCAGCCGACGCCTTCACCGAGGTGTTGCTCACCTACTTCACTGCTGGGTACTGCGAACTGCACTTACGGGTACTGCCACTGCGTCAACTGCGTACTGCTCATGGTGGCCCCTGATCACTGCGGGCCGCCCGGTCCGGTCGTCAGCCCCGTCGCCGTCCTGCAACAACCCTGGCTTCGGAACTCCACCACCGCACCGTCCTGCGAACTGCAACTGCGCTTACTGCTGCCCGGCAGTTCGTCTCTGCCAGGCCCTGCGGTCTCTCTGGGCTACGAGAGAAACCATAACCACACCACCGTGCAATGTCTACTTGGGCCGTCATAGATTTTCGTACCCGCCGAGGAGAGCTAGACCGTCACGGCCGGTCCAGGATGCGCAGAGCAGCTGCACAGCAGGTCAGGGGCTCGGAGTCTTCGTCAGCCGGCGATGACCGCAGAAGGCGCAGACACCCGGCCCTCGCGCGCCGCGACTCCGTCGTCGTCCGGTGCTTGTCGACCAAGGCGGCCAACATGATCCGGATACGGACGTCATCGCCATGGTGCACAGCGCGCACGACGGCCTCGACGGTGGCGGCCGCCTCAGCGGGAAGACATGGTCGGTGTGAAGCCTGTCCCGCCGAGAGGCGTGGCACTCTCGTCGCGAGCACCGTTGGCGGGGAAGGTGGCGTAGGTGATGGCTGAGCTGAAGTTCGAAACCGTCGTGTGCCCGCACTGCGCGGCCTGCCCGGCCACTGGGCAGGCCCGTACCATCTCCGCCGACAGGAGCCGGGTGACGGTGACGTGGCACCTCCCTTCCTGCCCGCACTACGTTGCCGATCGCGTGTTGGCGGGGAAAGAGGACTAGGTGGCCCCGTCGAGGACCTGAGCAACCCTTCCGGCCAACCGGCCCTTTTTGAAAGCGAATTCACGCGACGGAGGCTGCGGCGTGACGCAGGTCATCGAGAACGCGTCTCGCGGCGCGAGACCGGCGTGGTCCCGTGTGGTGCGAGTGGTGCACGGCAGACCCTCCGAGCAGGGCGTTCCCGCCAGTTGGGGCACGTGGAGGGCGCGGGAGGGTCTAACCGGTCTAGACAACGATGAAGGCCCAGGTCGTTGACCTGGGCCTTCATCCAAGAGCGGATGACGGGAATCGAACCCGCGCCACAAACTTGGGAATCTATGGCGCGCAAGGCATTCGTACGGCGTCTTCAAGCGGCAGTGTCCTGGCACCTGTCCTGGGGCAGGGCCGTTTCTCAGCGCGCTCCCAGGCCGCCGTCTGAGGCCGACACGACTCCGGACTCGTACGCCGCGATCACCAGCTGGGCGCGGTCGCGGGCGGCCAGTTTGGCCAGGAGGCGGCCGATGTGGGTCTTCACCGTGCCCATGCTCAGGTGCAGACGCGCCGTGATCTCGTCGTTCGACAGGCCCCGCGCGATCAGCTGGAGGACCTCGCGCTCCCGCTCCGTCACCCCCGTCAGACGAGCCGGGCCCCGGCCGGGGGCCAGGTCGGGGCGGCGGGTGAAGTCCTCGATCAGGCGGCGGGTCACCGACGGAGCCAGCAGGGAGTCGCCCATGGCGACGACCCGGATCGCGGCCAGCACCTCTGCCGGCGGGGCGTCCTTGAGGAGGAAGCCCGCCGCACCGGCCCGTAGGGCCGCGTAGACGTACTCATCGAGGTCGAACGTGGTCAGGATCAGTACCCGTACTCCCGCGGTCTCTGGGGAGCCGCAGATCTGTCGGGTCGCCGCAATGCCGTCCATGACGGGCATCCTGACGTCCATCAGGACCACGTCCGGTCGGTGCAGGCGGGCCATTTCCACGGCTTCGGCCCCGTCGCCCGCCTCTCCGACGGCGGTGAGACCGGGCTCGTTGTCGACGAGGATCCGGAACGAGCCCCGGAGTAACACCTGGTCGTCGACGATGAGTACGCGGGTCGTGTCGGTCACTCTTTCCTCCTCGTGCCATCCTGCGGCAGGCGGGCGGAGACCGCGAAGCCCCCCTCGGGGCGAGGGCCCGCGCTGAACGTCCCGCCGTGCACCATCGCCCGCTCCCGCATGCCGGTCAGGCCGTGCCCGCCGGGCAGTCCGCGGTCGCCGCTGCGGACGCCGTCGTCCGTGACATCGATGCGCACCTCGCGGGGGTCTGCCTCGACCGTCACCCGGCAGCGTGCGGGGGCCGCGTGCTTCACCGCATTGGTGAGGGACTCCTGGACGATCCGGTGAACGGCCAAGGAGATTCCGGCGGGCAGACCTTCGTCCGGGACCCGGACCGCGAGCTCCACCGCCACGCCGGCCCGTCGGGCCTGATCGGCCAGCAGGGGGAGGGCGTCGATGCCGGGCGTCGGGCCCAGCGGTACGTCGACGGCGCCGGCGTCGGCGCGCAGCACACCAAGGGCGCGTCGCATGTCGGTCATGGCGGCGCGGCTGGTCTGCTCGATGACACGCAGGGCGTCCACAGCCTCCTCCGGGCGGTGCTGGGCGACGTGACCGGCGACGCCCGCTTTCACGGCGATCAGGCTGAGGCTGTGCGACACGATGTCATGCAACTCGCGTGCGATCCTCAGACGTTCCTCGACGATGGCACGTTCGGTGTGGCGGGCGGCGTGGTCCGCTTCCCGGGCCCGGCGGGCGCGCACCCCGAAGCCCGCCGCCCAGCCGCCGCCCAGGACCAGCCAGACGATGGCGGCGACACCGGCCGCCCCGCTCCAGCTCTCGGCCGGGGTGACCACGGCCTCCCCGGTGAGTACGGCAGCCGCCGAAGCGGCGAGTGCGGCGGCCAGCACCGGTACGGAGTGGCGGGGGGCGCGGGTGAGGGCGACCGTGTAGAGGGTGAGGCCGACCGCGAGGTACGGCTCGCGCGTGATGTCCAGGAGGGTGGCGGCGACGGCTCCGGCGACGGCCGTCAGCGCGGCCGGCACGGGCCACCGCCTGCGGCCCGCGACCGGGAGGCCGACCGCTGCGGCCACGAGCAGGCCCGCCCACACCGGTCCGGTGTAGGCGGGCTGGGTGGCGCTGCCGGACATCCGGGCGAAGCCGGCGTACGTGGCAGCGATCAGGATCGCGGCTGTCGCGTCGAGTGCGAGGAGATGGCTGTCGTGCGGTCGCCGGAGGAGACGCATGGCCCGACCGTACATCGTCAACCGGCCGTACATCGTCAACCAACCTGACCGGCAACGGTCATGACCGCGAGGGCCGTGATCACCGCGGCGGTCCAGCACAGCACGGCGGCCCGGCGCGGTGCCGGGCCGTCGCGAAGGACGGTGACACCCAGCGGGACGAGGGCGACGCAGAGTCCGGCGACAGCCACGACCGACAGCGGAGCGGTGCCCTTGAGCACGCCGAGCGGCAGCGCGGCGGCCGTCGCGAGGGCGAGGGCGCGTACCGGGCCGAGTATCCGGGCGCGCCAGGCGCCGATGGCGAGGAACAGCCAGCCGCCCATGATCGCAAGGTTGAGGGCGCTGAAGATGTGGAAGGCACCGTACGTCTCGCCTACGAACCGGGTTGCGGCCTCGGCGCCTTGCCGGTCGGCGAGCTGGAAGGCGAGGTGGTCCACGCCGGCGTGGAAGGTCCGGGCGAAGAGCCCGAGGACGCCGAAGGCCCCGCCCCACAGGGCCAGTCCGGGGCTGCGGTGGCCGATGCGGGAGGCGAGTGCGGCCAGGGCGGGCCAGAGCAGGACGGTTCCGGCGGCGAAGGCACCGTAGGAGGCCGCGATCAGGCCGGGGTGCTCGACGCGGGCGGCGAGCTGCTCGGGGTAGAAGAAGTGGAACGGAAGTCTCAACAGGACTCCGGTGCCCAGGAGTAGCGGCCCGGCGACCAGCGAGACCCCGCCCGCCCAGCGCCCGGGAAAGCCCGACCACTCCATCGGCAGCAGCCGGGCCTTCGCCGGGGCGGCGGTGTCGTCTACGAGGGGTGTGCTCCGTACGGTCGTCATGCCGTGAACGATCCCGCCCGCAAGGGTCCCGCCGCGTCGGAGCACGGTCCGCTTCCTGGCATCGGCCCCAGGTCCGACGATGCCCTTTTCCCCAGCCCCGGTGTCAGACCACGGTCCGACACCGGGCGGGACACGACCCGCAAGTGGTGCGGACTCTTGAATAGGCCTAGACAATGACGAAGCCCCAGGTCGCTGACCTGGGGCTTCGTGCAAGAGTGGATGACGGGAATCGAACCCGCGCTATCAGCTTGGGAGTCACCCGGCACCATCCCCTGTTGACCGCTGTTCACCGCCCCGACTGGCACGTAATGGCACGCGCCGCTCAGGGCGTTCCGGGTCGTGGCCTGCAGCCCCGAACGCCTGCCTCGGAGTGCTTGGCCGCCCTGGCCGTCTAGCGGCCGAGGAACCTCTCGACCACCGTCGCCAGGGCCCGCGGACTTTCGTCGGGCGCGAAGTGGCCGGCGTCGTCGAAGACCTCGAGCTCGGCGTTCGGATACCACTGCAGCCACGTGGATCGCATGGTGTCGGGGCTCATAGCCGGGTCGCTCGCACCGGCCACCACAAGCACCGGCGTCGTGTTTCCCTTGACCAGCTCGTGGATATCGGGGCCGCGCGTCCAGGATTCGAGGTACGAGCGCAGGGCAGCCTGCGAGGAGCGTTCCGAGCCGTTCACCCTGGCGTCCAGCCACGCGTCGTCGTGCCGACTGCCGGTGAGGGCGTCGAAGATCGTCCTGCGGTTGCCGGAATCCTCCACGGCGCCGGCGAACAGCTCCCACATCTCCCCTTCGAGCGGGAACCCGGACGCGGGTACGGGAGAGATGCCGATGAGCGAGCGGATCCGTGAGGGGGCGTCCAGCAACATCTGCTGGGCCGCCTTGCCGCCCATGGAGTGGCCGATGACCGAGAAGGTGTCCCAGCCGAGGTCGTCGGCCACGGCGAGGGCGTCCGCCGCGATTTCCTCCATCGTGTACGTGCCGGGGGTGTCCATCGCCTCGCCGTACCCACGGCAGTCCACGAACGCGTAGCTGAACGCGCCTCCGTCCAGGTGCTGCCGCAGAGGGCCGAAACTCGACCTGTCGCTGAGCCAGTGGTGGAGTGCGAGGACCCGCTCCGGACCGCTGCCCTGTACCTCGTACGGAATGACGTTTCCTGCTCCACGGTTTGCCACGGTGTTGGGTCTCCCCTCGGGCCGGGCCCGGAACCCCGCCGGCCGGAGGTTTCGCCCCAACGGCGTACAGGGAAACCGGGCCGGGTCAGCCCGCCGAGCTCCACGTCGTACGGATCCGAACCGTTGTTCACCGTCCCGACCGGCACGTTGGGTCACGGCCTTCCGTCATCCGCGCCACTCGAACAGGACGAGCGTCGCGTCGTCCGAGGTGGGTTTCGCCGCGTGACCTGGGGCTGGGCCCTCCGAAGCCGACGGGGAGGGTCGTGGGGCTGTCACCCACTGGAGGCGTCCCGTGTTCGTGTCCGGGTCGAACTGCTCGGCGACGGCCCGGTCCATGAAGAGGTAGATCTCGGACAGTTCGATGCTGATCCGGCGGGCGGGGCGGTACGCGCCGATGGCCACCGTGGCCATCGTGGCCGCGTCCAGGCCGTGCCCCATCGTCGACCATGGCGAGGTGCAGGACGTCGCCGTTCAGGGCGTAGCCGAAGCTGTCCACAGGGACCACTGGATCTCCGCGGCCACGCTCATCGGTTCGCTGCGGCGGGTGCGGAGGAAGAGGTCGGTGTAGCCGTTCTTCAGGCCCGCGATCCTGCGCAGGAGGCGCCGGGCGTCGTCGTCGATATCCGTCCAGGGTGACCGCCAGGACCCCCACCTGGTCGCCGCCGTCCAGCAGGGGCAGATGGACGCGTACGCCGTCGGGCGTCAGGACTTCGACTGGGCGTGACTCCAGGAAGCACCGGCCGGCTTCGGACCGGTAGATGGGCTGTGGATCACCTGCAGTCGAGCCGCCGGCGGCCAGGTCCTGTTCCGGTACGTGGAGGTCGCGCCGCAGCTGCGCTCCGGGTCCCGCCGGGGCTTCTCAGATCTCGTCGGAGTGGGCGCCGGCGCCGACGGGGGTCCGGCTGGCGGCCAGCCAGGAGCGGGCGGGGACGGCGGGTGTTGCCGTGTCCACGGTGAGGTGGAGGCGGGTGTCGCCGTCGAGGCCGGGGTAGCTGCGCTGCTCCGCTCCTGCGAAGCACCCGCGGAGGGCTTCCGCGACCGCGCGGGCGGCTTCGGGTGTGCGCGCGATGATCCGTACCTCGGCGTGCCCGAGCGACGGCAGGGTCTGGGTCTCGATGTGTTTCACGTGGGCGTGTTCCCTTTCAGGGAGGTGAGAGGCCGGCGGGCCGGGGCACCGTGGCGCCCCGACCGCTGCCCCCGGTCGGAGGAAGGTCTGTTCCTCACCGGTCGGCATCCGAGTGGAGGGCTCGACGACCGGTGTCGTCCGGTAGGCCGGGAGGCCTCGGCAGGGGGTCGCTGAAGTGGTAGGCCGCGATCCGCGCGTCGTGCTGGGCGTTCAGCAGGTGGATCCAGCGCATTCCGATGGCGATCGCGAGGATGATCACCGCGATGAGGACGGCGGTCTCCATGAGGCTCACCTCCAGCCCTTTCCGGGCAGCGGGAAGGTGCTCCGGTCCATCGGGTTCCCGAAGGGGGACATGCATGCCCCGCCTTCGCCCTCCCAGGTGTCTTCCCCGCGACGGGCGTCGCGGATGCCGCGCCCGATGGCGGCTTCGTTGGCCATCAGGACGCCCGCGGTGAGGACGCTGCCGGGGATCGCCGCGGCGGCCATCAGGCGGCCTGCGGCTGCGGGTGCGGTCTCGGGCGGGATGACGAGGAGGTCCCAGCGGCCGAGGGTGTAGGAGAGCAGGATCAGCTTGTCGGGGTCCTGTTCGGTGAACCAGCCCACGTGCAGCGTGCGCCCGTCCATGGCAACGGTGTGCGGTATGACGGGCCAGCGGGTGGGGTTCACGGTGACGCGGGTGATGCGGCCCCAGGGTTCCTCCAGGGCCGCGGCGAGCGGTGGGAGCTCGGCTGCGAGGTCGCGGGAGCGGGGCCACCAGGCGCCGTCCAGCTGGCCGGCGAGCGTGGTGTTCGGGGTGAGGGACAAGCGGGCCGGAAGCTCTGCGGCGAGGTCGCGGGGCGCGGTCCGGTCGAGGAGGGTGCTCATGCTGTGGACCTGCCCCCGGACTGCCCGTCGGCAGCCCGGTTTTTAGGCGATCGCCGGAAATGACACCCGCGTGAAAGCCGGTGTGCGAAGTACTTCCGGTGCTTTCACTGTACGCCTGTTCGACGGACTGTGACCGGCCTGAGCAGGTATTTTGCGGCGGGCGGTGGAGCGGGCGGCGGGAGTGCCGTGAAAGGACGGCAGGCCCGCGCACGTCGCCCGACGGCACCGCACTGGTGCCGACCTGCGACGCAGTACGGCCGCACCCCGTAGACGGGCGGACCCACATGGCTGACTCCGACACCCCCCGCACGCCCCCGCTGCTCCTGCCGGATGCGATCCACCAGGCGGTCAGGTACGGCCCTGTTGCGGCTGGAGACCACGCGGTCCCGGGAGGACTTTTCCCGGCGATACAGGCCGGACAGCCGACGTGGTCAGGTCCTCCCCTGCACCGGAGGTTTCCACGACTAACCTCCGCATCATGCTGCGTATCGCCGACAGCCGCACCGGCCGCCTCGTGGAGATCCCCTCCGCACACCGCCACCTTTTGCGCATCTGCGTCCACCTGCCGGTCATCGACACCGGGATCGGCGCGGTGCATGTGCGGGCGCCTCTGGTCGGTGACGTACTGGCGCGCACCGCGGAGCTGCATGGGCTGCAGTCCGTCACGGTCCTCACTACGCCGGACCTGCCGCCTGAGCCGGCCCAGACGCTCGAACGGGCCATGGCTGTTCTCGGCATCCACCCGCCCGCGACCGTCGGCGTTCAGCATCTGACCGAGACGATGTGCGCCGCTGCCGACGTGCACGTGCTCGCGTACGGCACCGCCGTGCAGGACGCCGTCGGCGGGGTCCGGATCGAGGCGGGCCAGGTCGGCGCAGTACCACCGGACGGGGGCGTCCCGGACGATGGCCACCTTCTCGTCGCTGGTCTCCCGGACGCATTCGCCCGAGAGGGGACCGATCCGCTGGCTGTGAGGATGCTGTTGCTCGGCCACGCCTACCGCACGCCGGTCATGGTCACCAGCGCCGCGCTCGTCGAGGCCCGGCGGATGCTGAGGCGCTGGCGGCAGCAGGTGGCCGACTGGGCGCAGGAGCCGTCCAGGCCGATCCCCGCCGACGTGCTGCGACAGGCCCATGCCGCGCTCGCCGATGATCTCGGCGTCCCCGCTGTCCTGGACATGCTGGACAGCGTGGCGAAGCGCGCCGACGTGCCGGCCGGTGCCAAGTTCGAGGCGTTCGCCTTTCTCGACCGCGTCCTCGGGCTGGACCTCGCGCGCGAGGTCGGCCACCAGCACCAGGCGACGCCATGACTCCGGGCACCTTGCGGCGCCTGGTCGTCCTGCGGCACGCCATCGACGACTGGGGTCGTCCGGCTGACCGGAGGCACCTGGCGCCCGCCCGTGGTGCTTCCTGCTGCGCCAGCGGACACCGGGCAGGGAGTCGTTGAAGTGCCATGCAGTACGCGTGCTCGGCGCCGGGCTCGTGCGAGACGGGGGCCCGCGGGGGAAACAGGGGCGTCTGCCCGTAGTGCCTTCCGCCGACCTTGTGTCATCTCACGGGGTGTGCGAGGTCGTCCCCGCTTCCAGGGTGGATCCGCCCTCTGGCTGTGGCTTCGCGGGCAGGACAGTCCTACCGTGGAGAAGCAGCGACCAGACCTCTGGAGCGTGCCATGCTCGTCATCCTCGGACTCGTCCTCCTGATTGCCGCCCTGGTCGTCGGCGTGGCCGGCGTCCTCACCAATGACGGCACCGCCCACCAGCTGACCGGCGGATTCTCCGTATTCGACTACCACGTCACCGGCTCCACCGGCACCCTCTTCCTCTACGGCATCGTCGTCGGGGCAGTGGCCCTGCTCGGGCTGAGCCTTGTTGTGGCCGGTGCCCGCCGTCGCCGTACCTCTTACCGCAGCAATGACGCACGCCCCGGACGCACGGCGCGCCGGGGGACAGCCGCCGGCAACGACCGTGCAGACGTCGTGGACCAGCGCGGCATCGACCGCCCGCAGACGACAGGTGTGCGGGAGCCCGACCCGGATGGCGGGCACCGCAGGGGGCTCAACCCGTTCAAGCACCGATCGGAGCCCCGGTAGGCGCCACATTCCGGCGACTTACGAAGGGTGGCCACGGATGAGTATCGGCAAGAAGATCGCGCACAAGGCCGAGGCGGTCAAGGGCGGCGCCAAGAAGACCGTCGGCCGTGTCACCGGCAGCTGGCACCTGCGGGCCGAAGGCCGTGGTGACCAGGTCAAGGGCAACGCCAAGCAGGCCGGGGCGAAGATCAAGGACGCCTTCAAGCACTGACCACTGCGCGCGCCCTGCCGGCCTCACGGCAGGGCCCCGGAGGTGCCACGTATGGCCATCAAGAAGGATGCCGCCCACGCCAGGTCCCAGGGGCGGCGCATGTCCAACAGCCGCGCCATGGAGGTCCTGTCCAGGGTCGGACTCTGCGCGCGGGGTGTGATCTACGTGCTGGTGGGGCTGCTGGCCGTGCAGATGGGTTTCGGCGGCGACAGTGGCAAGGAGGCCGACCGGTCCGGTGCGGTGCGGACCGTCGGTGAGCAGCCGTTCGGCCGGGTGCTGCTGTGGGCGCTGGTGGTGGGGCTGGCGGCGATGGCGCTGTGGCGGCTGTCCGAGGCCGCGTTCGGACAGGCGGTGACGGGCGGTGACAAGTGGACCCGGCGCCTGGGCTCTTTGGGGTTGGCGGTCTTCTACACCGTGATCTGTATCGGCGTGGTGCAGACCGCGCTGGTCGGCGGGTCCGCCGGAGGTCGTCCCGGCGATGAGACGTCGAAGGAGTACACCGCGAGGGTGCTGGACTGGCCCCTCGGGCGGGTGCTCGTCGGCGTGGTCGGAGCCGTCCTGGTCATCGTGGGCGTGGTGATCGTGGTGCGCAGCCTGATGCGGAAGTTCGAGGAGAATCTCCGGACGGGCGAGATGAGCGGGCCGACGCGGCGCATCGTCGCGGGGCTGGGCATCGTCGGGGGTGTGGCGTGCGGGGTGGTCGCGGCGGTGGCCGGGCTGTTCGTCCTGCTGGCCGCGGTGCAGTTCGATCCCGGCCGAGCCAAGGGCATGGACGAGACGCTACGTTCGTTCGCCACCACACCCGCCGGGCCCGTGCTGCTGATCGCCGCGGCCGTGGGCCTCCTGCTGTTCGGCCTCTACTCGTTCTGCGAGGCCCGCTGGCGCAAAGCTCCTGAGCACGGCGCCTCGGCAGAGCAGCCGACCGAGGACCCGGGGTCGGGGACACGCTCAAGTGCGCCCTAGCGAGGGCATCCCGTCCGATGCCGGAGGCCGCTTCTCTCCGCTCGGTCGCTTGCGCAGCGCGATCCGCCGCTCGCGGGCCGGACGCCGGTGGGGGCGGGGCAGTGATCTCGACCTGTGGCAGCGTTCACTGGGATTCGCGGCGCTCGGGTTCCTGACGCTGGTGCCGCTGCTGATCGTCGTGTCCGCAGCCGATCCGGCGAGCGGGCGGGGGTTCGCGCAGTGGCTCGGGGACGGGCTCGGTGTCTCGACGGCCGCCAGGCAGGAGATCGAGGGATTGTTCGCTCTGCCGGGCCAGGCGTGGCGGACCACGACAGCGTTCGGCCTCGCCGTGCTCGCCGTATTCGGGCTGTCGTTCGGTGCGGCGGTGCAGAGCGGCTACGAGGAGATCTGGGATCTGCCCCCGGCCCGCTGGTGGGCCAGGTGGCGGCACGTGATGTGGCTCGCCGTCCTCATCGGGCTCCTCTTCCTGTCCGCGATCACACCCCTGTGGCGTGGCTCCTCGGCCCGCGGGGTGGTCACCGTGCTGAGCGGCACCCTGTTCTTCTGGTGGTCCCAGCGGCTCCTGCTCGGCGGCCGGGTCGCCTGGGCCACCCTGCTGCCCGGGGCGGTCGCCACCATGCTCGGGCTGCTCGGCCTCAGGCTCTTCTCCCGGCTCGTGTTCTCACCGCTGACCGCATCCAGCGCCGTCACCTACGGCCCGTTCGGAACCGTCCTGGTCATCCAGTCCTGGCTGGTCGGCGTGGGCGTCGTCGTGTTCGGCGGCGCCCTGGCCGGCCGACTGCTCCAGGAAGAGCTCCCCCGCGCGGCACGGGCGTTGAAACGGCGGGGGTGAGGCTCGGACCTACCGTTCTGCTGGAGGCCTTCGAGTAGCGATCGGGGCTCAACCTGCCTCTCAGTGAGGGCACTTGTGGCACGCAAATGGCACGCGGGCCCTGAGGGGTCTAGACAACAACGAAGCCCCAGGTCGCTGACCTGGGGCTTTGCTATGGAGCGGAAGGGCGTCACACCGGCCACACTCTCTCCACCCAGTCCGGCGCGACGCTCAAGGACACGATGGTCCGCGCCGGCCATTCCTCGGAGAAGGCCGCGATGATCTACCAGCACTCCGACGACGAGCGTCAGCAGGAGGTCGCCGGAGGCATCGACGCCAGGGTCCGGGCCGCCCGCAACAAGGCGGTACCCGAGCCGAGGGCCGTGCGGGAGGCGTGAACGGTTCCCGAGTCCTGGACCGGCTAGCCGGGCGGGGGTCGGGCCTTCTTGAAGGGCTGAGGCAGGCGCCCTGGGCCGGATGTTCAAGGTGCGGGGCGTGGTGGCCGAAGGAGGGGGTAGCCGCTGTCCCCCGACGAAACGGAGTTCCCCGTGCGCCCGATCCTGCGTCCTGTTGTGGCCGCCGTCCTGCTGCTCGGCGCGCCCGTCGCCCTCGCCCCCGCCGCGTACGCCGCTCCGTGGGTGGCGTCGGCGAGTGCCGGGGAGGGCGAGGGCGGGCCGTACATCGTCACCCTCGCCCCGGGCGCCGATCCCGAGCGGGTCATGCGCGAGACCGGCGTCGTCGAGGCCCGGTACGTCTATGCCAGCGCGGTGTCCGGCTTCGCCGCCGACCTCGACGGGGAGCAGCTGGCGGCACTGCGGGCGCGCCCCGACGTCGTCGGCGTCGAGCGGGACGGCGAGGCCGTCGGGGCGCCGGTGGGGCCTGGGGCTACAGGCCGCCGGTGAAGAGCAGGGTGTTGGGGCTGCTCTTGCTGATGCTCTTCAGGACGTCCTTGGTGGATTCGCCGTCGAGGAACTCGTTGATCTCGCCCGGGTCCGCGTTCGGGTGCGCCTGCTTGTAGAGGACGGCGACACCGGCGACGTGCGGCGCGGCCATCGACGTGCCGTCGAGGGCCACGCTGCCGCCACCGAGCTTCGCGGAGACGATGGCCTGTCCGGGGGCGTAGAGGGAGACGCAACTGCCGTAGTTGGAGAAGTCGGTCTCCTCGTCCCACTGGTTGCTCGCAGCAACCGTGAGCACGCGGGGGGCGGACGCCGGCGAGATGTAGCAGGCGTCCTTCGAGCTGTTGCCCGCCGCGATGACCGGCAGGACACCCGCGTCGGACAAGGCGGTGGCGGCGTTGTTGACCGCGTCCGACCTGTCCCCGCCCAGGGAGCCGTTCAGGACGGCCGGCTGCTTGGCGTTCTTCGCCACCCAGTCCATGCCCGCGATGATCCCCGACCAGGTGCCCTTGCCGTCGCAGCCCAGGACGCGGACGCTGACCAGGCTCGCCTTGCGCGCCACGCCGTACGTCTTGCCGGCGACCGTGCCCGCGACGTGCGTTCCGTGGCCCTGGCAGTCCTGGCCGTTGCGGCCGTCGCCGACGGCGTCGAAGCCGAAGGTGGCACGTGAGTTGTCGGGCCCGCCGAACTCGGGGTGGCTGTAGTCGATGCCGGAGTCGAGGATGTACGCGGTCACCCCGGCGCCGTTGCCCTCGACGGTGAAGCTGTTGTCCAGCGGCAGTTCCTTCTGGTCGATCCGGTCCAGGCCCCAGGAGTTCGACGGCGCCCGGGTGCCGGGCGCGGTGGTGGGCTGCGGGACGGACTGCACCTTCGCGTCCTCCTCGACCGCCTTCACGCCCAGGCTGTTGCGGACGATGGTGAGCTGGAGCGAGGTCAGCGGCACCGCGAAGCCGTTCAGTGCCGACGTGTAGAGGAACGACGGCTTCAGGCCCAGCTTCTGCGCGGCCTTCGCCGCGTCCACCCCCTTCTCCAGGGTGACGATGTAGTTGCCGGGTACGGGGTTGGCCGCGGTGGTCAGGGGCGCGGGGGTGGGCTCCGGGGCGGCGGTGGACGGGGAGGCGGCCGCCAGCGGGGCGGTGAGGGCCAGGGCGGCGGTGGCGGCGCTCGCGAGCGCGAGCTTGGCACGTGTGATCATGCCGAGGAGCTGATCATGCAGAAACGATCACGACCTACGATATTTCCTCGCAATTCGGCAGGCGCCCGAAGCGCATCCTGAATGCGCTCCGCCGAACGGGTGCCTCCACCTCTACGACGACACCAGCGGCCGCACTGGCCAGGTCCACGTCGGGTACATCGGCACCCACCTCCCCACTACCCACACCAACTGACCGGATCGGGTGGGCGGTTGCGGCCCCGGCTTTGTGGAGGCGAATGCGCGAACCCCTGGTGATCTGTGGCGCAGGTCGCAGGAAATGCGTCTCGCGATCCGAGACGGATGTGCGCCCAGGTGGTGCAAGTGGTGCGGGAAAGGCCCTCCGGGCAGGGCATTCCTGCGAGTTGGGGCACGCGGAGGGTGGGAATCACCCGGCACTTGACGTGATATATGGGCTCTGACCTGCGAAAACGGTTCCTGTGGTCCCGCCCGGCGCAGGGCTTGGATGCACCCGTGGTGACCGCTGTTTACCACCCCGACCGGCACGTAATGGCACGCCCCTTTGGGAGCGGAGGCCGCACGGTTGACCGGGATGTGTCCGTGGTGCTCGCTGGTCAGGGGTCAGGGGGTCTGGCGGGGAGCCTTCAGGGAGTCGATCCAGGTGAGGAGGCGGGCTCCCTCGCGGGTCATGATGTCCGGGTCGCGCAGGGCGTTGGCCAGCAGCGACATGCCCTGGTAGCCGGAAACCAGGGTGACGGCGAGGTCGTCCGGGTCGGGCAGGCCCAGGGCGCGGAACTGCTGTCCGGCCCAGTCGAGCAGGCGTCGGATCACTGCGCCGGCCTCCGCGTCGAGGGTCCCGTCCGCACGCTTGTCGAGTTCGACGGCCAGGGTGCCGGTGGGGCAGCCGTAGCGGGCGGCGATGTCGCGCTGGCCGACCCAGGCTTCGATCAGGGCCTTGAGGCGGCCGCGGGGGTCGGTCATCTCGTTCAGCTGACGGGTGAGTTCATCCAGGTGCGCGCTGTGCTCGGACAGTGCGGCCTGGACCAGCTCGTCCTTGGTCTTGAAGTAGTAGTAGACGTTCCCGACGGGGACCTCGGCCACGCGCGCGATGTCGGCGAGGGTGGTCCGTTCGACGCCCTGCTCGTGCAGGACCTGGGCTGCCGCGGCCGTGAGCCGTCGGCGCTTGTCGGCCCCCCGCGCCACCCGGGGTTTCACTGAGTCAGTCACCCAACCAACTATAGGCAGCGCCCCGGAGATTCGTGTTAGGGTCCATCCAAGTCAGCCAACTAACTAACTTGGGGGATCGCAATGATCGTAGTGACGGGTGCGACCGGCAACATCGGGCGGACGCTGGTGCCGCTGCTGGCCGAGGCCGGCGAGGAGGTGGTGGCTGTCTCGCGGCAGCCGCAGCCCGTTGGGCTTCAGGCCGGCGTCCGGTACGCCCAGGCCGACGTCGGAGACGCCGCGAGCATGCGGCCGGTCCTCGATGGCGCCGACGCCTTCTTCATCCTGCTGGGTGGCGAGCTCAACGGCCACGGCGAGAGCCCGAAGGCCCTGTCGGGTGCGGCCGAGGCTGCCGGGGTCAAGCGGGTCGTCCTGCTCTCCTCCCAGGTCAGCTCCACCCGCCCCGAGGCCCTCTCGCACACCCGCCTGCGCGAGTTCGAGGCCGCCGTGCGTGAGTCCGGACCGGACTTCACCATCCTGCGTCCGGGCGGTTTTGCCTCCAACGCCTTCGCCTGGGCCGAGTCGGTCCGCACGAAGCGCACGGTCTTCGCCCCGTTCGCAGATGTGGCGCTGCCCGTCATCGACCCGGCGGACATCGCCGAAGTCGCCGCTGCCGCGCTGCGCGAGGGCGGCCACGCGGGCCGTACGTACGACCTGACCGGCCCCGAGGCGATCAGCCCCCGGTCGCAGGCCGCAGTGATATCCAAGGCCTTGGGCGAGGACGTGGCCTTCGTGGAACTGTCCCGCGAGGACGCGCACGCCCACATGGCGCAGTTCATGCCGGAGGAAGTCATCGGCGGCACGCTGGACGTCCTCGGCGTCCCGCTGCCGGCCGAGCGGGAGATCAGCCCCGACGTGGAGAGCGTCCTCCACCGTCCGGCCAGGTCCTTCGCTGACTGGGTCGCGCGCAACCTGCCGGCCTTCCGGTAGAACCAGCTCCGGCGGCCAGGCTGAACTCGATGTGGTGAGCGGCGACTTTGCCGCACGCAGAAGGCGCGGCGAGATCGGATAGGTCTGGAAACGATGAAGGCCCAGGTCGCTGACCTGGGCCTTCATTCAAGAGCGGATGACGGGAATCGAACCCGCGCTATGAGCTTGGGAATCACCCGGCACTTGAACGTGTACGTCGTGTCTGATCTGCGGAAACGCCCATAAGGTGACCCCTTCCGGGCCCCTCGAAGCGTCCACTAATGACCGCTGTTGACCCGTCCTACTGGCACGTTATGGCACGCCCCCAGCGGCAGTGGGAGCGTGCGGGGGCGCGTTCCAGCCTGGGTGGGATCCGTCGCAGGTGCCTAGAGCCTCATGAACTTGACGGCAAGCTCCATCGTTCCTGCGTCGTCCGCTTCACCTGCGCTGGCTCGGGATCGTCGCTCCGGCATGTGGGGCTGTTCGGTGGTCCGTCCCCCCTTCGTGGCGGGCCACCAAGTAGCGGATGACGAGCGTCGCCAAAAGGTCGCCCACGGACATGCTGGAGTCGAAGGCCGCATTGCTGAGCTCGGCGTACTGACCAGGATTAATGATCACTCCATGGACGGTGCGTGAGTCTGGGTGCCGCCACCCGCAGCACATGCAGCGACTGCAGACGTCCGGCTCGGTGGGGGCGACGCTGGGGGTTGTCCAGGGCAGATGGGGGTAGCTGGCCAGAATCTTCCTGCAGCGCTCCAGGTGGTCCCAGATCTCGTCCTTGTTCTTGTACCGGGCAGTCCCGAATGATGCATCTCGGGATGACCTCCTTCGCTGGCCATCTCCAGACCGCCGGAGTGCAGCGCGACCAGGCTCAGCCGGTGGCCGAGCAGATCGTGCATCTCCCCGGCTATCCGGGACCGTTCCCGCAATCTGGACTGCTCCTCGGCGGCGCGGTGTGCCTTGCTCGGAGAGGAACTGCGCTCCCGCAGTGCCCTGACCAGCCGCTCGCGCTGGCCGACCAGTGCCCCGACCAGGCCGGGCAGCACGCCGCACACGACCCCGGTGACGAGCACCACCATGACCGAGTACCGCAGCAGCGGCAGGGGCCCTTCGGCCGCGATGACAGCGGTCACGGCAGCCGGTACGGCCAGACATGCGGCCGGCAGAGCAAGTCTGCGCGGCAGGCTCGACCAGCGCAGACCTGCCGTATAGGCCACGATCGCCAGCGCGCCGCCGGTCAGCGGATCGACCCCCACCAGGCCCGCCACGACCACGACGGCCACCGACGGCACCCGTCGGCGGATCAGTACGGCCGACACGGCGCAACCGGCCACCGCAATACGGCCCACCGACTCGCCGAACAGCCCGGCTCCGACGCCCCAGCTGTCGACCCAGCCGAACAGAACCCACACGGTGGCACCCGACACAGCGATCAGGGTGAGGTCGGCGATGACTCGGTACGAACGGCCCCGCACGACAGTCAGTTGCCGTTGCGGTAGTAGTCCATCGAGATCGTCACCGGACCGCTGTCGGCCACGGTGATCACTCGCACGATCGCGATGTCGTGAGTGCTCCGTGAGCGCACACAGAAGGCGTGTCCGGCCGGCAGGTCGCCGAAGGCGAGGGCCGTCGCCGGTTGCTGGTCGATGGCCGTCGAGCATTCGGCCGGGGTCGGCCGGCCGCTGGGGGTGATGGAGGCGTCGCTGTCCGACGGGCTCAGGAACCCGTCGGCGTCGTGCCCCACGGCCCACGGGGTGGACCGTGCGGGTGTGAGCGTGCCGGTGGTGATGTCGAAGTCGTAGGAGTCGTCGGGTGCGGTCAGGACCGTCTCGGTGTACGCCACGGCGTACGTGGCCGTGCTCGCCGCCGCGTCGGGGCTGGTGTCGTCGGACGATTCCGTGTCTTCGAGGGTCTGGTCGGCTTTGATGACGAGAAACACGCCGCCGACCGCGCCGCCGAGCGCCATCACCAGCGCCACCACGAGCACCGTCTTCCAGGACGCGCCCTTGCGGCGACGGCGGTGGGGCTTGGTCTGCTCGGGTGGCGCCGGAGCGGCAACGGTCGCCGGCGGTGTGGGCAGCAGGGCGGTCGACATCCGGGTCGGGGGGTGCGGGGCGCCGAAGGAGCCGGGCGGTGCCTGGGCGGGAACGGAGGCGGGGGAGACGGCCGTGGGAAGGTGCTGCCGCAGGTCGCAGCGGCGGGTGATGTCGGTGCTGACCCCCGTGGGCAGCCAGTCGTCGGCGAAGCGCAACTGCCCGCCCACGGCGGGGTGGGTGCGGGCGGCCTCGATGATCTCGGAGGGAGTCGGCCGGTCCTCGGGCCGCTTCGCCAGGCAGCGCAGCAGCAGCGCGCGCAGGTCGCCCGGGACGCGGTCGAGACCGGGTCGCTCGTTCACCACGCGGTACAGCACCGCGGTTTCCGGCCCCTCACCGAACGGCGGGGTGCCGCCCGCTACGTAGGCTGCCAGCGCGCCCAGCGCGAAGACGTCCGTCGCGGGGGTGGCCGGCCGGCCCAGGGCCTGCTCGGGTGCCATGAAGGCGGGGGAGCCGATCCGGAACCCGGTGCCGGTCAGCGCGACGGCGTCGGCCGCGCGGGCGATGCCGAAGTCGATCACGCGCGGTCCGTCGGCCGCGAGCAGCACGTTGGCGGGCTTGAGATCCCGGTGCACCACCCCGACGCCGTGGATCGCCTGCAGTGCCTCCGCGACCCCGCCCATCAGGAGCAGCACCGTGCGCACCGGCAGCGCGCCGTGTTCCCGTACCACCTGCTGCAGCGACGGGCCCGGCACGTACGCGGTGGCCAGCCAGGGCACCTCGGCGTCCGCACCGGAGTCGATCACCTGCGCGGTGTACAGCCCGTGGATCCGCCGGGCGTTGGCCACTTCGTGCGCGAACCGCCGCCGGAACTCCGGGTCCTGTGCGAACTCCGGCCGGACCGTCTTCAGGGCCACCGGCCGGCCGCCGGGTGTGTACGACAGGTAGACCCGCCCCATCCCGCCGGCCCCGAGCCGGGCGTGCAGCCGGTAGCCGCCCACTTCGCCCGGGTCGTCGGGCTGCAACGGCTGGAAGACCGCCCGCGCGAGCGAGGAGTCCGGGGTCAGATCGGTGGGCATACGGAGGGTCTCCAGTGGTACGTTCGAGCTGTGAGGTGGCTGTTCAGCAGGTCTTCCCGTCCGGGACCGGCTTGAGGTCGAGCAGGTAGGCGTCCACGGCGTCGGTGACGCAGGCGCTGCGGCCGTACGCGGTGTGGCCCGGACCCCGGAAGGTGAGCAGCATGCCGCCGGGCAGCTGGGCGGCGAGGTTCTTCGACCACTCGTAGGGCGTGGCCGGGTCGCCGGTGGTGCCGACGACCAGGGCCGGGGGGAGGCCCTCGGCCTGGACGCGGTGCGGCTTCTGCGCTCCGGCGGGCCAGTCCTTGCAGATGAGCTCGGCGAGGACGTTGGAGGTGCCGAAGGCGCCGGCCTCGCTGTTCGCCCGGTCGAGCAGGTCCCAGTAGGGCTGAGGATCCCTGGGGTGCGGCTGGTCGAGGCAGTTGACGGCGATGAGGGCGTCGGAGGAGTTGCCCGGGGGCTGGTCGTCGGTGGCGCCGGGATCGGATCCGGAGCTGTCGGAGCTGTCGTCCTGAGCCGATATACCGGGGTCCACGATCTCGGCGAGTTTCGTCCCGTCGCCCTGCTGTGCGGCGCGAAGCGCCTCGGACAGGGGCTGCCACTGGGACTCGGGCGAGTACATCGACATGCTGACGGCGGTGTGCAGCATGGCCTGGTCGAGCCGCTCTTCGGTGCCCTTGATGCGCAGCGGGCGCTTGGAAACCCGCACGTACAGGTCGGTGATCACCGTGCGGATGCCGTCCGGGGTGGCGGCGGGGCAGGCGTCCTCCACCACGGAGGCGCATTGCCCGGCGTAGTCCTCCACTGACTTCCGGAAGCCCGTGGCCTGCTGGAGGGCGGCCTCGGACCAGTCGAGTGCGGGGTCGGCCGCGGCGTCGAGGACGAGGGCGCGGACCCGGCGCGGGAACAGCTCGCCGTAGACCGTGCCGAGGTAGGTGCCGTAGGACCAGCCGAGGTAGGTGAGCTTGTCGTCACCGAGGGCGGCGCGCAGTACGTCCATGTCGCGGGCGGCGTCCAGGGTGCCGACATGCGGCAGGATCGCGCCGCTGCGGGCCTTGCAGGCGGCGCTCTGGCGTTCGGCGTCGGTGAGCGCGGCGTGACGTTCGGCGTCGGTCTTCGGATACAGACTCGTCGACGTGTCGCCGGCACCGGATATCGGCTGGTCCTCGGCGGCGGGGTCCGAGGACCCGCAGTCGACGGCCGGCTTGCTGCCGGCCACGCCGCGCGGATCGAAGCCGACGATGTCGAAGCGGGCGCGGGCCCGCTCGCTGAAGGACGACAGCCCGCCGGATTTCAGCTGGTCGACCCCGGATTCGCCCGGGCCTCCGGGGTTGAAGACCAGCGATCCGATGCGCCCGGCGGGGTCCGCCGTGACGGCCTTGGCCAGCGGCAGGGTGAACGTCCGTCCGTCCTCGGGGTGTGCGTAGTCCATGGGGACGGTCAGCGTGGCGCACTGCAGCTCACCGCATCGCGTCCAGGACAGCTTCTGCCGGTAGAAGCCCTGCAGCTCGCGCTGCCCGGCAGGATCGACGGATACGGCGCCGGCGCCGGGCGGGCGTGCGTCATCACTGGCCGGGCCGCAGCCGGCGAGTGCCGTCGCGGCGAGTGCGGCCAGGGCCAGGATCAGGCTGCCGCGCTTGAGGGCCGGGTGGTTCATGGGAGTACTCCGTCGGGACTGGTCGGCGCCGGTTCACGGCGCGCGCAGGGCACGGGCGTCCAAGCCGGTGCCGCAGAGCAGGGAGGCGGCCGCCTGCGGCCTGCCCCCCGGACGTGGAGCCGGGTGGGGGTGGGGGGTCCACGCCCGGGGGTGTCTCAAGTCGCCGCGTGTTCGATTCCGCTGTGACCTGGATGGATGGTCCCTGAGGGAACCTGAGGATTTGATGAGGACGGGCCCGGGGCCTGCCTGACGGGCGGGGCTATCCTGACCGCCGTGCGAGTACTGGTGGTCGAGGACGACGACGATCTGCGGTTCGCGGTGTCCGCGGCGCTGCGCTCCGAGGGGCTGGCCGTCGACGAGGTCGCCGATCTGCCGGCCGCCGACGAGGCACTTTTCGTCACCGAGTACGACTGCGTGGTGTTCGACCGGACCCTGCCCTCCGGAGACGCCATCGACTACGTGGACAAGCTGCGGCGCGCCGGGCGGACCGTTCCGGTGCTGTTTCTCACTGCCCGCGACACCGTCGCCGACCGGGTCGCGGGGTTCGCCGTAGGCGGCGACGACTACCTGGTCAAGCCGTTCGCCGTGCCCGAGCTGGTGGCCCGGGTGCACAACCTGTGCCGACGGGCGGGGGCAGCCCGGCCACCGGTGCGGCACATCGCCGACCTGGAGATCGACACCGCCCGCCGGCAGGTGCACCGGGGCGGCGTGCTGCTGGTCCTGACCAGCAAGGAGTTCGCCGTGCTGGAACTCCTCGCCGCCCGGGAGGACCAGGCCGTACCGCGCGCCGAGCTGATCGAGAAGTGCTGGGACGAGATGGCCGAGCCGAGCTCCAACGTCGTCGAGGTACTGGTCTCCCAGCTCCGCCGCAAGCTCGGCGACCCACCGCTGATCCACACCGTCCGAGGAGTGGGCTACCGCCTGGCACCACTCACCACCGGCCGCGCATGACGGCCGCCGAGGCCCGCGCCCGCCGGCTGCGCCGACGGCTCACCGCTCTGTTCACCCTGACCAGCGCGGTCGGGCTGATCGCCCTCGCGGCATTCGCCATCCGCACGGACGACAACTCCTGGCGCAACCGGCTCGACGACTCACTCAACCTCCAGACCAGCCGGGCGATCCCGCTGCTGGGCACCGACGAGAACGGCAAACTCGACGTCCAGGCCCTGGAAGAAGGGATCGAGACCGAGTGCCCACTGCTCACCGTGGTGGCCACGACGGCGAACAAGCCCGCCATCGTCTACCAGCCGCGCCAGGCCTGCGTAGGGCCGCAGAACGAGGACATCGAGGAGGCGGCCGCCGCAGCCGTGAAAGAGGGAGAGGCGATCGCCATCGACGTCCTGAGCGAGGAAGGCCAGGAGATCCGGCTGGTTGCCGAGCCTTACACGGCAGCCGACGGTGCAGCACCGGAGGGCGCGCTGGTCGCAGCAGCGGACATGTCCGCGGACCAGGCCGCGCACCGTCGGCTGACGCTGCTCCTGATCGGCGGCTGCGCCGGCCTGGTGGCCCTGTCCGCCGCGGCCGGACACCTGCTCTCCGGACGCGCGATCCGACCCGCGCTGACGGCACTGCGCCAGCAGGAGGAGTTCCTCGCTGATGCGGCCCATGACCTGCGTACCCCGGCCGCCTCGCTGCGCATCCTCGCGGAGACCGCACTGCGCGACGACGCCAGCCGGGACGCCGCGCTGGAAAGGACCGTGCGTCTGGCGGACCGGATGGGCGACCTCATCGACGGCCTGCTCACCCGCGCCCGGATGGCGGCAGGCGTCAGCGCCCCGGACCGCCAGCCCATGCGCCTGGACCAGCTCGTCGAAGCGGTCGTCGACGACACCGAGACCGGCGGGCACCGCGTGACCGTACGCACCGAACCGGTCGTCGTGGTCGCGGATCCCGACCTCCTGCGGCGGGCGGTGGCCAACCTGCTCGGCAACGCCCTCGTCCACGGCCACGCCCCCGGCCGGCCTGCGGAGGTCGAGCTCACCGTGACCGCCGACGGCACGCTGACCGTCGACGACGCAGGGCCGGGCGTACCCCGGGAACTGGCCGACTCGCTCTTTCAGCGTTTCCGCAGCGGCTCCGCCTCCGGCTCCAGTGGCCTCGGCCTCTCCATCGCTTCCTGGGTCGCCCACGCCCACGGCGGCACCCTCGACGTCGCCACCAGTCCACGCGGCGGCGCCCGCTTCACCCTCCACCTCGCGCCACAGACGAAGTAGCGCGTCCCGAGTGGCGCGCCAATTCCAATTCCTCCGAAGGCTGTTCGGAGGAACGAAGAAGGCCCAGGTCGGTGACCCGGGCCTTCTTGCAAGAGCGGATGACGGGAATCGAACCCGCGCTATAAGCTTGGGAAGCTCATGTTCTACCATTAAACTACATCCGCACGGCGTTCCAGTTGCCTGGAGCCTTAGCGTTGCACACTCTACCCCATGATCGACCTCCGGTGAATTTGCCCGGGGGTCGTTGTCATGTGTGGGGTGCACGGAGGCTCGTGGGGGCGGGAGTTGGGGCGTACCTTGGGGGAGCGGAGTGGTGGCTGGAGTGGGTCCCGATCATCCCCTAATGTGGCGATTCGTCGCAGTACAGCTCGTTGGGGAAAGGGACTCGATGGAGCACACCGTCGTCCGTTGTGCCGAAGGGCACGTGTTCAGTACCGCCTCGTTCCCGCTGCAGCACCTCGGTGCCGGCCGGATCGGGCCGGGGCGGCTGCTGCGGTGTCCGCGGTGCGCGCGGCTCAGGCACGCCGTGCCCGTGGGAGCAGCGGTCAAGCGCTAGCGCCAGGGGGCGCGCGGGGGCCCGCCTCGATTGGGGCGGCCCGCGCGCTCTGCGTATCCTCGGGACGTGCTTCTCTCTGACAAAGACATCCGGGCCGAGATCGACAACGGACGGGTGCACATCGACCCCTTCGACGAGTCGATGGTGCAGCCCTCCAGCATCGATGTACGCCTCGACCGGTTCTTCAGGGTCTTCGAGAACCACCGCTACGCGCACATCGACCCCGCGATCGAGCAGGCCGACCTGACCCGGCTCGTCGAGCCCGAGGGGGACGAGGCCTTCATCCTTCATCCGGGTGAGTTCGTGCTCGCCTCGACGTACGAGGTCATCTCGCTGCCCGACGACATTGCCTCCAGACTGGAGGGGAAGTCCAGCCTGGGCCGCCTCGGCCTGGTGACGCATTCGACCGCCGGTTTCATCGACCCCGGTTTCTCGGGCCACGTGACGCTGGAGCTGTCGAACCTCGCCACGCTGCCGATCAAGCTCTGGCCGGGCATGAAGATCGGGCAGCTGTGCATGTTCCGGCTCAGCTCGCCCGCGGAGTTCCCGTACGGCAGCGACCGGTACGGGTCCCGGTACCAGGGCCAGCGCGGGCCGACCGCCTCGCGGTCCTTCCAGAACTTCCACCGCACCCAGGTGAGGCACGAAGCATGAGTGACGGAGTACGCGAGAACCTCGACTACGAGGGATTCGGGCGGGCCGTGCGCGAGCTCGCGCAGACCATCGCCGACGACGGCTACGAGCCCGACATCATCCTCAGCATCGCCCGCGGCGGGGTCTTCGTCGCCGGCGGTCTGGCGTACGCGCTCGACTGCAAGAACATCCACCTCGTGAACGTGGAGTTCTACACGGGAGTCGGTACGACCCTCGAAATGCCGGTCATGCTGGCGCCCGTGCCCGAGGCGATCGACTTCACCGACAAGAAGGTGCTGATCGCGGACGACGTCGCCGACACCGGCAAGACGCTCAAGCTGGTGCACGACTTCTGCCTCGGGCACGTCGCCGAGGTGCGCTCCGCCGTCATCTACGAGAAGTCGCACTCGCTCGTGAAGTGCGAGTACGTCTGGAAGAAGACCGACGAGTGGGTCAACTTCCCCTGGTCGGTCGAGCCGCCCGTCGTGAAGCGCGAGGGTCAGGTTCTCGACGCCTGAGAGATGTCGAAGGCGAATGCGAAGGGGCCCGCCGCGCAGTCTCGCGCGGCGGGCCCCTTCGCGTGCGTTCTAGATCGTGCCCAGCTTGATGATCGACAGCAGGGCGACCAGCTGGATGGCCGACGCGCCCAGCGCCTTCGGCCACGGCAGGTCGTGCGACTTGCTGACCAGCGAGGTGAACAGCGCGCCCGCCGCCAGCCAGGTGGCCCAGCCCAGCACCTGCACGAACATGTTGTCGCCGCCGAGGAACACCGCGAACAGCAGTCGCGGTGCGTCCGTGAGGGTCATGACCAGCATCGACAGGCCCACCGTCGGCTGCCACGCCCCGTCGCCGCCCAGCTGGCGGGCCAGCGTGTGCGTGACCGCGCCCAGGACCAGGCCGCAGATCACGAAGGCCACGCCCGCCGACAGCACGATCGGCACGGCCTTGGCCAGGGTCGCGTTGATGACGTCCTTGCGGGCGTCGTCGAGGCCGAAGACCGCGAGCAGGCCGTAGAGGAAGGTGACGATCAGCGCCGGCCCCCAGACGGCGTAGTCGCGCATCTGAAGGAAGGTCGGCCCCGGGCGCATCACGATGCCCCGGATCAGTTCCTTCCACGGCAGCCGCGGACCCGTCGGCGCGGCCGCCGACGCGCCCGCGTGGTACGTCGCGCCCTGGCTGTAGGGGTCCTCGCCGTAGGCGAAGGCCTGGGTGTGCCCCGGGTTGTCGCTCGCGTACGAGCCCTGGTGCCCCCCTTGGTGCCCGCCCGGGTGCCCGCCCTGGTGCCCCTGCGCGTACCCGTGCCCCTGCCCGTGTCCGTACGGGTCGAAGTACTCGGGCTCGCCGTGGTCCCCGGCCTGCTGCGGCCACTGCTGCTGAGGGGCCGCCGGGGGACCGGCGGGCGGGTAGGGCTGCCTGCCGTACGGCGGTTGCTGCTGACCGTACGGCTGCTGCTGCGGGGGTTGTTGCGGGGTGCGGTTGTTGTCCCGGCCCCGTCCGATCCTGAATCCAGCCACGTGATCGAAAGTACCCGCTCCGGCGGGGCCCGGTGGACGGGCGGCCGGAATAAGCACCCTTTGCGTCTGACCTGTGACATCCCCTAGGGGGTACCCGAGGGGCGTTCTCGGGGTGGTTTACCTGGCTGCGGGGCAGTCTGCGGCCCTTCGTTACATCACCGACGGAATACGCACATATCGGACCCGTAGCTTCGTATTCGTCGCCGCCGCCCGTCGAACGAGAAGAGCCCCCCACATGCGCCGCACCACCCTCCGTACCGCCGCCGTCGTCGCCGGCGCGGCCGCCGTCATGGCCCTCCCGGTCGGGTCCGCCTTCGCGGCCTCCCCGGCCGGCCCGGACGCCGAGGTCCTGCCCGGCATCGAGCAGCCGACGGTGGACCCGTCGGTGGAGCCCTCCGTCGAGCCGTCGGTGGAGCCGTCCGTCGAGCCGTCCGTGGACCCGTCCCTCGACCCCTCGGTCCGGCCCACCACGCCCCCCGTGAAGCCCGGCCCGCGCGC
The DNA here is from genome assembly GCF_055604165.1 of Streptomyces sp. NPDC037242. Classification (NCBI taxonomy): domain Bacteria; kingdom Bacillati; phylum Actinomycetota; class Actinomycetes; order Kitasatosporales; family Streptomycetaceae; genus Streptomyces; species Streptomyces sp. NPDC037242. The sequence goes on from NZ_JBVJUY010000038.1 coordinate 71,526, forward strand.
GTTCGTCACCACCGTGAAGCTGGCCGACGGCACGGTCGCCAAGGTCTACAAGATCAGCGACGACCACTTCGAGGCCGAGATCTTCGACGGCCCGACCAAGCTGGACACCCTGGTCAGCAAGGGCGGCTCCCCGGCCTACGGCCAGAACAACGGCATGCACGTCGTCCTCCAGCCCAACGGCACCGTGACCTCGTGGATCGAGGGCGCGCCGAAGCCCGTCGAGAAGCCGAAGCCGAAGCCGAAGCCGCAGGTCAAGAAGGAGACCTCGGTACGGATCACCATGCCCGACGGGCGCATCGCGAAGCTGGTCGACGGCCCGAAGGGCAAGCGCGTCGAGCTCTCCATGCCGAACGGCAACCTGCTGGGCACGGTCGACCTCAAGAACCCGACCGCGCAGAACGACGGCTGGACGTACAAGATCGTCCAGGACGGCCACCGCACGAAGTTCGTCGTCATCGACGGCAGGAACGGCGGCAACAGCTGGGTCTACGGCTTCGACGGCAAGCTCATCGAGAAGTACACCGTCCGGGACGAGAAGCCCACCAAGCCCGCCACCGGCACCGTCTCCGGTCACAAGATCGTCCCCAAGGGCGGCGTGAAGGCAGGCGCCGAGGGCGCGGCGACGCCGGAGGCCGACACCCCGCTGCTGCTGGCCGCCGGTGGCGGGATGGCCGCCGTGGGCGCCGCGGGACTGGGCTTCGCCATGCTGCGGCGCAACCGCGCCTGACGCACGCGCACATACGAAACGGCCGGCCCCCGCGCGGGGGACCGGCCGTTCTCGCGTCGTACGGGCTACTTCGCCCCGGCCTCGCCGGACGCTTCCGCCTCCGCCTCCGCCTCAGCCCCGTCGGCCGCGGCCGCGGGCGCGCCCACCGGCTCCGGCGTCTTCACCGAGTCCAGCAGCAGCTGCGCCACGTCCACGACCTGCACGTGCTCCTTGGCCTGGCCGTCGTTCTTCTTGCCGTTCACCGAGTCGGTCAGCATCACCAGGCAGAACGGGCAGGCCGTCGAGACGATGTCCGGGTTCAGGGACAGGGCCTCGTCGACGCGCTCGTTGTTGATGCGCTTGCCGATCCGCTCCTCCATCCACATCCGCGCGCCACCGGCGCCGCAGCAGAAGCCCCGCTCCTTGTGGCGGTGCATCTCCTGCTGCCGCAGCCCCGGCACGGCCGACATGATCTCGCGCGGCGGCGTGTAGACCTTGTTGTGCCGGCCCAGGTAGCAGGGGTCGTGGTACGTGATCAGCCCGTCGACCGGGGTGACCGGGGTCAGCCGGCCCTCGTCGATCAGGTGCTGGAGCAGCTGCGTGTGGTGGATGACCTCGTACTCGCCGCCCAGCTGCGGGTACTCGTTCGCGATGGTGTTGAAGCAGTGCGGGCAGGTCGAGACGATCCGCTTCGCCGACTTCGGCTTCTTCGTCGACTCGTCCTCGTCGTCCTCGCCGAAGGCCATGTTCAGCATGGCCACGTTCTCCTGGGCGAGCTGCTGGAACAGCGGCTCGTTGCCCAGGCGGCGCGGGGAGTCACCGGTGCACTTCTCGTCACCGCCCATGATCGCGAACTTGACGCCCGCGATGTTGAGCAGCTCGGCGAAGGCCTTCGTCGTCTTCTTGGCCCGGTCCTCCAGGGCGCCCGCGCAGCCGACCCAGTACAGGTAGTCGAACTCGGAGAGGTCCTCCGCGTCCTTCCCGATGATCGGGACCTCGAAGTCGACCTCCTTCGTCCACTCCACCCGCTGCTTCTTGGCCAGGCCCCAGGGGTTGCCCTTCTTCTCCAGGTTCTTGAGCATCGTGCCCGCCTCGGACGGGAACGCGCTCTCGATCATCACCTGGTAGCGGCGCATGTCGACGATGTGGTCGATGTGCTCGATGTCGACCGGGCACTGCTCCACGCACGCACCGCAGGTGGTGCAGGACCACAGCACGTCCGGGTCGATGACGCCGTTCTCCTCGGCGGTCCCGATCAGCGGGCGCTCCGCCTCGGCGAGGGCCTCGGCCGGGACGTCCTTCAGCTGCTCGGCCGTCGCCTTCTCGTTGCCCTCCATGTCCTTGCCGCCACCGGCCAGCAGGTACGGGGCCTTGGCGTGCGCGTGGTCGCGCAGCGACATGATCAGGAGCTTCGGGGACAGCGGCTTGCCCGTGTTCCAGGCGGGGCACTGCGACTGGCAGCGGCCGCACTCGGTGCACGTGGAGAAGTCGAGGATGCCCTTCCAGGAGAACTGCTCGACCTGGGAGACGCCGAAGACGTCGTCCTCGCCCGGGTCCTCGAAGTCGATGACCTTGCCGCCGCTGGTCATGGGCTGCAGGGCGCCGAGCGCGGTGGAGCCGTCGGCCTTGCGCTTGAACCAGATGTTCGGGAAGGCGAGGAAGCGGTGCCAGGCCACACCCATGTTGGTGTTGAGGCCGACCACGATCATCCAGATCAGCGAGACGCTGATCTTGACCATCGCGGTGAAGTAGATGGCGTTCTGCAGCGCGCCGAGCGAGAGGCCCTTGAAGGCCAGCACCAGCGGGTACGAGGCGAGGTACGCCGGCTGGTAGCTGTCGACGTGGTGGATCGCACCCTCAAGACCGCGCAGCGTCAGGATCGCGAGGCCGATGGTGATGATCACGGTCTCGACGAAGTACGCCTGCCCGGACTTCGAGCCGGCGAAGCGCGACTTGCGACCTGCCCGCGAGGGGAGGCTGAGCATCCGGATCGCGATCAGGATGACGATGCCGACGACGGTCATCAGGCCGATGAGCTCGGTGTAGAGCTCGAAGGGCAGCCAGTCGCCGACGAGCGGCAGCAGCCAGTCGGCCTTGAACAGCTGCCCGTACGCCTGGACCAGGGTGGGCGGCAGCGTCAGGAAGCCGATGGCCACGAACCAGTGGGCGAAGCCGATGATCCCCCACTGGTTCATCCGGCTGTGGCCGAGGAACTCCCTGATCAGGGTGAGGGTACGGGCCTTCGGCCGGTCCGTTCGGCTGCCTGCGGGGACGGGCTGGCCGAGCTTGACGAACCGGTAGATCTTCGCCACGGCTCGGGCGAGCAGCGCGACGCCGGGCACGGTCAGGACCAGCGACACGATGATCGCGGCGAGTTGCATGGAAGGGCTCCTCGGGCGGCACTTACTAAGCGGTAACTTATCCAGTCAAGGCTTGAGGTTACCCAGTCCCGACGCCGCAATGTAGCCGAGCGCGCGGTGATCTGCGTCGCTCAGGCTCGCCTCTGTCGCCAGGCGGCCCGCGGGGTCTGCGCGAGGATCGCCAGATCCATCCCGAGCCAGTGGTTCTCCACATAGTGCCGGTCCAGCAGGTCCATCTCCTCCCAGGGCAGGTCCGAGCGGGCACTCACCTGCCACAGCCCGGTCATCCCGGGCCGTACGAGGAGCCGCTCGGGCCGGTCGGTACGGGGCTCCGGGCGCGGCCCGACCAGGGACATCTCGCCCCGGACCACGTTGAGCAGCTGCGGCAGCGCGTCCAGGGCGCACCGCTCCGCGGCCGCGCCGAGGCGGCCCGCCGCGGCCGTCCGCAGCCGCCAGGTCCGAAACGGCCGCCCGGCCAGGCCCGCGGCGGGCTCCCGTACGAAGGGCCGCCCGCCCTGGGTCACGTACAGCAGCCCCGCCACGACCGCCAGCGGCGGGCCGAGCGGGAGCAGCAGGGCCGCCGCCCCGAGGAGGTCGAGGAGCCGCTTGGCCGGCGGTGCGGCGGGTACCCGGACGCGCGGGGCGGTGAGAGTGAGCGGCATGCCAGCACCGTGCCGTACGCCTCCGGCGGGGTGCGGGTGGCGCGCGGCGGGCGTGCCCCGTTCGGCTGCGCCGCCGCCCCCCGGGGGGTGTGGTTGCGCGTAAGGGGAGCCTAAAGGTTGAGTCGGCCCGACTCAGGTCTGTTGACGGCGGCGCGGCGGTGGGGCATCCTTGAGTCTGTTCCACTCAAGTCAGCTGGAGGAATCAAAATGGCACGTGCGGTCGGCATCGACCTGGGCACCACTAACTCCGTCGTCAGCGTTCTGGAAGGCGGCGAGCCCACCGTCATCACCAACGCCGAGGGCGCCAGGACCACGCCGTCCGTCGTCGCCTTCGCCAAGAACGGCGAGGTCCTCGTCGGCGAGGTGGCCAAGCGCCAGGCGGTCACGAACGTGGACCGGACCATCCGCTCCGTCAAGCGCCACATGGGCACTGACTGGAAGATCAACCTGGATGGCAAGGACTTCAACCCGCAGCAGATGAGCGCCTTCATCCTGCAGAAGCTGAAGCGCGACGCCGAGGCGTACCTGGGCGAGAAGGTCACGGACGCGGTCATCACCGTCCCGGCCTACTTCAACGACTCCGAGCGCCAGGCGACGAAGGAGGCCGGCGAGATCGCGGGCCTGAACGTCCTGCGCATCGTGAACGAGCCGACGGCCGCCGCCCTGGCCTACGGCCTCGACAAGGACGACCAGACCATTCTCGTCTTCGACCTCGGTGGCGGCACCTTCGACGTGTCGCTCCTGGAGATCGGCGACGGTGTCGTCGAGGTCAAGGCCACCAACGGTGACAACCACCTCGGTGGCGACGACTGGGACCAGCGCGTCGTCGACTACCTCGTGAAGCAGTTCGCCAACGGCCACGGCGTCGACCTGTCCAAGGACAAGATGGCGCTCCAGCGTCTGCGCGAGGCCGCCGAGAAGGCGAAGATCGAGCTGTCCTCCTCCACGGAGACCTCGATCAACCTGCCCTACATCACGGCTTCCGCCGAGGGCCCGCTGCACCTGGACGAGAAGCTCACCCGCGCCCAGTTCCAGCAGCTGACCTCGGACCTGCTCGACCGCTGCAAGACCCCGTTCCACAACGTCATCAAGGACGCCGGCATCGCGCTGTCCGAGATCGACCACGTGGTCCTGGTCGGCGGCTCCACCCGTATGCCGGCCGTGGCCGAGCTCGTCAAGGAGCTCACCGGCGGCCAGGACGCCAACAAGGGCGTCAACCCGGACGAGGTCGTCGCCATCGGCGCCACCCTCCAGGCCGGTGTGCTCAAGGGTGAGGTCAAGGACGTCCTGCTCCTCGACGTGACCCCGCTGTCCCTCGGTATCGAGACCAAGGGCGGCATCATGACCAAGCTCATCGAGCGCAACACCACGATCCCGACCAAGCGGTCCGAGATCTTCACGACGGCCGAGGACAACCAGCCGTCCGTGCAGATCCAGGTCTACCAGGGCGAGCGCGAGATCGCGGCGTACAACAAGAAGCTCGGCATGTTCGAGCTGACCGGCCTGCCGCCGGCCCCGCGGGGCATCCCGCAGATCGAGGTCTCCTTCGACATCGACGCGAACGGCATCATGCACGTCACGGCCAAGGACCTTGGCACGGGCAAGGAGCAGAAGATGACCGTCACCGGCGGCTCCTCGCTCGGCAAGGACGAGGTCGACCGCATGCGCCAGGAGGCGGAGCAGTACGCGGACGAGGACCTGCGTCGCAAGGAGGCGGCCGAGTCCCGCAACCAGGGCGAGCAGCTCGTCTACCAGACGGAGAAGTTCCTCAAGGACAACGAGGACAAGGTCCCGGCCGACGTCAAGACCGAGGTCGAGTCCGCCGTCTCCGAGCTGAAGGAGACGCTGAAGGGCGAGGACACGGCGGAGATCCGCACGGCGACCGAGAAGCTCGCGGCGGTCAGCCAGAAGCTCGGCCAGGCGATCTACGCCGACGCCCAGGCCGCTCAGGGCGCCGCCGGCGCCGCGGGCGCCGAAGGTGCCCAGCAGGCCGACGCCGCTGACGACGTCGTCGACGCCGAGATCGTCGACGACGAGAAGCCGAAGGGCGGCGCTGCCTGATGTCGGAGGAGACCCCGGGTTTCGACGAGAAGCCCGAAGTCCCCGTCGACGGCACGCCCGACGAGCCGAAGGCCGCCGATTCCTCCAAGGAGGAGGCGGCGGCCCCGGCTGGGGACGCAAGCGCACCGGATGTAGCCCTTCTGGCGCAGCTGGACCAGACCCGTACCGCGCTCGGTGAGCGCACCGCGGACCTCCAGCGGCTCCAGGCGGAGTACCAGAACTACCGCCGCCGGGTGGAGCGGGACCGGATCGCCGTCAAGGAGATCGCTGTCGCGTCCCTCCTGACGGAGCTCCTCCCGACCCTGGACGACATCGGCCGGGCGCGGGAGCATGGCGAGCTGGTCGGCGGCTTCAAGTCGGTGGCCGAATCGCTGGAGACCGCCGCGGCCAAGATGGGCCTGCAGCAGTTCGGCAAGGAGGGCGAGCCCTTCGACCCGACGATCCACGAGGCCCTGATGCACTCGTACGCGCCGGACGTCACCGAGACGACCTGCGTGGCGATCCTGCAGCCGGGGTACCGGATCGGCGAGCGTACGATCCGCCCCGCGCGGGTCGCGGTGGCCGAGCCCCAGCCGGGCGCGGCCCCCAAGTCCGAGTCGGCGGACGCCGACACGCCGTCGGACAAGGACACGGATGCCCCCGACAAGGGCTGAAGTTGAACAAGTAGAGGTACGAGAGGAGGGACACCGGGGATGAGCACGAAGGACTTCGTGGAGAAGGACTACTACAAGGTTCTCGGTGTCCCGAAGGACGCCACCGAGGCCGAGATCAAGAAGGCGTACCGGAAGCTCGCGCGCGAGTTCCACCCGGACGCCAACAAGGGCGACGCCTCGGCCGAGGAGCGCTTCAAGGCGATCTCCGAGGCGAACGACATCCTCGGCGACCCGAAGAAGCGCAAGGAGTACGACGAGGCCCGCGCGCTGTTCGGCAACGGCGGCTTCCGCCCCGGTCCGGGCGCGGGCGGCGGCTCGTTCAACTTCGACCTCGGCGACCTCTTCGGCGGCTCGCAGCAGGGCGGCGGCGCGGGCGGCGGCTTCGGCGGCGGCCTGGGCGATGTGTTCGGCGGCCTGTTCAACCGCGGTGGGGGGGGGGGGGGGGGGAACGACGACCCCCCGGGGGGCCGGCAGGGAAGAGAGTCGGAGGCGTACCTCGCCCTCCCGGGGGCGGGAGGGGGGGGGAAGGGG
>NZ_JBVJUY010000038.1:78508-82986 GCF_055604165.1 Streptomyces sp. NPDC037242
TGTGGGGTCCCTGTTTCTGGTCGCCCTCTTGTTGTTCCTCCCCCCCCCCCCCCCCCCCCCCCCCCCCCCCCCCCCCCCCCCCCCCCCCCCCCCCCCCCCCGCGGCCAGGACGTCGAGTCGGAGGTCACCCTCTCCTTCACGGAGGCGGTGGACGGGGCCACGGTCCCGCTCCGGATGTCCTCCCAGTCCCCGTGCAAGGCCTGTTCGGGCACCGGCGACAAGAACGGCACCCCCCGGGTGTGCCCGACCTGCGTCGGCACCGGCCAGGTCTCGCGCGGCAGCGGCGGCGGCTTCTCGCTGACCGACCCCTGCGCGGACTGCAAGGGCCGCGGCCTGATCGCGGAGACCCCCTGCGACATCTGCAAGGGCAGTGGCCGGGCCCGCAGCTCCCGGACGATGCAGGTCCGGATCCCGGCGGGCGTCTTCGACGGCCAGCGGATCCGGCTGCGCGGCAAGGGCGCGCCGGGTGAGCGCGGCGGGCCCGCCGGCGATCTGTATGTCGTCGTGCACGTCGACTCGCACCCGGTGTTCGGCCGCAAGGACGACAACCTCACGGTGACCGTGCCGGTGACGTTCGCCGAGGCCGCGCTGGGCGCCGACATCAAGGTACCGACGCTGAACGGCCCCGCGGTGACGCTGAAACTGCCGCCGGGCACGCCGGGCGGCCGCACGATGCGGGCCCGCGGCAAGGGTGCGGTCCGCAAGGACGGCACCCGCGGCGACCTGCTGGTGACGGTCGAGGTGGCCGTCCCGGCGGAGCTGTCCGACAAGGCCCGTGAGGCGCTGGAGATGTACCGCGACGCGAGCGGGTCGGAAGACCCGCGCGCCATGCTGTTCGAGTCCGCGAAGGGAGCATGACATGGACGGCCGCCGCAGGAGCCACTACCAACTGACCGATGAGACACCGGTCTACGTGATCTCGGTGGCCGCCCAGCTCTCGGGCCTGCATCCGCAGACCCTCCGCCAGTACGACCGTCTCGGCCTGGTCTCCCCGGACCGTACGGCCGGCCGCGGCCGGCGCTACTCGGCCCGCGACATCGAACTGCTCCGCACGGTGCAGGCGTTGTCCCAGGACGAGGGCATCAACCTGGCGGGCATCAAGCGGATCATCGAGCTGGAGAACCAGGTAGCCGCGCTCCAGCAGCGCGTGGCCGAGCTCTCGGCGGCGGTCGACGGCGCCGCCGCGGTGCTCCAGCAGCGCGAGGCCCAGGTCCACGCCTCGTACCGCCGCGACCTGGTCCCGTACCAGCCGCCGGTGCCGGGCAACGCGCTGGTCGTGTGGCGCCCCAAGCGGCCGCAGGACTGATCCGCTGCCGCAGCGCGGCCGCAGACACACCCGCAGCAGGCGCACGAAGGCCCCGGTCCGGTGGACCGGGGCCTTCGCCGTATCCGCGGGCCCGCGGCGCCGCCGCAGGGCCTGTGGCGGCCCTCGGGGGCCCTTCTCAGAGCTCCTGGTCCTTGAGGATCCCCGACTTGGCGATGAGGAAGCCGAGTTGGGCCCTGCTGCCGCTGCCCAGGGCGGAGGCGAGCTTGGCGATGTGCGCGCGGCAGGTGCGTACGTTCATCCCCAGCCGGCGGGCGATGGCCTCGTCCACGTGTCCCTCGACGAGGAGCTGTGCAATGGACCGCTGGACGCCCGAAATCCCTTCGGGGGTGGGCGTGTAGGTCACTTCCTCGTTCAGGGGCGTGGCGCGCCGCCACAGCTGCTCGAACACCTTCACGAGATACTCGACCAGTCCGGGGTGCCGCAGTTCGAGGGCGATCCGCCGGTCGTCACGGGCCGGAATGAAGGCCACGGTACGGTCGAATACGATGAGGCGCTCGATGAGTTCCTCAAGAGTGCGGATCTCAACCTTTCCCTTCGAGATGCGGTCCACATAGGCGAGCGTGCCCTGACTGTGCCGGACCGTGTGCTGGTAAAGGGTGCGGATGCTGACGCCGCGGTCGAGCAGGGGCTGTTCGCGTTCGAGGGCCTGGGTCAGGGAGATCGTGGGCCGGCCCCCGCCGGGCTGTACGGTCAGTACCTCGGTGTGGCACTCGGCGGAAGCGAGGTCGAGGGCCGCGCTGATCGAGTCGAACCCCTCCAGCACGGTGATGGCGTGCGTGCTCGAAGGGGTCTGCGCACTGATGGTCATGAACGGTTCGAAGGAGTCCGTCAGTTCGACCGAATGGCGGCGGCGGTCCTGGATCTCCCGCTCCAGGGGATGCAGGCGCTGGGCGAGGGCCACGGCCGGTGGAACCGGACGGAGCGAGTTTTCGTCATCAGGGTCTGGGTGCAGGAGCGCGAATTCCAGCAAGCAGGGGGCGTTCGCGATATCCGCCCGGGCTACGCGGCCCGCGCTGAGGGCGGCCGCGTAGAGCCGCCTGCCTTCGTCGCAAAGCTCCGTGACGGGGTGGCGATGTGTCGGATTTATGCTGATATTGGGCAAATCTCCACCCCCCAGGGTCCTGAACATGCAAGAACATGATGCATCGTGCCTGTGGCATTGACGTGCCCAAATGAGCCATCGTCTGACACGCGGGGGAGAGGATTCCATCAAGTGAGGACGAAGCCGACCATGTACAAGAGAATGCTTCGCTCGGCGCTTGCCGTTCTTTTCTCCACTATTGCAGCCTATGCGGCACTGGGAGGTGGTGGCGCCGGAGCAGAGGGTGCGGGTTCTGTTCAGGCGGACACCGGCTGGCACGCGATGCCCGCCGAGCCCGGCACGGATGGGCACACCGGGCCTTCTGGGGAGGGATCCGCATGACCCCCGATGACCGCGGCTTCCGCCGCGAGATGGCCTCCGCGTACCGCTCAGGGTGGCAGTTCATCGACCTTGCCACCGCCATCCCCCACGTCGGCGATTCGTTGATGGTCACCCTGTTCGGCCAGCCGATCGTCGTGGTTCGCGAGGAGGACGAAGACGTCCGTGCCTACCGCTGCCTGCGCCGCCCCCGGGGCGCGCCGCAGCCCGTCCGCTGCGAGGTCAGGTACGGCATGGTCTTCGTCAATCTGGATCAGCGCGATCACCAGCTCTTCGAACCCGATATCACCACCGCCACCCCCCGCAGTGCCTGAAGCGATTCCCCCGTCGTTGCAGATCGCTCAGGCGCTACCCCCACACAACGGCGCCATCGTGGACCTGACCACGATGGCGCCGTTGTGATGTCCGCGTCCAGTAGTTGAACCGGACAACTTCGAAGCCCGCCGGGTGCCGCTCAGGCGCGCCCCATGGCCCGGTCCAGGGCGATCTCCATGACGACCCGGTCCGGGTTGGGCGAGGGCATCCGCCCGTACCGCTCCGCGTAGCGGCGTACCGCCTCGGCGACCGAGGCCTCGTCCGTACGGATCACCGCGCGCCCTTCGAGAGTGGCCCAGCGGCGCCCCTCCATCTGGCAGACCGCGACCCGCGCGCCGCCCTGCGGCCCCGCCTGGGCGGCCAGGACGTTGCGGATCTTCTTGCTGTGCTTGTTGCTGATCACCCGCGCCAGGCCGGCCTCCGGGTCGTACGTCACGCCCACCGGCACCACGTGCGGCGTGCCGTCGGGGCGCGGTGTGGTGAGGGTGCAGACGTGCCGCTCCTGCCAGAAGGCGAGGTACTCGGGCGTCGGGTTGAGTACGTCATGGGACATGCGCGAAGGGTACGGCTCCGTCCTTGAGTGGAATAGACTCAACTTTGTGCACGTTGACCATGTCAGATCCATGGCTGGTGCACGCGCCGCATGAAGCCGTACGGAGAGGAGAAGTCGCAGGTGGATGCCGAGCTGACCAACAAGAGCCGGGACGCGCTGAACGCAGCCACCAGCAGGGCCGTCAAGGACGGCCACGCGGACCTGACCCCCGCGCACCTGCTGCTGGCCCTGCTCGCCGGCGAGGACAACGAGAACGTCACCGACCTCCTCGCCGCCACCGAGGCCGACCAGGCCGCCGTGCGCAACGGAGCGGAGCGGCTGCTGGCCGCCCTGCCCAGCGTCACCGGCTCCACGGTCGCGCCCCCGCAGCCCACCCGCGACCTGCTCGCCGTACTCGCCGAGGCCGATGCACAGGCCGGCAGGCTCGGCGACGAGTACCTCTCCACAGAACACCTCCTCATCGCCGTCGCCGCCAAGGGCGGCGCGGCCGGTGAGGTCCTTGTCCAACAGGGCGCGAGCGCGAAGAAGCTGCTGGCCGCCTTCGAGAACGCACGAGGAGGACGGCGGGTGACCACCCCCGATCCCGAGGGTCAGTACAAGGCCCTGGAGAAGTTCGGCACCGATTTCACCGCGGCCGCCCGCGAGGGCAAGCTCGACCCGGTGATCGGCCGCGACCAGGAGATCCGCCGGGTCGTCCAGGTCCTGTCGCGCCGTACGAAGAACAACCCGGTGCTGATCGGTGAGCCCGGCGTCGGCAAGACGGCCGTCGTCGAGGGCCTGGCGCAGCGGATCGTGAAGGGCGACGTCCCGGAGTCGTTGAAGAACAAGCGGCTGGTCTCCCTGGACCTGGGCGCGATGGTCGC
>NZ_JBVJUY010000039.1:0-73988 GCF_055604165.1 Streptomyces sp. NPDC037242
CCCCCCCCCCCCCCCCCCCCCCCCCCCCCCCCCCCCCCCCCCCCCCCCCCCCCCCCCCCCCCCCCCCCCCCCCCCCCCCCCCCCCCCCCCCCCCCGGGCCCGTCAGCCTGGCGCGTCAGCGCTTGGGGCAGGCGGCCTGGGTGACCTTGCCGGCCTTGCCGCCGGTCGTCGCGGGGTCCAGGGTCAGGCACTTGCCGGTCCACTGGTTGATGAAGTAGTAGCCGTGTGAAACACCGTTGCTGTCGATGTTGGTCGGCATGACCTCCCACAGCTGGGTGGCGGAGGACCACCGGGTCTCGCACGGCCACCAGAATAGCTGCGTGCCGTCACCGGGCGGCGTGCCGAGGTTCCACGGGATGGTGAGGCAGTAGCCGTTGTTGGCCTTGATCCAGTAGTAGCCCTTGCCGTCGTAGTTCGGCTTGGTGGCCGTCCACTGGTGGCTGCTGGGCGCCGGGTTCGCGCAGGCCCGCTGCGTGACCAGGCCGCCGGAGCCGTCGGGGAAGTCGTCACCGCGCACCATGCACCGGTTGGTGTTGTACGTGCTGACGTACTGCTTGGAGTCGCTGACGATCCACACCGCTGGGTCGGGCTCGAAGACGTAGTTGTCGCGGTTGAGCTCGGCGACCACGGACACCGGGGTGTGGCCCGAGTTGTCGGAGACCTGGTAGTGGTCTACCGCCACGAAGTTCGGGTTGCGGCCCGCGGCGGGCCGGCAGGCCTCCTCGATCCGGCTCTTGAGCTTGGCCCCGTTGTTGGCATTGGCGGCCAGCCTCGGGTTGATGCTGTCCGAGCTGAACTGGTTCATGGTGAACAGCGGGGTCAGCTTGCTCGTCCCCGGCATGGGGTTCTGGTTCAGGGGCCGGCTACCCCCACGCGCATCGCAGCCGTACGGCTGCCCCTGGCCGTAGCTGTACCGGTTCTCCACGGTGTGCGTCCAGGTGTACATCAGGGTGCCGGAGCCGACGGACAGGTCGCTCCAGCTGTCCTGGAAGATCACCAGGCGCTGGTTGGCGGCGACCATGTCGCGCAGGCGGGGCCAGTCGTTGGTGTTGATGCCCCAGTCGTCCTGGTCGAAGAGCATGTTGCCGGCACCCTTGGCATCCAGCATGTCGGTGATCGTCTTGCTGAGCGTCTGCTGGCTGGCGTAGTTCTCCAGGAAGACCGTCACCACTTCCTGAGGGTTCTTCTGCAGGAAGTTGACGATGGTCAGGATCCCGGACTTGAACTCCTCGTAGCAAGAACCCGTGCCACCGTGGCACATCTCGACGGGCGCTGTGCCGCTCGGGTCGTAGGTGTCGAGCATCAGCCCGCGCACGCCGCCCTCGAGCTGGTTCTTGATGCTCTGCGACTGGTTCGGCGGAACGGGGAAGTTGATGTCGCTGTTGGCGTAGGCGTTGTGCGTGGTCACCCACGACCACTGGTGGTAGCGCGAATTCCCGTACTTGCTGCTCGCCGCCTCCGCCGTCGTGGGCGCTGTCAGCATCGAGGCCAGGACGAGGAGCGGGAGCACCGGCAGGACGAGCAGGCGCAGCAGGCGGGCGCGGCGGAAGGCTCCCGGACGAGGCACGGCACCTCTGGATCTCATTGTGAATGTCCCCTGGTGGAAAGCGGCCGCCGGCGTCCACGGTGCGGTACGGCGGCGAGCCGATGTACGAAGGTCCCCGGAGCCCGGCGCGGCACCCGCAGGCGAGGACGCTGCGGCGCCGCGACGGACCGGTCGGCCGGGGTTGGTCGGGTCCCCGGATCGGACGCCCCCAGCCAATCGCGCCGAAGTGGATCCGGACCAGGTGGTTCCACCGGCAGAAGTGCGGTCCGGCATACTTCTGCCGGGACGGATGCGGCATTCCTGCCGGTCCGCGCAGTACGGGGGACACACGGACATGGGCACGGACACACCGGCCACCGGCGGGTTCGGCGAGCACCTGTTCCGGTTGCGCACGGCCGCCGGGCTCAGCCAGGAGGAACTGGCGCACGCCGCGAAGGTGAGCGTGCGGGCCCTGTCGGACATGGAGCGCGGCCGGTCCCGGGGACCGCAGCGGCGCACAGTGGGGGCGCTGGCCGAGGCACTGGGCCTGGACGCCGCCGGTACCGGGGAACTGGAACGGGCCGCCAGCCTGGGGCGGCCCCGCCCGCGCCGGTCCCGGGAGCAGCCCTACGCGCAGGCAGCCGGCCGGTCGGCGGGGGAGGGTGCGCCGCACGAGTCCGCAGCCCCCGGCAACCGTCCCGCGGCGAGCGCACCCCCGCCGGAGTCCGCCCCGCACCACACCCTGGCGCTGCCCCGCGACCTCCGCGACTTCACCGCCCGCGGCCCCGCCCTGGCGCGACTGGCGGCACTGGCCGAGCAGACCGGCCCCGACCACCCGCCGGTCGCCGTGATCAACGGCCAGCCGGGCCTGGGCAAGACCGCCTTCGCCGTGCACGCCGCCCACGCCCTCGCGCCGCACTTCCCGGGCGGCCGGTTCTACGTCGACCTGCGCGGCATGGACCCGCAGCCCACCCTCCCGGCCGACGCGCTCGCCCGCCTGCTGCGTGCCCTCGGCATCGCCGCCGACGCCGTACCTGCCGACACCGAGGACCGCAGCGGCCTGCTCCGCTCCGTCCTGCGCGACCGGCGGGTGCTCCTCGTGCTCGACAACGCGGCCGACGAGGACCAGGTACGGCCCCTGCTGCCCGGCGAAGGCACCTCGCTCACGCTCGTCACCAGCCGCCAGGCCCTGGCCGGTCTCGAAGCGGTGCATCGTGTCGAGCTGGCCCTGCTGCGGCGTGAAGAGGCGGTGGAACTGCTCACCCGCATCATCGGCCCCGAGCGGGTCGGCCGGGAGGCGCAGGCCGCCCGTGACCTCGCCGGGCTCTGCGGCCACCTCCCACTGGCCGTCCGCATCGCCGGACAACGCCTCGCCGCCCGGCCCGGCGACCGGATCGCCAAGCTCGTCGGCCAGCTCGCCGAGGAGGGCGACCGGCTGGACGCGCTGCGGGCCGGCTCGCTGGAGGTACGGGCCGCCTTCGCGCTGTCCTACCGGCAGCTGAGCCCACCGGCCCGTACCGTCTTCCGCCGCTCCGCCCTAGCGGCCGGCCCCGACTTCAGCCCCGAGACCGCCGCTCTGCTGGCCGGCCTGTCCCGGCGCCAGGCCGCCCGCTGCGCCCAGGACCTGACCGATGCCGGCCTGTTCCAGCCCCATCCCACCGCCGACCGGTACAGCTTCCACGACCTGCTCGCCCTGTTCGCCGCCGAGCAGCTGGCCGAGGAGGACGGACCCCAGGAGATCGCCGCCGCCGAGGACCGCGCCGCCTGTTGGGCCCTGCGCCGGGCCACTGCCGCCGCCCTGCACTTCGACGCCGACCACCCGCCCGCGCCCGGCACCGCCGCCGAAGGCGACCCCGACCCGGCCACCGCGCCCGCCGGTCCCGACGAGGCCCGCGCCTGGCTGGAGCACGAACGCGCCCAGTGGCTCCACGCCCTGCGGCGCGCCCAGGCGGCCGGCGACCACCGGCAGGTGGTCGACGCGGCCGAGGCGATGCACTGGTTCTCTGACTGGACCATGCACTGGGAGCAGTGGACGGAGGTGTTCCAGCGCGGTGCCGACTCGGCCCGCGCCCTGGGCAGCAGGCGCGAGGAGGCCGTCCAGCTGAACTACCTGGCTTGGGCGTACAACGCCTGCCTCTGCGACCACGCCGCTGCGCTCACCACCGCCCGGGCCGCGCTGGACGTGGCCCGTGAGACCGGGGACCAGCTCCAGGTGGGCTGGGCCATGGGCTACGCGGCCGGTGCGCTGCACCGGCTCGGCCGGAGCGACGAGGCCATCGACGGGTTCCGGGCAGCCGCCGAACACCTCGCGCTCCAGAGCGGCGTCGAGAGCCGCCTGGCCGAGCTCAGTGCCCTCAACCTGCTGGGCAAGCTCCTGCGCCAGGCCGGCCGCGCCGCCGAGGCTCTGGCCATCCACCGGCACAGCGAAGCCCGCAGCCTGGCCGGCCTCCCGGGCGAGCCGCACCAGGTGATCGGTATCTACCTCGCGTCGAGCCGGCAGCACCTCGGAAACGACCTGGCCGCGCTGGGACGGTGGGAGGAAGCGGTTGCCCCGCTGAGCTTCGCGCTCGACCACTTCGAGAATGCCCGGATGCCCGCCTGGAGCGAACCGGCCCGGCTCGACCTCGGCATCGTCCTGCGCCACCTCGCCCGCCCCGACGAAGCCCGCACCACCCTGACCGCCGCACACGAGGCCTTGGTCCGCCTGAACCACCCCCGCCAGCTCGAAGCCGCCGCCGAACTCCGGGCCCTGGCCGCCGCCGACAGGACCGCATAGCGACGTGACTGGCCCGGAGCCCTGCCCGCGTCCGGCCCCCTCCGGGCCGTCGACCGGGTCGCCGGGGCAGGCCGACGACGATGCCCTCAGGCCCTGCCCCTCGGACGGCGGGAAACGATCTTCCAGAGAACGGGAAGCGCTCTCTGAGTACCCTGCATCGCTACGGCCCGGCACGATTCCCAGCACCTGCGCGGTTCGCACGCATGGGGGAAGCTGGGGGAGAGGCCGCAATACCGGCAGTGGGCAGAGTGGCGAGGAAGGCCCTCCGTGAACGTTTCAGGTACTGGCCGCCCCGTACGCGCATTCCGGCGCGGGGTGCGGATGATCATCCTGGTGTGCACGGTCGCTGCCATGACGGCTGCCGTGATTCCGGCCTCCGCGCACAGTGGTGGAACGGCATCGACCCGGACCCTGGATCCAGTGGTGGTCGTCGACTGCTTCTCGCAGGCCCGTGTGCGTCCCGAGGAATACCTCCTGGCCTGCGGCGACGGGAACAACCGGCTCGTCGAACTCCGCTGGGACAGCTGGGGGCCGCGGACAGCGACGGCCACCGGCACCGACATGGTGAACGACTGCCGTCCGTATTGCGCGGTCGGCCGTTTCCGGGCGTACCCAGTGACAGTCACCTTGAGTAATCCGGACTCCTGGCCCGAGCACCCCGAAGTCCAGCGCTTCACCACGATCCGGCTCCTCTACACCGACACCGCACCGTATCCGGTCCCCAAGGACGTGACCTACAAGCTCGTGTACTGACGGAACAGCCGGCGTGGCGGACAGTGTCACCGGGCCTCGGGTTCGGCTTGTACGGCCTGCGCAGTGCCGCCGCACTCCGCCTCACAGGGGTGACTGCACGGGGGCGGCCAGCCTGGACGACTCTCTGACCACCGTCGCTCCCGCGGCACGGAAGGGCTGCTGCTGGTCCCGCGAGCCGTGGCACCGGTTCGGGATCGAGGTGCCCGGTCCGGAGCGCACCCCGAGACCGTCCCTCGGCGGGCTGGGCGACGAGCAGTTGCTCGCCCTCCTGGCCGCCGTCGGCACGGAGTCCGACGTGAAGCTCGAGGCGCTGCGTGCGCTGGCCGCCCGGGAGCCGAACGTGGAGCTGATCCCGCTGGTGCCCTCACTCGGCGCCGGGAACGGCTGTCGTCCCCTGCCCTTCGTCCGCCGGGCCTTCGGTGAGGAGACCGGGCATGTCGCGGGTCGAAGTGAACGGTGTCGGACTCTTCTACGAGGCCGGCGGGGACGGTGATCCGCTGGTCCTGGTCGACCGGAGGGGGCACGGCCAGAGCGAGCGCCCGGCGGCGCAGGGATCCCGGTTCGAGGACGAAGAGGACCTCGCCGCGCTCATGGGGACCCTGGGGTTCGCACCGGCCTACGTGGCGGGCAACTCGTTCGGGGCCTCGACCACGCTCGGCCTCCCGGCGGCCCGAGCTCTTCCGCGGGATCGTCGCCCACGAACCCCCGCTCCTGGGCATCGTGGCCGACTCCGCCGAGCTGCAGCCGCTGGTGGTGGCCACAGAGCAGAAGATCAGGTCGGTCCTGGAACGGCTGCGGGCGGACGAGGTGCTCGCGGGAGCACGTCAGTTCGTGGAGGAGGTGGCCTTCGGCCCCGGGGGCTGGGAACAGCTTCCGGAACGGATCCGCGACACCTTCGTCGCCAACGCGCCCACCTTCCTGGACGAGCAGGCCGACACGCACACCTTCGAAGGAGCTGGCCACATCCCCCACATCAGCCATCCGGAGGCCTACGCGGAGCGCTTGACCGCCTTCGTGAACGGGATCCGGCGTTCCTCGTAGCCCGGTGGCCCGGTAGGCAGTAGCGCCGTAGTCCTCTCCCACGTGCCCCGTAGACCCCGTCAATCGGCTTCTACCGGACTTATCTCGAACATTCCGCACAGCTGCACGCGGTAGGGGATCTGCACGGCCTGGAAGCTGTTCGGCGGGTAGACCTTGAGGTACGTCGACCACGGCCGGCAACTCTGCGCGACATCGGAGCTGTTGGTGCGGAAGACGGCGGTCACGGTGTCACCCGGGAAGACGACCACCGTGCGCACGGGCTCGCCGGTGCGGATCGCAGAGGCGCCGATCTGGCGGTGCCGTACGTCCACCACGCTGACGCCCGGGTATCCGCGCAACGCACACGTACGGGTCGAGGTGTTGGTGAACACGATCGGGTAGTGCAGCGAATCGGCGGATCCGTCCGGATCCCCGACGGAGAGGTCCAGGTCGGCCACCTGGCAGGTCGGGGTTCTCGGGAGGGCCGACGCCTGGTTGGCGCCGACCACGGCGCCGGTGGTTGCCAGGAGGGCGGCGGAGGCGACTGCCACGGCCCTCGTCACGACGTTGCTCATGGCGCCAACTCCTGCTGTCGGCGGAAGTGAATTGCGCGTTCCCCGGGCGCGACGACGTTCACGCACCATTTTACCGGCCCGGGGGCCCCGCGGCCTTTCGGCGACGGCACCGCGCCCGACACGAGCCCGACACAGCCCGGACCCCGGGCGCGGCGCGAAGCCGTCGCCCGGGGTCCGGAGCGTGTCAGATGGGCTGGGGGGCCGGGGCGCGGAGCATCGTTGCGCAGCGGTGGTGTTCCGTTGCGAGGGCGTGGCAGCGCTGGAGGAGAGCTCCGTCGGGAACCGGGGGCGTGCCCGGCGGGCCGGCGGGCCGGCGGGCCGGCGACGAAGCCGGCTGGGCAGGCGGCGATCTGAGTGGGCGCCACCCAGCCCCCGAGCGCCTTGGCCACCGTACGAAGTGCTCGCACACCACGCTGCCGGTACGGGGGCCGGAGCCGTGGGCGACGACGCCCGCGGCCGTATCGGCCAGCCAGTCGCCCGGCACCTCAGAGGATGCGGATCGCGCCGGAGAACCAGCCAGCCGGCGAGCGTTCCCTCGGAATCGGCGACGAGCAAGCGGCACAGCGCCGGATCGAGGCTGCCGATGCCGCGCCTCCGCCGTTCGCCACATCCACCCAGCAGTCGGCCAGCTGGCGCCGGAGGGACGGTGATACGGCGACGGGCCGGGTGAGCTGCCGAGGCTCGGGCAGCATGCGCTGCGACATGACGGCCAGCGTCTCGGATCCCCGCGTGCCGCGAAGCCTCGGCGAGACGGTCCGGCACGCCGGTACCTGCCGTCCGCCAGGCGCTCCGGACGGCATGCGAGCCCTACCGGGCGCCGAAGCCCGGCTGGGGACGAAAGCGCCCATTCCGTCACGTAACGCGGAGGCCCCTCACGACCCCTATTGAAAATGGGTGTCATAATCGTATAGAAGTACGGGGTGCTCATCTCACGACACGTGCTGGAGCGTCCGGCGGCCGTATTCCGGCCCTTCGCGCTCACCGCACTCAGGCATCCCATCGTCTCCACGCTCCTGGCGGATCACCGTGCCCTGCTGGTCGACCTCCTCGGCGGCCTGGGGTCCCCCCTGCACGTCGTGCTGCCCCAGGTGTTCGAGGAGAACGTCGTCAGGCTTCGCCGGGCGTTCGCCGAGACAGGTGCCGATGCCGAGATCCTCTTTGCCAAAAAGGCGAACAAGGCCGACTGCTTCGTCAGTTCGGCTGCCGCCCTTGGTGTCGGGGTTGATGTCGCCAGCACCCCCGAACTGATCAAGGCGCTGGCCGGCGGAGTGCCTGGACACCGGATCGGTGTGTCCGGACCGGAGAAGGACGAGACGCTGCACGCTCTCGCCGTTCAGCACGGCTGCCTGGTCGCCGTCGACTCGACCAGCGAACTCCGTCGGCTCGCCGCGACCGCCCGCCTCGCACGGCGACAGGTCGCGGTGCTGCTGCGGTCCCGGACCGCCGGCCAGTCGGGAAGCCGCTTCGGAATGTCCGCTACCGAGCGGGGGGCCGCAGTCGGTCTGTGCGCGGATCTCGCGGAACACATCAGCCTCCGAGGCTTCTCCTTCCACCTCAACGGCTACTCCAGCGCGGAACGCGCGACGGCGGCGAACGAGATGATCGAGCACTGCCTCGATGCTCGGCGGCGCGGCTCAACGACCGCCGAACTGGTCGACATCGGCGGCGGACTGCCGGTCCGCTACGTCGAGCCACGGCTCTGGAACGAGTTCCTCGTACAGAACGAACCGGCCCACTATCACGCGTCCAAGGACTTCGAGGACTTCTACCCGTACGGCGGCCAGCCCGCCGACCAGGCGGTCCGCGCGATCATGGAGCACCCGGTCGAGAGCGGCGAAAGCCTCGCCGCGAAGGCGGGGCGCCACGGTATCCGGTTCGTGGTGGAGCCCGGCCGGGCCCTGCTGGATCAAGCGGGATTCACGCTGTTCCGCGTACAGCAGGTGGACGACCGGAGGGAGTCCGACGGGTACGCGATCGTCACCGTCACCGGAAGCAGCTTCAGCCTCTCCGAGCAGTGGTTCAACAGCGACTACCTCCCCGACCCGCTGCTGATGTCCGCCCGGTCGGCCGCCGACGAGATGTTCCCGGCCTGTGTCGCGGGGTCGACCTGCCTGGAAAGCGACCTGGTGACCTGGCGGAAGATCGGCTTCCCACGGCCCGTACGGCGCGGTGACCACCTCGTCTACCTCAACACCGCCGGGTACCAGATGGACTCCAACGAGTCACCCTTCCACGACGCCCCTCTGCCGTCGAAGGTCGTCGTCCGACTGGGCGACGACGGGACCACGCCGCGTTGGCGGCTGGACGGAATCCGATGAGACCCAAAAACCGATTCGAGCACGCCCCTACCAAGGAGAGAACCCGCATGTCCCCGAGCTATGCCCCGCCCGGGCAGTTGTGGCTGTTGCCGCAAGCACAGCAGGAAGGATTGGACCTCGACCGCCGGCAGGTGATCGCGGTCGTCGAGCAGGCCTACCGCGCGCTGCGCGAAGGCGGCTCGAACAACCCGGTCAAGACGATCATCGACGATCCCGGCCACCGCTCGCTGAGCTACTCGATGGTGGCGAGGGACGGCGGCAGCGGCACCGTCTGCTTCAAGGCCGTCTACGAGTTCGATCCGCGCCGCAGCCGGGACAGTTACCGGTTCCACTCGTTCGTCTTCCTCGTCGACGACACCACCGGTGCTCCCATCGCGCTCATGGACGTGGTGAAGCTCGGGCCCCTGCGGTCCTCGGCCACCACCGCTCTGTTCGCCCGCTCCGCATGCCCCGACGCACGGACCGCCCTCGTCGTCGGCACCGGTGTCCAGGGGCAGTCGGCCCTGCCGATGCTGGTGGCGGCCATGCCGGAGCTGGAGCGGTTGCAGGTGTTCGGCACGTACCCCGACGGTCTGCGCGCAGTCCAGGACAGTGTCGACGGCCGCGAGGTCGAGATCGTCAAGGACCTTCGGGAGGCCGCTGGTGAAGCGGACGTCGTGATCGGCGCCGCCGGCCTGTCCGCCACGGAAGAGGTCCGGCGCGACTGGATGAAGCCGGGCTCGGTCGCCGTGCTGCTCGGGTACGGCGTGCACGTCGACGTGTGCCACGGAGCGGACTACCGGATCGCCACCGACACCGCCCAGATGCACGCCACCTGCGACGACCTGCGAGGCGAGGACGGAAGCCTGCCGTCGGTCGACGCTCAGCTGCCGGACATCCTGCTCGGCCTGGCACCCCCCCGGCGCCGTCCGGACGACGTGGTGTTCGCCTACAACAGCGGTATGGCGGTCACCGACGCCGCGCTGGGACGGTACGTAGCCGACCTCGCGCGAGCGGCCGGGCGCGGGGAAAAGGTCAACTTCTGGTGAGTACCGAGACGACCGACACAGCCAGTACGGGGTCCGAGGGGGCGCCCGGGGCCGCCTGGGGGGTCAAGAACTCGCGTGCGCTGCTCAAGCTCGCGTTCCCGCTGATCCTGACCAACTTCGCCTATGTCGCGCTGACCACGGTCGACATCGTCATGCTGGGCAGGCTCGGCGCGGTCGAGATCGCCGCCGCCGGTCTGGCCATCGCGCTGTTCAACCAGTTGCGCACCACTGGGACGGGCCTGGTGACCGGGGTCAGCAACCTGGTGGCCGAGGCCCAGGTGCGCGAGGACAGGAAACGAGTCGGCGCGCTTCTGTTCGCGGGCTTCTTCTGGGCGACCGTGTGCGGTGTGGTGTTCTGCGCGGCCCTGCTGCTGATCGGCCCGCTGCTCGTCCTGCTGGGCCAGGATCGGACGGTGGTCGACAGGGCGGGCGAGTTCCTGATGGTCCTGGCTCCGGGCATGCTGCCCTGTCTGTGGTTCCAGAACCTGCGGCACTTCACCACCGGCCTCAAGCGGCCCGGTCCGCTGCTGGCCATCACGCTGGCCTCGGTCGGCCTGACCATCGGTCTGAACTACGTTCTGATCTACGGGAAGTTCGGACTGCCCGAGTTTGGCTTCGTCGGTGTTGCGATCGCCACTGTCACGGTGTTTCTGCTGGCATTCGTGGCATTCGGCGCGGTGATCCTGCGCGACAGCAGCCTGCGCCCGTACCTCACCTCGCCCGACGCACGGCGCTGGAACGGGGACGCTGTCCGGTCGGTCTGGCGCCTCGGCCTGCCGATCTCCGGAACCTACGCCTCGGAGGCCGGCTTCTTCAGCGTGCTCACCCTGGTCGTCGGCTCACTGGGAGTCGAGGCCCTGGCCGCGCAGACGGTGCTCAACCAGATCGTCTACATCGTCTTCATGATCTCCGCCGGCATCTCGCACGCGGCGTCGATCCTCATCAGCGAGGCCGACGGCGGCGGCGACTACCAGGAAGCCCGCAGGATGGGGTTGCTCGGCATCGCCTGGGGCGTGATCGCGACGCTGCTGGTCGCCGTCGTGTACCTGGTGGCACCGGAGGCGATGGTGTCTCTGTTCCTCTCGGCCGAGCACGCCGACAACGCGGACATCATCGCGCTGACCGTGAGCGGTCTGCTGATCGCCGCCCTCATGCAGGTCTTCGACGCGACCCAGAACATCGGCAACGGCATCCTGCGCGGCGTCGGCGACACCGCCGGACCCTTCCGGATCTCCCTCGTCGGCTACTGGCTGATCGGTCTGCCCGCGGGCTACCTGCTCGGGGTCACCGCCGATTGGGGTGTCGAGGGCGTCTGGACCGGCCAGACCATCGGCCTCGCGGCCACCGCCACCCTCCTGCTGATCGCCTTCCTGCGCCGCGTCGACCGGCTCCTGCGGGAGAAGTCCGGCGCACCCGTCACGCAACCGGAGCAGTCATGAACCCCGTCCTCACGCCGACCCCTTCCACTTCCCTGATACGCAGGGAGGTGGCGGGTCTACCTCGCTACGATCCCGGCGCCGACCCGGAGGAGGTGGCCGCCCTCAGCGGCTCCGGCCGCGTCATCAAACTGTCCAACAACGAGAACCCGTTCGAGGTCTCCCCGGCGGTCACCGAAGCCGTGCGCAGGGCCCTGGCCCACGGCGTCTCCCGCTACCCCGACCCCACTGGGCGGCGTCTCGCCGAGGCCGTCGGAGCGAGTCTGGACGTGCCGCCCGACCGGGTCGTGCTCGGCAACGGCTCGGAGAACATCCTGGAGCTGCTCTGCCAGGCTGTCCTCGACCCTGGTGATCTGGTGGTCACCCAGGCGCCCGGTTTCAGCCTGCACGAGACCTTCCCCCGCGTCATGGGCGCCCGGGTCCACAAGGTCCCGGTCACCGCCGGGTTCGGGTTCGACCCGGACGCCTGGTGCGACGCGCTCGCGGCGGGCCCCAAGCTCGTCTTCCTCGCCAACCCGTGCAACCCCACCGGCTCGATGCTGGACGCCGGCCAGTTGGCGCAGATCGTGGCCGCCCTACCGGAGTCGGCCCTGCTGGTGCTCGACGAGGCCTATGGCGAGTACGCCCGGTCCCACCCCGGCTATCCCGACGGGCTGGAAGCCCTGCGCGAACTGGACCGGCCGTGGATCGTGCTGCGCACCTTCTCCAAGGCCTACGGCCTGGCCGGCGTCCGCGTCGGGTACGGCGTCGCCTCCGATCCGGCCCTGATCCAGGCCCTGGACCGGGTCCGTACCCCGTACAACGTGAACCATCCGGCCCAGGAAGCCGCGATCGCCGCGCTGGGGGACCACGCACACCTGGCGGAGACGGTCCGCCTCACCGTCCTGGAGATCGCAAGGGTCACCGACCGGTTGAGCGAAGCGGGGCTGCGCGTGGTCCCGTCCTCGACCAACTTCCTCTTCATCGACACCGGCCGCCCCGCCGACGATGTCGCCCGGGAGCTGCACCGTGCCGGGATCATCGTCAAGGCGTGGCGCGAGCCGGGATACGAGACCTACATCCGAGCCTCGCTGTCGACCCCCGGGGACAACGACGTCTTCGTCCGGTGTCTGACCGAGATCTGTGCGAAGGACAAGCCGTGATCACGAGCAAGATATCCGACCTGATCGGGCGAACGCCCCTGCTCAAGCTGCCCGTCGCGGAAGGCGGGGCGACCGTCCTGCTGAAGCTGGAGCAGTTCAACCCCACCGGAACCGCCAAGATCCGGATGGCCAGGAACATGGTCGACGAGGCGGAGGAGGCGGGGCTTCTGGCCCCCGGTGGGTGGCTGGTCGAGTCCACCTCCGGGAACACCGGACTCGGCCTGGCGCTCATCGCCGCCGAACGCGGATACAAGTTCACCGCCGTCGTCGACAACCACTCCAGTACGGACAAGCTCCGCGGCATGCTCGCCTACGGCGCCGACATCCTCAACGTCGCCGGGGACGAGGAAGGCCTCGCCACCGCCGAACGCGACACCACGGCCAAGCGCCTCGCTGCCGAACACGGCGCCTACTGGACCGCGCAACACCGCAACCAGGGCAACCCCAACGGCTACCGGCCACTCGCCCGTGAACTCCACGACGACCTGGGCGACGACATCGACTACCTGTACGGGGCCGTCGGCACCGGTGGCTCCCTCTGCGGCACCGGCCGCTTCCTGCGGGAACGCATCCCCGAGCTGAAGATCATCGGCGTCGAGCCGGTCGGGTCCGTCGTCTTCGGCGGCCAGGGCGCGCCCTACCACCAGTCCGGCACCGGTACGCCGGCGGGCTCGGAGATCGGCGGTGTCGTCGATTACGAGGTCTTCGACCAGGGGATCAAGGTCAGCGACGCGGAAGCCTTCGAGACCTGCCGCTACCTCGCGAGGAACTTCGGCCTCCTGATCGGAGGTTCGGCGGGCGGCGTGGTGTACAAGGCCCTGCAGCAGGCCCAGAGCGCGGAGCCGGGGACCACCATCGTCGTGCTGGTCTGCGATGGCGGTGACAAGTACCTGGACACCGTGTTCAACGACGACTGGATGGCCGCCAACAGTCTGTTCGACGAACAGGTCGTCCGCCGGCTGGCCGCGATGCTGCGGTAGCGCCGCGAACGTGCCCCACGCCGACGTCGGGACCGTTCCCGCAACCATCTCTTCTGCCCCTTCGAACGACTTGGTACTCTGCAGCCGATGAAAACGAAAACGATTTCCATAATGGGTACGGCCCTGGCGATGTTCGCGCTCGCGGGATGTGCCGGCGACTCCTCCTCCGTTGCCGACGGCAAGGCGGCGGCAACGGAGGCGAGTGCGGCCACCTACCCGTTCACCCTCAAGAACTGCGGCACGGACGTGACCTACGGGGCCGCACCGAAGAAGGTCGTGACGCTCAACCAGACCGCCGCCGAGATCCTCATCCACCTCGGGGTGGGCGACCGGATCGCCGGAACGGGCTACGAGATCGAGAAGACGCCGCCCGCGATCGCCGATCAGTACGAGAAGATCCCGGTCCTGTCCGCGCCCGGGGCGGAGATCAAGCACGAGAAGTTGCTGGAAGCCCAGCCGGACTTCGTCTACGGCTCCTTCGCGAGCATGTTCACCAAGGAGCAGTCCGGCGAACGCAAGCAGCTCCACGATCTTGGCGTGCCTACGTACCTGACCGAGTTCGACTGCGCGTACCACGAGAGCGTGGCGGACGCGGACTTCACGATGCTGTTCGAGGAGTACCGCCGGCTGGGCAAGATCATGGGCGTGCCCGAAGCCGGGGAGAAGCTGGCGACCGAGCAGCAGGCCGTCGTGGACAAGGCGGTGGGCGCCGTCAAGAAGCGGGACAACCCGCTGAGGGTGATGTGGTTCTACTCCACTTACGAGGGCACTCCGTGGGCTGCCGGTCCCGGAGGTCTGCCCCAGCACATCTCCAAGCTCGTCGGAGTCGAGAACATCTTCGCCGACGCCAAGACCAAGTGGGCCGAGGTCAGCTGGGACGAGGTCGCGGCCCGCAACCCCGACGTCATCATCCTGGCCGACCTGACCCGAGGCGAACCCAACGACACCGCCAAGGAGAAGATCGCTCTCCTCAAGAAGGACCCCCTCACTAGCAAGCTCGACGCTGTGAAGGGCGACCGGTTCATCACCATCCCGGGCAGCCACATGGATCCCGGCTACGGCAGCGCGTCAGCCGTCCCCGCGCTGGCCGACGGCCTGAACAAGCTCGGGTGACCCGTCCACATCATGACGACGACTTCACACAAGTCCGCCGCGCGCACCGAAGCCCCGACCGGCAACGGTGCGGGGGCTCCGGTGCGCCGGCGGAGTGTACCCACGGTTGCGCTTCTGTTCCTGGCTGTGGCCGCGCTGCTGGTGTCGGTCATCGCCGCTTCGCTGTTCGGGAGCGCGGACATCCGGCCTCTTGACGTGGTCTCCACGATCCTCCGGCACATCGGTCTGGGCGGCATCGCCCCCACCCCGCCCCTGCCGGGTCTCCATGACGCACTGATCTGGGAGTCCCGACTCCCGCGCGTCCTGCTGGCCGCCGCCGTCGGCATGGCCCTGGCCGTCTCGGGCACGGTGCTTCAGGCGGTCACCAGAAACGCGCTGGCCGACCCCTACCTGCTGGGGGTCTCCTCCGGCGCCTCCACCGGCGCGGTCGCCGTGCTCCTGCTGGGCATCGGCGGAAGCGTCTCCTTGTCGACCGGAGCATTCGTCGGTGGCCTGGTCTCCTTCGGCCTGCTGCTGGCCCTGCTCGGCGGGGGGCGCGTCGCCAGCCCTTCCCGCGTGGTGCTCACCGGCGTACTCGTGTCCCAATTCTTTGCCGCGGTCACATCGGTCGTCCTCATGGTCAGCGGGGACGCGAACTCCACCCGAGGCTTCACCTACTGGCTGCTCGGCACCCTTGGCGGCGCCCGGTGGGAAGGCGTGACGGTCACCGTCGTGATCATCCTGGTCGGCGTGGTCGCCGTGCAGTTCTTCGCGCCCGCCCTCGACGCCTTCACCTTCGGGTGGGACTCCGCGGCCGCTCTGGGGATCAACGTCACCGCGGCCCGCGTCTGGCTCATGGTGCTGACCTCCGTCATCACGGCGGCCGCCGTGGCGGCCTCCGGCGCGATCGGCTTCATCGGCCTGCTCATCCCGCATGCCGTCCGCATCCTGGCCGGTCCGACGCACCGCTCCCTCCTTCCCCTGTCCGCGATCGCCGGCGCCGTCTTCCTCATCTGGGTGGACGTGTTCGCACGCACGGCCTTCTCGCCCCACGAGCTGCCCGCCGGCGTCATCACCGCACTTCTCGGGGCGCCCGCCTTCGCGCTGGTCCTGAAGCGTCTGGAGTCCTGATGGGCCGCATCACCACTACCCGCCTCTCCTGGTCGGTCAAGGGCCAACGGCTCCTCGACGGCATTGACATGGCGGCTCACGACGGAAGGGTCACCGGTCTCCTCGGCCCCAACGGCTCCGGCAAGTCGACGCTGCTGCGCCTGCTCGCGGGACTGCGCCGCCCCGATTCCGGAACCGTCCGCTACGACGACACCGGCCTCCAGGAGCTCGGCCGCCGCGTGCTGGCCCGACGGCTCGCCGTCGTCGAGCAGGACGTCTCCGCCCACCACCACGTCACTGTCCGCCAGGTCGCGGAGCTCGGTCGCACACCCTTCCGCGGCCGCTTCGACGCCCTCGGCGAGCACGACAGGCGGATCGTCGACGCGGCGCTGGAGCGGACCGACCTCACCGGCCGGCAGGACCGGAGCTGGCACACCCTCTCGGGGGGCGAGAAGCAGCGCACCCAACTCGCCCGCGCCCTCGCGCAGGAGCCCCGGGAAATCCTGCTCGACGAGCCCACCAACCACCTGGACATCCGTCACCAGCTGGAACTCCTGGACCTGCTGGCCTCGTTGGACGTCACCAGCGTCGTCGCCCTGCACGACCTCAACCTCGCCGCGCGGTACTGCGACCACCTCGTCCTCCTCCAGCGCGGGCAGGTGGTCGCGTCGGGTGCCCCGCAGAGCGTGCTGACCCCGGATCTGATCAAGTCGGTCTACGGCGTCGAGGTGCTCGTCGACCGCGAACCTGCCACCGGCACCCTTCGTATCACCTACCTCGCCACCGCCGCGCGAGCAGCCGCCGTGCAGGCGACGCAGCTCGATCCCCGGCAGGGCCCGTCGGCTGCCGGCCCGACGCCCGACCTCTCCTGACGGACGTCTCCCATGCCGGGAAGTCGTCGTCGGTGGGGACGGGCGTGTCATTGCGGACAGCGTCGGGTGTCCGCCCGTCACAGCTCCTTCCTGGCCCTCCGTCCGTCCCTGATCGCGGCTTTCGCCGGCCATGCCCTGGGGCGTGGTTCGGGTCGAGGGATGGCGCGCCAGGATCCGGGGGTGACCGCGGCGACGGCGCTGGCGTATTGGTCGACATCGGACCACACGGCGGGTGGGGCCTCGTCGGGCGCGTGGGGAAGGTGGCGGTTCGCCCACTCGATGCGGATCTCCTGGAATCTGATGAAGACTGCGAGGTACCCGCAGCACCCGCCGCTGCATTCGGGCTCACCCAGGTCGACCTGCCGTCCGGCCCGTGTCTCGACCAGTGGACCCGGTCCGGACATAGGGAAGAGGATCTCGGCGTCGATGCCGTACCCATCGTCAGAGCAGTGCTTGGCGACCAGGTCCACGCCGTCTACGCAGGGCCGCACCTGAAACCAGCCACCAGGGTGCGGGACCACTTCGAACCCCACCGTGCTGAACATGTGCTCGACCCCACGTCCGAACCCAGACAAACCATCCGGGTCTTTGGTCGGTGTGGAAAGCCCTTCGGACCGGTGTAGGTGTGCCATCCGCAGCTCGGCCAGGGGCGACTGGACCGGCCCGGGATCCGCCACCCTGTTTGGCAGACGGTTCGGCGGTCGGTCAGGCGGTCTTGGTGAACGTGTGGAGATGTTCGCGGAGGAAGGTGTGCAGTGTCCTGGCGGGGCGGCCGAGGATGGTCTCGATGGTGTCGTTGGGGGATTCCGGGCGTGCGATGGCCAGTTGCTGGATCTCCACCACGTGGCTGGCGAGCCAGGGCGGCATGTGTGCGGTGGACAGGAGGTGGCTGTGGAACTCGCTCAGCGGCAGGTCGATGTAGCGAACGGGGCGGCAGGTCAGCTCGCCGAGTAGACGGGCGAGCTCGGGGTGGCTGAAGGCCTGCGGGCCGGTCAGGGTGTAGGTGGCGCCGGCAAGGCTGGGGCGCAGGAGGGTCTCGGCGGCGACGTCGGCGATGTCCCGGACGTCGATGTAGTTACAGGGTGCCTCGCGCATGGCCCCGATGAGTACGCCCTCGGCGATCGCCGGGGCGTTCAGGAGCAGCTTTTGCATGAATGCGTAGGGCCGGAGCAGCGTAGCCGTCATTTCGGTTTTCGCCAGGTGTTCCTCGACCCGCCAGTGGCTGCGCGAGATGGCCACCGGTGAGGCGGGCTCGGCTGCTGGGGCGGAGAGTTTGACCACGTGCCGTACCCCGCAGTGGGCTGCAGCGTCTATCACGTTGGTCTCCAGCCCGGCTTGACGCGGGCTGTTGGCCATGGCGAGGAACAGTTGCGTGGATCCCTCGAATGCGTCGCGGAGCGTCTGAGGGTCTGCGGCGTCCGCACCGACGATCTCGACTGGCGCGTTTGTGCCGATGGCGGCGCGCAGATTGTCGGGCGTACGGCTGACGGCGCGGCAGGGGACTTCGAGTTCGATGAGCCGCCGGAGCAGGGCGCTGCCGGTGGCGCCGGTGGCGCCGATGATGGTGATCACAGTGTGCCTTTCGTGGGTGAGGGGTCTGGAGAGTCGGGTGGGAAGGGCTGGGTCAGGCCTGTTGCCGGGATGTCGTGCCGTGCCACCGCCAGGTGACGATGGCGGCGGCCAGGCTGGCCGACAGCGGCAGGTCTATCCGCAGCCGCCCCAGCCATCCGGCATCGGGCACCGGTGTGTGCGACGGCAGCCAGTCGGATCCGAACCATCCGGCCAGGCCGGCGATTCCGGCCGCTGTAAGGGCAAGTCCGAGGGTGAGTACCGGTCGCGGCGCCGAGGCCGTCCAGCGCCGGGGTCGGCCACGGCGGTGCAGCCACGCGCCGACGATGCATGCCACCAAGGCCGATGTGGCCCCGATGGAGGTGAAGGCGGCCCAGGTCAGTTCGGGCTGGCCGCTGAGGAATCCGCCGAGCCCGGCAGTGAGCGCAGGGGCCAGGTAGGCGGTCGCGACTTCCTTCCACAGGACGAACGGACGTGTGGCGAAACCGCGCTGGGCGGTTTGGGGAGGGGGACTCATGTGACTCCTCCAAAATAAATTAGCTGGCTAACCAGTTGATTAGCTGGCTAACTAGTTGGGTGCAGGAAAGGGTGCCGCGCGGTCGAGGCGGCCGCCCCCGCGCGGAAGTGATGCCGCAGCTATTCGGCAGTCAAAGCGCCGATCCGCTGTGTGATCCGCTCCAGGAGGTCGAGGAACAGCCCGCGTTCGTCGGCGGCCAGTCCGCCGACCAGCGCCTCAAGCCGAGCGAAGTGGTCCGCGGCCATATCGCGCAACCGCTGGCTGCCGCGCGCCGTGAGTACGACTACTGCGCCCCGCCCGTCCTCCGTCGAGGCGCGGCGAGCCACCAGACCCTCTCGCTCCAGGCCAACGACCAGGCCGGTCACTGTGGCGCGCGAGACACCAAGGCTCTTTGCAAGCCGCGACGGCGACTTCTCCCCGTCGCTGTCCTCGAGATCCACCAGGAGGCGGTAGCGCCCGGTCGACAGTCCGGAACGCGCAAAGTGCACTTCGGACGCCCGGTCCAGGCGCGCCCCGGCAGCCATCAGGCGCACCGCGACAAGCACCGCCTGCGGGTCGGCCTCAAGTCCGTACCGCGCGATCTGCTTCCGCGCCTGTTCGAGCGTGGGTGCAGCGCCGGGGTTCGCATCCTCGTCACTCATGGGAAATAATATGGCGGCTAATTATCTGTCGGTCAAGTCGCCGAGAGCCTCGCAGCCGCAGCCGCAGCCGCAGCCGCAGCCGCAGACTCCAGACGGCTGCGCCCCCGACTACAGCCCGCCGCGGGCCTCTGACCGGGAGCGGGGCCCGCCCAACGCGGGGAATGAGGGGCGGGCGAGGGGGTGGGCGCCGGCCATGTCCTACCCCCTCACCGACAGCACCTTGGCCCTGCTGGCCCGTGGCTACGCGTGGCTGCCGGACCTGCGCCGCCGGCACAGCGGTGGTCCGGTCCGGACCCGCCTGATGGGCAAGCCCACGCTGGTGCTGCACGGCCCCGGGCAGTGGAATTCTTCTACGACGAGCGTTACGTGCGGCGTGAGGGCGCCCTCCCCGGGCCCGTCCTCGACACGCTGTTCGGACGTGGCGCGGTGCACACCCTCGACGGAGACCGACACCGGGTCCGCAAGAACATGTTCGTCTCCCTCCTCATGTCCGCGGGCGGCGTCGCCGCCCTCACGGACCGGGTGTCGACCCAGTGGCTCCTCGCCGTCGAGGGCTGGCGGGGCCGCGAGGTCGTGCTCTTCGATGAGACCGCCGCGGTCCTGGCCTCGGCCGTCTGCGACTGCGCAGGAACGGGGCTGTCGGCCTACGCGACCCGTACGACGGCCGAGGACTGCGTGGCCATGGTCGACGGCTTCGCCACCGTGGGCCCACGCCACTGGAAGGCCCGCCGGGCCCGGAGTCGGCAGGAGAAGCGGCTGGCCGGCATCGTGCAGGCCGTCCGGGAGGGGGCCGGCCCCACAGGCGGTGTCTACGCCGTGACACGCGTCCACGACCGGCCGCGCTCGGTGCTGGAGACCGTTGCGGCGCACCGGGACTCCGACGGCCGGCTGCTCGACGCCCGTACCGCCGCCGTGGAGCTGCTCAACGTCATCCGCCCCATGGTCGCCCTCGCCTGGTTCGCCGTCTTCGCCGCGCACGCGCTCCACCGCGAGCCCGTGCACCGCGAGCCCGTGCACCGCGAGCGGCTGCGCACGGACGACGGCGCGTACGCCCGTGCCTTCGCCCACGAGGTGCGCCGCTTCTACCCCTTCGCGCCGTTCGTCGCAGCCCTGGCCGCCCACGACCCGCAATGGGACGGGACGGTGGTGCTCCCCGAGGGCGGCCTCGTCCTGCTCGACCTGTATGGGCACAACCACGACCCACCCGTGTGGGAGGAGCATGGCGTGACCTGTCCTTCTTTCCGTTCGAGGGCATTCCGATCGTGAGTGTCGAGGAGGGTGCCAAGCTCCCGACGGGCAAGCTCACCATTCCCCTGCGGGCGAGGTTCGGCGCACAGGTTCCGCTCATGGACGTCTTCTTCACCCTCGGCGGAGCCAGCGCACTGAACGAGGACGTGAAGCTCGAGAGCGTCAGTGCCATGGCGGAGATCGTTGCCCGGCACGGAGGCGGCGGCGAGGACCCCGGCAACGGAGGAGCCCCCGGGCACGGCGGCGAGGACCCCGGCAACGGTGGTGAGGAGCCTGGGCAGGGCAGTGAAGGCGCCGACCCCGGCGCAGGGAACGAAGGCGGTCCCGCCGATCGTGGGGACGGTGGCACCGTTCAGGCCTCGGCCCCCGCGCAGGCCACCACCCAGGTCGCCACCGGTGCCGGTGGCCGCCTGGCCGAGACCGGCGCCGACACCACCGGCCGGCTGCTCGGCATCGGCGGTCTCGCGCTCGGCCTGGGGGCGGTTCTGGTCGTGGGAACGGGCAAGCGCCGCCGCCCGAAGTCGCGGCTGGGATGAGCCGCTTGCGCATCACTGGCGCCTGCCAGTGAGTACGTGACCGTCTCTCCGGCACCCGGACACGCGCCGAGGTGACGGCCAAGGCGAGTTGAATCCTCCATGTCTGCCCCGCCTGCGTCGGCGGGGGCAGACATCGCTTCAGCGCCCGCCCGACGGGACGCCCGCACGAAAGCCAATTCGTCAACACGGGCGGGGCGCGCGACGCACGTCCGGGTGGTAGGAATTCCGATGCCGATTGGAACCTCCGCCCCCCTCGCGCCCCTGGCGGGCCCGCACAGGCGCCCTCCCGGCGTACCGTCAGCTCTCGGCGAGCACGATCAGCCAGTCCTCCTCGCAGAACCGGACCCGCTGCCGCTTGTCGGGGTTGATTCGCACCCCGTATTCGGGGCCCGTGGCGCTCCGCGCGCGCAACCGGTACCCGACCGCGCACTCCCGGCGGCGCCGCGCCGACTCGACGGCGGTGGCGAAGGAGACCTCACGACCGGCCCGGACGTAGTCCGAGGCCGGCTTGAGGTGGAACTCGTGGCCCTGCGCCGTGAACAGCTCCTCGAAGACCGAGGCGAGATACGGGCTCTCCGAGATCTGGGTCATCAGAAGGCTGATCAGCCGGCCGCTCACGATGAAGTCGGCGCCCTCCCGGGCCGGCGCGAGGAGCCGGTTGCCGTCGTCGGACATCTCGGTGGTGAGCGCGAGTTCCCGCCCCGTGCGGTCCGCGATGGCCCGTAGGTGCAACAGGGTGACCAGCGTCCTGTCGTCCGCCCGCGCCTCGGTGTCCGTATCGGTCACCGGACCGACGGACACGAGGGGCGAGCAGGACATGGGGGACGAGTGGGACCCGAGGGGTGCGTACGAGACCTCGGGCTCCGTCTCACCGATCACGATCACGCTGTCGTACGAGGGCACGTCCAGCTTGGCCAGGGTCAGCGGGTCGGTGATGTCCCCGTCGTGGAAGGTGACTTCGAGGCAGGAGCGCGCGGCCGTGACGGCCGGGGCGCCGTGCGCGGCGGCGTACTCGCCGAACGCCACGACGTCCAGGGTGGTTCCCTGGCTCACGTACTGGTCGAGCTGTTCGATGACGAGCGGGGCACGGCGGTTCCAGCCGAGCAGCAGGAGGCGTTCGGCCTGGGCGGCCCGGGGCGCGGCCGTCACGATCGCGTCCTCCTCGACGTGGGAGGCCACGTGGGACACGTCCGCCCGGACGGCCGTGTCGTCGTCCCGGGAGATGACGATGATCCGGTCGGCCGGGCCGATCACCGCCCCCGGATCCGGGTTGAGGGTGACGCGCCCGTCGGGGTGCAGCAGGCCGACCGCCGAGGACGTGGCGAACGAGAGGAGCACCTCGCCGAACGTACGCCCCGCGAGACCCTCGGCGCCGACCGGGTAGAACTCGTCGCCCTCGAAGTCCAGCAACTCCGAGTAGACCAGAGAGAGTCCGGGCTGCCGGGCCGTCTGGACGAGGAGCCGGGCGACGATGTCGTCGGCGCACAGGACGTGTCCCGCGGACCCGGCGGCCAGCCGGGCCGTCAGGTGATTCCGGGAGTCGCGAACGGCGGCGACCACCACCGCCGCTTCCGCCTCGTCGGCCTCGGGTAAGGCCGCGTCGAGGGCGAGCAGCGTCTTCACCACGTGGGCGTCGCCGGTATCACCCGTGGGAGGCAGTACCAACACTGCTTTGGCCGTTCGCGGACTCACCCGGACCAGTTCGGAGGGGTCGGTGGTGCTCCCGTTGCGGCAGATGATCCGTGTCCGGCCACTGTCGCCGACGCGGGTGGAGATCTCGTCCTCCATCCACACCTTGTCCCGCGGGGCGAGTACGGCGACGGCGGAGCGGCGCTGGTTCGCGTTGGCCGCCACCAGCTCCCCGATCACGGGAAAGACCTGGTCCGACCACCCCAGTACGACGGTGTGCCGCGACTCCAGCACGGTGGAGTGACCGAGGCGCAGAGCCATGAGGCGGCGGTTGATGCCCGTGGTGATCAGACTGACCAGGGTCGACACGAACAGCAGCGCCACCAGCGCGAGCGAAACGGAGGCCAGCACGTGGAAGGGGGAGCCGACCGCACCCCCGATCTTCAGCGTCTGGCCGACACTGACCCACACGGCCGTGAGCCGGCCGGAGAGCGTGGTCGGAGCTGCCCGGTCCGACCAGACGAGGACCATGCTCGCCGGGACGACGACGGCGAGGCAGGCCAGGGCGAGCCAGCCGATGAGCGCGGTCGTTCCCCCCGAGACCAGATTGTCGAAGCGGTACCGGAGCCGTTGCCGGAGCCGAAGTGCCGCCGTGCGCTGCTGCGCCACGCAAGCTCCCGTACATGAGTCGACGCGTTGATGAGAGCGGCTGCCCGCCGCCCCGTGACGTCACCCTAGGGCCTGTCGTCTCAGTGACCTCGCATTGCGGATCACGGTCGGGTGATATGCCGCCGCGGACTGCCCGATGCCGAGTGCGACTTGATATGTCCATTGCCACGACGGCTCGGACCGCCAGGATGAGCTCCCGGTCCGGGCGCCGTCCGAGATCCTGGCCGACCACCCCGAGCCCCCGGCCGGTCCCCGGTGTTGCGTCGACTCCGCCGGCGGCCGAGTTGAGGTGGCCGACAACACGGTGGGCAGCTCGGTCTTCAGCGGGCCGGCGAGCAACTCGTCGGCCTGCGCTTCCTGGAGGGTGGGGGAGGCGGGCTCCAGATGCGTGGTGACCACCGGAGACGGGACGGAGCGGCCGCGCACGGTGGCGTCTGCGGAGACCCAGCCGCGTCGGATCTGGAGGGACGGATTGGGCGGACAGCCGAGCACCTGGCGGCATGCGGCTGGCCTGACCGATCGGCGTGAGGACCGAGGCGTACGTGGCGCCGGTGTCGGGGTCGGTGCGACGGGGCGCGGCCACCGAGTAGACAGGTAATCCGGCCTGCCGCCGAAACGCTGCTCTCGCCGACTGGCTGAGCACCTGGAGGTCTTCTGCTGGGCCTGGTGGATCTCCTGGACGCCGTTCGTCGGCATGTTCATCGGAACGAAGGACGACCGCGACCGCAAAGACCCGAGCGCCCCGCCCCCCGTCTCCTGACGGGCACCTCTGGGCGCGGTGGTATGTCCCGATCAACAGGAGTCCCGGATTTTCCTGGACGAGCGAGGGAACACTCTGCATGATCAACTGGTGATCACCCCGGAGACCATCGTCGAACGCCAGCTCGCCGCCTACAACAGCCATGACCTCGAAGCCTTCGCGGCGACGTACGCCCCCGACGTCTGCATCAACCGCCGCGGCAGCGACCGCCTGCTCGGGCGCGACGCCGTGCGGGAGGCGTACGCCGACCAGTTCGCCGCGGGCCGCTGCCGGGCCGAGATCGTCGGCCGACTCACCGAGGGCGACTGGGTGGTGGACCACGAGATCGCCCACGGCATCACGGACGAACCCCTCCGCGTGCTGGTCGCCTACCGGGTCCGCGGCGGTCTGATCGACCGCGTCGACTTCCTCGGCTGACTGTCGCACGCTGAACGGGTGCGTCCGGTCGTACGGGGTGTCCCACCCACGTGGAGGAGGCGGGTGGTTCACCGCTTGCCGCTCCTGGCCGACAGCAGGCGGTCGAGGGGCCAGGTCGTGATCGGCCGGTCCGGTCCCAGGCCGATTCGTGCCGCGCGTGCGTAGCCCGTGCTCTGCCAGTGCAGTTGTTCGGGGGCGGGCGTCGGTGTCAACGGCGAAGCGGCAGCCCCCGGCGGCGGCCCGCTCGAGGAGGTCGTCCGGGGGGTCGCGGCGTTCGGGTCGGCAGTTGATCTCTACTGCGGTGCCGGCCTCCGCGCAGGCGGTGAAGGCGGCCTCGGCGTCGAAGCGGGACTGCGTACGGCCCCTGCCGGTGATGATCCGTCCCGTGCAGTGTCCCAGGACGTCGACGCGCGGGTTGCGTACGGCGGCCAGGAGGCGGGCGGTCATCGGTTCGGGTTGAGCGGAGCTTGGAGTGCACGGAGGCCACGACGATGTCGAGTCGGCTGAGAAGGTCCGCGTCCTGGTCGAGCGAGCCGTCGTCGAGGATGTCGCACTCGATGCCGGTGAGTAGCCGAAACTCCGGTCCCAGTTTCGTATTCACGCAGGCCACGGCTTCCAGCTGGCGTTCGAGCCGCTCGGGGCTCAGTCCGTGGGCGATCGTCAGGCGCGGCGAGTGGTCGGTGAGAACGGCCCATTGGTGGCCCAAGCCGCGGGCCGCGACGGCCATGTCCTCGATCGGGCTGCCGCCGTCGGACCAGTCGGAGTGCAGGTGGCAGTCCCCGGTGCTCGCAGCCGCGAGGTCCCAGCCGGCCTGGGCGCCCGGGTCCGCTTCGGCCTGTAGACGGGCGAGGTAGTTCGGTACCGCGCCGGTGGACGCCTGGGCGATCACCTCGGCGGTGACCGGGCCCACCCCGCGCAGTTGTTCGGCCTGGGCGGCGTCCACCGGGCCGGGCGGCAGGTCGCGGACGGCGTCGGCCGCCGTGTGGAAGGCCCGCACCCGGTACGGGGACGCCCCGCGCCATGCGAGGAGGAGGGCGACCCGGCGCAGGGCTTCGTCGGGGGTCATGGCAGGGGTGTTCCGCCGGTGGCGTTGACGATCTCGCCGTTCGTCTGTCTGACGCTTGCCCAGCGCCAGCGCGGCCCCGAGCCCGGCAGCGGCGATCAGGTTGTGTCCGCACGCGTGCCCCAGGCCCGGCAGCGCGTCGTACTCCATCAGCAAGGCCACGCACCGCCCGCGGCCCTTGCCCGTACGCGCCACGAACGCCGTGTCGAGCCCGGCGGCGCCCGTCTTGACGGTGAACCCCGCCCGTTCCAGTTCGCAGCCGAGCAGCCGGGCCGCACGGTGTTCCGCGTAGGCGAGCTCGGGATCCGCGTGCAGAGTACGGCTGAGCGCCCACAGAACGTCCGCCCGGCGGCCGCATTGGGCCCTTCGCGCGCGCTTCGGCCGTGCCATCGCCACGCGACGACGCGCCACGTCCCGTTTCCGGACGCCGACCCGGGGCAGGCGGAAGGCATGGATCAATCGAAGGCACCGGTACTCGATGCGCTGGCCGCCTACCACGAAAGCGGCCAGACCCCCTTCACGCCCCCGGGGCACAAGCAGGGACGGGGCGTCGACTCCCGTGTGCGGGCCGTTCTCGGTGAGGCGGTGTTCCGGTCCGACGTCCTCGCCACGAGGGGCTGGACGACCGTACGTCCTCCCACGGGATCGTGAAGGAGGCGCAGGACCTGATGGCCGAGGCCGTCGGGGCGGAGCACGCGTTACGTTGGCCGCCGCCTCGTCCACGGCCGCAGGTCCGGGAGCCGGATGCGTGCGCAGCAAGCTCCGGGAGGCCTTCGAGGACATCACCACTCCGCCAGCGGCCAACGTCCTTACCGATTAGTGAAGTTGACCCGGGCCGGTCGGGGAGTGGTCCCCGCCGGTCGGCGCAGGCGTCAGTACGTGTGTCGGACAGCGCCCCGACCGGCAAGGCCTGGTCACGTGCTGCGCTGGTCGTGGGTGTCCTGGCGGAGCTGGGCGAGGTGCCGGGTGAGGGCGTCGATGCGTTCGGCGAGTTCGGTGTCCTTGGCCCGCAGGTGGCGTCGGGTCTTGGCCAGGGGGTCCACCAGGCGGGCGGGGTCGTTGTCTGCGAGAGCCTGGTTCAGGTCGCCGACGGCGTCCTCGGCGGCGACTGGCAGGCCGGTGAGGGAGGTGACCTCGCCGGCGAGGCGGCGCAGGTCGGCGGCGTTGTCGCGGGCCCATGCCGACACGGTCCGGTCGGCGGCGCGGGTGTCGCGGGTGGCCTGAACGCGCTCTTCGCCGGTGCTGCCGGCGGCGCCGGGGCGCAGGCGCAGGTAGCGGCGTTCGGCGGCCTGGCGGCTGGCGACGCCGAGGGGTTCGGCGAGGTCGGCCCAGCTTGCTCCCTGTTTGCGGGCGGTTTCGATCAGACCGCTCTCCCAGCTGGCGAGTTGTTCACGGACCTCGCGCAGCATCAGCAGGGCGGCCAGCGCCGGGTGAGGGCCGTGACGGGCCGAGTCCGGGGCTGGAGCCGGCGATGTCTCCCCGGAGGAACGCTGTGCGGCTTTGACGGACTCGTTGATGGCTTCCAACGCCGCCGCGGCGGCGAGGAAGGGTACCGGTGGGGGCGACTGCATCGGTTCGCTCATAGGACTCTCCCGCGTCACCCTTCCGGTGACATTCCGCTTGTCATCGATTCGATGACATGTTACAACGGATGCACGTTGAAGCGCATTGGCAGTTTCTGCCTGAACCAACTGGAGGTGTTTCGCGATGTTGATGCGCACCGACCCGTTCCGCGAGATGGACCGGATCGTCCAGCAGCTGTCGGGTTCGTCGGGGACCTGGTCGAAGCCGTCGGTCATGCCGATGGACGCCTACCGCGAGGGCGACGCGTACGTGATCGCTTTCGACCTGCCCGGCGTGAGCACAGAGGCGATCGACATCGATGTCGAACGGAACATGCTGACCGTGAAGGCGGAGCGCCGCCCGGCAGCCAAGGGCGACACCGTGCAGATGGAGCTCTCCGAGCGGCCCCTGGGTGTCTTCTCCCGCCAGATCATGCTGGCCGACACCCTGGACACCGAGCGCATCGAAGCCGATTACGAGGCGGGCGTGCTGACCCTGCGCATCCCGATTGCCGAGCGTGCCAAGCCCCGCAAGATCAGCATCAGCGGCGAGTCCGGCCGCAAGCAGATCTCCGGCTGAACCCCCGCACCAGCCGGCCGCGGAGGGCGGGCATGACCGACCCCCTCCGGCACCCGCCCTCCGCCACCCCCCCTCATTTGACGTTCTTCACCCCTTCCCGGAGGTGACGCTGATGTCGATGCACAGGGAATCCTTCCTGGCCCACGTTCAGGAACGCGGCGAATACGCGACCCGTGAAGAGGCCGACCGAGTCGCCCGCGTCGTCCTGGCCCTGCTGGGCGCGCACCTGCTCGGCACCGTCCGGGCCGAGCTCGCCGCCCGCCTCCCCGAGACATACGCCTTGATCCTCCTCAACCCCTTGCAGGCCGCGGAGCCCCTGACGCCGGAACGCTTCGTCCGTGCGACCGCGGCCTGGATCGAGGGCGCTACCGAAAAGACCGCCTTGTGGGACATCGGCGCCGTCCTGTCCACCGCGGCCGCCGCAGCGGGCGACGTCCTCACCCGCGAGGTCCTACTCCAGCTCCCGCCAGGCTACGACGCCCTCTTCGGCCACACCCAGACCACCTGACGACCGCCGGCCACCTGCGCCAGCCGCCCCGGCCGGCCCGCACCCTTCGCGCAGAAAGGCAACGCCGCCATGTTCGACCAGCCTCGAGCGAACCCGTCCCGCTCCAGCCTGACGTTCGACCAGATGCTGGAACGCGTCCGCTACGAAGGCGCCTACCCCACCCGCGAACGCGCCGCGGAAGCCGTCCACCACGTCCTGGCCGCCCTCGGCCGCCAGCTCACCGGCGACGAACGCGTCGACCTCGCCCAGTGCCTGCCCATCGAAGCCGCCCTCACCCTGACCGCCCAGATCCCCGATACCGAACCCCTCACCGGCTGGGGCTTCGTCAAAGACCTCGCCGCCCGCACCGGCGCCACCCCCGCCACCGCGCGCTGGGACACCGGCGCCGTACTCGCAGCCGTCACCCGCCTCGCGGGCGCCGACCTCCTCGCCAGGATCCTCCAGAACCTGCCCGACGGCTACGCCCTCCTCTTCGGGCAGGCGGAACTGTGCCGGCCTCAGCGCGCCGCTGCTTGAGCGAGCCACAGGCGCGTGGAGTGCGGTGGGACCGGCGGAGCGGCCCGGCCCCACCGCCGGCGCGGGCCGTGCGCCGGTCGGTCGATGCAGCTGCAGGACGGCGACGGGACTGGCAACCGGACCGGGTGGCCCGCAGTGATCAGAGGCCGCCGTGAGCAGTACCGCAGTGGTTGGCAGTGTGGTACCTGGCTTCCGAAGCGGCGGTGCTTTGACGGGCCGTCAGCAGCACGCAATGCCGAGGGAAGAACGGAGGCGCGAAGCCAGCGGGCCTTCGCGCGCCACGCCTACGCCGACACCGCCACCGCCATCGCCACCGCCGCCGACGCAGGCGTCAGCCCGGCGCTGGTGATGAAGCACTACGGCTCCAAGGAGCACCTGTTCACCCAGGTCTCCACCTTCGACGCCGACGCCTCCGCCCTCTTCGATGCCCCCTTGGACGGCCTCGCCCGACACAGGGTCCTGCACCTGCTGGCCCCCCAGCGCGGCCAGACACGCGACCCGATCCTGCGCATCACCTTCTCCCGCCACCACTTGGAGCTCGGCGGGCAGGCACGGGCCAACCTCGCCCATCGTTATGCCCGACTCACGGCGCCCTCACAGTTCTCCTGATGTCAGTGGCACCTCATCGTGCCGGTGAGAAGCTCCGCGAGGAGCGCGTCTCGACTGAAGCTTCGGCGCCCCGCCAAACTCGATGCCCGCGACCGGGTGCACCTGGTGACCCTCGCGTACGAGGCGGGCGCTGGAAGCACCCGACATCCGCGATGTCTTCGGGCGCCCGCCGTCCCGCAGCAGTGGCACGGCCGGCTGGATCACGCAGATGGGCGTGCGTACTCGACCGTGAGCAGCCGCTTGAGCTGCTCGGGACGCCGGGCAGTCGCCGCCACGGTGTCGCCGTCCGCCAGGGCGGCGCGGGTGAGGGCGCCGCAGGGGTGTGACTGCGCGCCGACCTCGCGCCCGAGGCGGCAGAAGGCGAGGGCGAACCGGACGCTCGCCTTCGGTCCGTCGAGCCTCGATCCGGTCCTTCCGTGACACCTGACCTGCTGTGATGCCCCTGGCCCGGCACAGGTAGCCTCGTCCCGGTTTCGATTCGTCGAATGATTCGCCAAGTACCAGGAGCACGCATGCATTTGTTCCGGCCCACCGCCGTCTTGGGGCTACTGGCCACCTCCCTGATCGGCTGGCCGACGCAGTCGGCCCAGGCAGCCGAGCGGTCGACCAGCGCGGTGCAGATCGTCGCGCACGAGGACGACGACCTGCTGTTCATGAACCCGGATATCTCCAACGGCATCAAGGCCGGACACCCCACCCTGACCGTGTATCTGACGGCCGGTGAGAATGTGGCCGGTGCGGTGCCGGGCGTGACCCAGGAGGAGTACGCCGCGATGCGGCAGGACGGGATCCGGGCTGCGTACGCCGCGATGGCCGGGGCCGGTGGGGACGGCTGCGTCCCGGAGGCCGCCGGGCCCGGCGGCTGCTGGACGGAGGACGTCGACCACGAGCTGCTCGGCCCCGGAAAGTTCGTGCAGCGCTACTACCTCGACACCAACCCCACCGTGCGGCTGGCGTTCCTCAACCTCCCCGAGGCGGGCGACGACCGCTTCACCGGTCCCGATACCCTCAGGAGGCTGTCGGCGGACCCGACCCTGGTCACCGACGTGCTGGACATGGGCGGGCGCGATCCCGAAACCCCCGACGCCTACCGAGTCGACGCCGGGGACGTCGTGGACATCCTGCGGGACCTGCTCACGGAGGCCGGGGCAACCCTGATCCGGGCGCAGGACTCCGCCCCGGACACGGTCGAGTGGACACGGCTCCCCGATGGCGACCACGGCGACCACGTCCACGCGAGCCGCTTCGCGGACCGGGCGGCGGAGGCCTACCGGAACGTGAACCCGCGCGCACTGGTGGAGCACTACCGGCAGTACAACATCGACTCGATGCCCAGCAACCTCATGCCGGCGCAGGCTGCCGAGAAGCGCGCCAACTTCGTCGACCGCTACCTGCCGCACGACCCGTGGCTCCGTTCGCACCTGGAGCCGTCCTACAACCAGTGGTGGGCGGCGCAGTACTCCAGGGCACCGCGCCCGACGCAGGCCGCGATCGCCGACGGGAACGGGAATCTGCACGTCTTCGCGGTGCTGAACGGCACCCTGTGGGAGTGGACCAGGGTGGACTCCGCGCTGCGGAACACCCCTGTATGGAGCGGCCCG
Organism: Streptomyces sp. NPDC037242; assembly: GCF_055604165.1. Taxonomy (NCBI): domain Bacteria; kingdom Bacillati; phylum Actinomycetota; class Actinomycetes; order Kitasatosporales; family Streptomycetaceae; genus Streptomyces; species Streptomyces sp. NPDC037242. The sequence goes on from NZ_JBVJUY010000039.1 coordinate 31,053, forward strand.
GTCGACCGGGGCAACCCTGGCGGTGCACTGGCCGCCGGCCTTTCGCCCGCCCGCAACCAGGACGGGCGGATCGAGGTGTTCGCCCAAAGGTCCGACACCGGCGAGTTGGTCTCGCTGTTCCAAAACGAGTCCGGCTGGTCCTGGGGATCACTTGGCAACCCGAACGTCGCGGAATACGCGAAGCGCGTCAGCTCGCCTGTCGTCGTACCGAACGGGGATGGCCGGCTTCAGGTCTTCGTCCGCAATGCCGGCGGCGGCGTCAGCACCCGCTGGCAGGTCGCGATAAACGGCGCCTGGAGTGCCTGGGCTGACCTCCAGGGCGACCATGTCCAGGGTCCGGTCACAGCAGTCACCACCACCCCGGACGGCCGGATCGAGCTGTTCGCCCCGGTCTCGGGGAGCGCCGCCCGCATCCTGCACTGGTACCAGCCCAAGGCCAACGAACCGCTGGTGTTCGACACGAACTTCCCGGCCGTCCGCCCCGCCAGTGGTCTGTCTGCCGGCACCGACCGGGACGGCCGCATCGAACTCCTCTACCGCGAGGAGGGCACGGGCAACGCGATGACCCTCTATCAGAACGTCGCCGGCGGTGGCTGGAATCCGACCCCTGTGGCCGTTGGCGGACGCGGCAACGGGAACGGCGGTCTCGGTGAGCTGACCGCGGCCACCGGCATCGACGGCCGCATGGTGATCGCGGCCCGAAACCAGGGCGGTGGGGTCAGCGTTTCCCGCCAGACCAACCCCGGTGACGCCTTCGGCGGCTGGACCGACCTCCGCGAGTCGATCGTCGGCAACCCGACGAGCCTGATCGACGGCCGTGGCCAGGTCGCCCTGGTCGCACTCAGGACGAATGGCGCTCTCGTCGAGAATCGCCAGGACGGCGGTCGGTTCACCGGGTGGATCACGGTTGGTTAGCGCCGACCTGGTCCCGGTCCGGCACTGAGGGTGCGGGGTGGCGGGGGAGCGGCCGATCCGCCCGGACGGGACGCAAGGTCGATGACTTCTCGCGCGCTGGCCATGTTGATCAGGCTGGGCATCGCGCGTGACAGCAACGAGAACGTCCGCTCCGGTTCCACGGGCTGCCCGGCTTGGACGGCAACGTTGAAAGCGTCCAACTCCGCCAGCGGTTCCACGTCCAGCGACCACGGCACTCGCACTGTGCAAGGAGGTCAGGGCCCGCTTCAGCGGCTCGTAGAGTGCGGGATCCAAGCGCTTGCGCAACTCGATGCCGCGGCGTCGGCCGCAGCGACGCAGCCCCCGGCCGCCATCGGATCGATGCGGCGGTGAGACTGCCCGGAAGGGTCTGCCGGCAAGGGGCCGGGAGGTGCGCCCGGGAATCCGGGGACGGTGCGCACTGCCGGCCGTTTCACGGTTCGGGCAGACTGTCGCAATGAAGATCAAGGAGGCGGCCCAGGCGTCCGGTGTCAGTGAGCGGTCCCTGCGCCACTACGAGGACGAGGGGCTGATCACCCCCGGTCGGTGCGCCAACGGCTACCGCGTGTACGGCCCCGACACGCTCGACCGGGTCGTCCTGATCCGTTCGTTCCTGGATGCGGGTCTGCCCATGAAGTTGGTCAAGGAGGTCGTGCCCCATCTCGTGGAGGAGGGCGGACCCATCTGCCCCCAGTTCCTTGCCGCCGTACAGGACTACCGGGACCGGCTGACCGAGCGGATGGCGGCGCTCAGTGCCCGGCGCCACGCCCTGGACGCGTTTCTCGAAGCCGCCGAGGACTCCGCTTGACCTTGCCGTATGCGTGAACCTTTTACGGTTCCCCGCATGAACACCAACGAGACGATGAAAGCCCTGGTACAGACGTCCCACGAAGGCCCCCGGGACATGTCCCTGACCGAGGTGGCCCGGCCCGTTCCCGGGGCGGGGGAGTACCTGATCGCGGTCGGCGCGGCGGGGGTCAACTTCGCCGACGTCATGCAGACTCGGGGCATCTACGAGGGCGGGCCCGGAGCACCGTACGGGGCGGGGTTCGAGGCCGCCGGGGAGATCGTGGCCATCGGGGAGGGCACCGCCGACCCGTTGCCGCTCGGTACCCGCGTGATCGGGATCGGACCGGCCGCGTTCGCTCAGTACATGACGATGCCCGCTGCCGGCGCGTTGCCCGCGCCCCACGGATGGACGGACGCCGAGGCGCTCGGCCTGGTCCTGAACTGGGCGACCGCCCTCGCCGCGCTGAAGCCACTGGGCGGGATCGAGAAGGGGAAGAGCGTGTTGGTCCATGCCGCCGCCGGTGGTGTGGGTCAGGCGGCGGTGCGGCTCGCCCGCCACTACGAGGCCCGCGTCATCGCGCTGGCTTCCCCCGGCAAGCACGACACCGTCATGGCCCTCGGTGCAGATCACGTCCTCGACAGCCGCCGGCCCGACCTCGCCGAAGAGATCCAGCGCCTGACCGGGGGAGTGGACCTCGTCCTGGAATCCGTCGGGCGGACTACATTCGGACTGAGCCTGTCCGTCACCAAGCCTGTCACCGGCCGCATCGTCGTCTACGGCGCGGCCTCCGGCCACGCCACGCTGTCGACCCGGGACCTGCTGTTCACCCACCGCGTCCACGTAGTCGGTCTGCACATCATTGCCCTGGCCGAAGCGGAGCCGTCGCTGTTCCAGGGGCTCCTGGCCGAGTTGCACCAGCTGATCAAGGCGGGTGTGTATCCGCCCGGCACCCCCACCGTCCACCCGCTGGCCGACGGCGCCGACGTCCTCGCCCGACTCGAAGCGGGCCAGACGCAGGGCAAGCACGCGCTCGACCCCTGGCGCTGAGGCACCTGTTGGCCCGTCCGGGTCCGGGTCGGGCCGACCGCCGTCGGTGTCGCCGGGGGCGCGACGTAGCCGTTTCGGGCGCTCGCCCGCTGCCCGACTGCGCGGCCGCCACGCGCCGACCGCCTCGTTCATCGGGCCAGCAGTTCGGCGAGGTGCCTGTCGAGGTCCACGGACTCCTCGCCGACGGCGATGACCGCGTAGGTCCGCTCCAGGAAACGCGCGAGCGCGCCGCCGCTCACGAAGAGGACGGCTTGCGCCGGCTTCGCGCCGCCGGGGCCGCGCAGGTCGACGCGGAGTTCGTCCCCGTCGGCTCCTTCGCAGGGGCGCAGTACGACGTCTCCCTCGCCCACGGGACGGTGGAGTCCTTCGGCCAGCATCTGGCGGTCGAAGTGCCAGCGGGCCTGTTCCCTGGGGCCGTCGAAGAACTCCGCCGTCACCGCGTAAGGGTCGTTGTCGTCGTACAAGAAGCGGGCGCGAAGAGGCACGCGGCTCGTCGCCACGACCAGGCGCACTGGTACCAGAGCGGACACGCAGGGCATCGACAGACCTCCTCGGTGGGCTTCACAACAGCATTCGTGTGCCCTGATCCGCCCTCGCCACACTGCCGAAGTGTGTTGGAACCAGGGGGGTTTGTGGGTCGCGTTCGGGGACACACGCGCCAGTGACGGCGGTACGTCCCACCGGACCGGCGACCATCGCGGCCGGTGACCGTAGGCGGCGCGGCATCCCGCCCCGGGATACCGCCTACGGGCCGCCGAACCGGTCGCTCATCGTCCCGTCGCACGGTACGCCCACGCCGCGTCCATGCCTCCCCGCAGACCCGGCCCGGCCAAGCCCCCGGCGCCCGCTGTCATACAGCGGTCCCCGGGCCGCCGACGGGACGGCGACCGGACCTCCCCCTCCCGCACTCTCCGTAAGGACGCGCGTACGGCACCGGCCCGGACCTTGGCGCCGACCGGCAAAGGGGAGACTCCCGCGTGACGCCTGGCCCTTCGGGGATACTGGCGCGATGCGCCAGACGCCGCCCGCCGTTCCCCCGGAGCCGATAACGGCCGACCCGCCCCACACGGCGGAGCGGCCCCTGCTCACCCAGTCCTGGCTCGACCTGGCCTTCCTGCACTGGGCCGCCGACCCGGCCGACGTCGCCCCACTGCTGCCGGCCGGCACGGTGCCCGACACCCTGGACGGGGTCACGTACGTCGGCCTGGTGGCCTTCCGCATGCACGAGGTCGGCTGGTTCCGCCTCCCCGGCGTCCCCTACCTCGGCTCCTTCCCGGAGACCAACGTCCGCCTCTACTCGGTCGACGAACACGGCCGCCGCGGCGTGGTCTTCCGTTCTCTCGACGCCTCCCGGCTGATCCCGGTCGCCGTCGGGCGGGCCGCGTTCCGCCTCCCGTACGTGTGGTCGCGGATGTCGATCCGCCACGACGGGGACACGGTCACCTACACCAGCAGCAGGCGCTGGCCCGGTCCGCGCGGGGCGCACAGCCGGATCGCCGTACGGGTCTGCGAGCAGGTCGGGGAACCGACCGCCCTGGAGCACTTCCTGACCGCCCGATGGGGACTGCACGCCGCCTTCTTCGGCCGGTCGCTGTACCTCCCGAACACCCACCCCCGCTGGCCCCTGCACCGTGCCGAACTCCTCGACTGCGACGAGAGCCTGGTGGCGGCCGCGGACCTGCCCGCCCCGGCGGGGCCGCCCGTGAGCGTGCTCTACTCGCCAGGGGTCCCCGTACGCTTCGGGCCGCCGCCCCGCCGCCCCGCGGGCATCCCCACCCCCTGATCTTCACGGTCCTTGGGGCAGCCGGGGTCGGCAGAGGCCTGAAGGAGCCGGCCTGGCAGGAGACTTGCCCGGCCGCTCCTGCGCGGGCGTCACTCCCGGTCATATGTGTGGACTGGGCCCGCGGTGATGTCATGGGCGATCATGGGGGTGGCGGAGCGGCCGAGCGCGGGGGAGGGATACGTGGTGGTCGGGCAAGAAGCCGCGGGTGTCACGGTCGAGGGACTGATCGAGGCGGCCACGGACGAGCAGAGCGGCGCCCTGTGGCGGCTGCGGCAGGAGGGTCGGCAGCTCGACGCGAACCTGGTACGCATCCTTCCCGGCGGCGAAGTCGCCGTCCACCGGGAGCCCGAGGTGGACGTGCTGGTCGCCGTTGTGCGGGGCTCCGGTCTGCTGACCCTGGGCGACGCCGAGTCGGAGGTCGTGCCCGGCTCCCTCGCCCTGCTGCCGCGCGGTTCTTCCCGCTCGCTGCGGGCCGGCCCCGAGGGGCTGGTGATCCTCACCGCGCACCGCAGGCGTGCCGGCATGTCCATCGGCCGACCGCCCCGTACCGAACCGCGCACACCGCAGTGCCCGCTCCACCTCGTCTGCGATCAGTGCCACCGGCACGCCATCGAGGCCGACGCCCGGTACTGCAGTCGGTGCGGTACCCGTCTGATGCCCCGGGCCGCCACGGGCTGACGCCGATGGCGGCCGCACGTCTCTGCGGCCCGACCGGTTACGGGCGGGGGTGGAGGGGGACCGGGACGCGGGGCAGGTCGATGCCGAAGTGGTCGCGGTAGGCGGCCAGGACCTCGGCGTCGTCCGCCAGGGTCCGCTCGGTCCGTTGCCCGCCGGCCTTGACCGTCAGAACACGGTCGCTGATGGTGGTCCGACCGGTCTCCGTCAGCATCGAGCACACCGGCTTGCGGGTGAAGCCCGACGCGGGGGAGGTGCTGTGCCACCACGCGCCGGTCACGAAGTCGGACAGGACCCGCGGACGAGTCTCCAGCCGGAACTGCGGCACGCCGTTCTGCAGGAGGTCGAGGTCCCCGTGCGGGCCTTCGGCCGGCACGATCTGGAACTTCCCGCCCGGGTCGGCCTGTTCGCCGCGTTCGTCGAGGGCCAACGGGAAGTGGCTGTGGTCGCCGAAACCGACGTCCACCAGCCAGGGCCGACCGTCCTCGCACTCCACGCGCAGTGCCAGGTGGTCATAAGGGACACCCTGCCCGCCGCCGGCCGCGTGCACCCGGGCCTGCAGAAGCTCCACCCGGTAGCCCAGCGACCTGAGCAGCAGTGCGAACGCACCGTTCAGCTCGTAACAGAACCCGCCGCGGCCGCCGGACAGCAGCTTGTCGAGCAGCGCGTCGGCCTCCAGCACGATCTCCTGGCCCAGGTGGATGGACAAGCTCTCGAAGGGGACGGTCCGCAGGTGCCGCAGGTGCAGGTCGCGCAGGGCCGTCGCACTCGCCGACCCGGGCCGCTCCGCCCCGATCCGCTGCAGGTACGCGTCGGCCCGCGACGCGGAAAGATCTTCCATTCCGACAGTCTTGCAGTACGCCCCCACCTGCGCGATACCCGGCTGGACCCAACAGTCCGGGTAGTAGGCCGGGAAACATGCGGCGCCGTCCGCGCCGCGGATCTCGGTCTCCCGAATCCGGCGCGAGTGTCTGCCGTAGAAGATCAGGCCCGGCTTTGCGGCCCGACGCGAAGCTCACGACGGCGTCGTGGACCGAGCCCCGCCGTTTCCCGCTTGCCGCACCCGGGCGGCGGGTACCGTGACCGTACGACCTGTATGGAGGAGCCGTGAGCGCGCAGCCCGAGGAAGTCCCCGCCCCGCCGGCTCCGGCCGCCGCCGCCCTACTCCTTGCCCAGTTGCGCGCCGACCGCCGCGCCCACACCTGGGCGCCGGCCTTCGAGCGGGACTGGGCCAAGGCGCTCGAGGACTCCCGCCACAGCTACAGCCTCACCCCGCTGCACGACGTCGTGCGGGCCTGGCAGCTCCGGGTCGCCGCGGCGCCAGCCGTTGACGCGTACATGGACTCCGGCCGTGACGAGGCCGGTTTCGTGGACCTGGAAGACGTCCTCGGCGTGCGCCGGTGACGTTTGAACCGTGGACGGTACGTCTGTCCCCACAGGCCGCGAAGGTGCTCACCGAACTCCCTGAGCATGCGAAGGAGACGGCCCGCGACATCCTGGACATCGCGGTGCGCTCCCCATGGGGATGGCCCCAGTGGAACACCGGCGACCCGGAGGGCGAAGACGTCCGCGCCGCGTCCGTCGGGCAGCTCTCCGTCGTCTACGTGGTCAACACGCTCACCCGGCACCTGTCCATCCTCGACATCGTCTGGCTTGGGTAGCCACCTGTGACTACGCCCCGTAGGCAGGTGTCGGGGCGAGGCGCCGGTACGGATCACGACGATGGGGTGGATGCGATGCCTCTCGAGGGCGAATACGAGCCGAGTCCGTGCCCTTTACCTCGGTGGCGGTCAGTACGGCATGAGGGCCTTCTGCCGTCGGTGACACCCAGACCTCACCGAACCGGAAGGCCCTCACCCGTTCACGAAGTCTCAGCCGAGACCCGCACCACCCGAGCACAACCTTCCGAGGCCATACACCGGAGCGGGGCTCGGCGGGTTCGTCACGGCTTCAGCTTGTCGGCCTCCCGGATTTCATGGAGGTGGATGAGGACATCGAAGGACTTGGCGACCGCGACGTCGCGGGGCTTTTCGGGGAACTGCGTGCCGATGTTGAGGGTGGGCCGGGCGACGTTCAGCCAGGCGCGCGCGGCGGCGGGGGCCTTGCGGACGTCGAGGTAGAAATCCTGGTAGCGGACCTGGTCGAGGGTGTGCTCGTTCCTGCCGGGCGCGGCGGCGCCCACGGTGAACCTCTTCCAGTCACCGCCGAGGGCGGCGTCCTTCGACAGGAACGAGCCCTGGTCGAAGGTGAAGCCGATGGGCAGGTAGTTCTTGCCCATGGTGTCCCGCAGGAATGACCCCTGTGTCTTCGAGTACAGCTCGGGGTTGTCGGAGACGTAGCCGACGTGGTTGTTCTGCGCCGACACCAGGATCTTGTCGCCGGTGTGCTTCTGCCACCATGCAACGTTTTGCGCCATCACCTCGTCGCGGAACCGCTGAAGGCTGTTCAGGGACTCCCGGTCGGCGGGGTTCAAGGTGAGGAACTTGGCGGTCTGGGCGATCGAGCGAGCGTTCTGCTCGGCCCAGGCGAAGGCTTCCGTGCCGGAGCCCTTGAGGCTACTGACCAGTTCCAGGCCCTGCTGCGCCTTGGCGGCGAGCTGCTGCCGCTCCGCGAGCGGCTTGGCCAGATAGGCGAAAGCGTCGTCGATGGGCCGCAGGCCGGCGTAGAGCTCGTTCAGCCGCGGGAGCGCCTCGGGGTGGTTCTTCTCCACGTAGCCGGTCACGCGTGCGAAGAACGCGTCATTCAACGAGGGGGCGCCGATGTCGTCGCCCATGAAGTGCACGGGGCGGTCGGGGTGGTTGCGGTTGTAGTCGCGCATCCACTCGATGAGACTCACGAATTCCTCGCGTTCCCAGGGGGAGTTGACCAGCGTCTGTGCGGCGATCTCGCGGGCATCGCCCTTGCCGGTCTGGAGGTAGTCGTCGATCTGGAGTCCCGCGGACCAGCTCAGTTCCAGGGCGAAGGTGGTGAAGCCCTTCTCTTCGACAAGGTGGCGAAAGACCCGTTCCTTCATGGTGAAGAACTCGTGGGAGCCGTGGGTGGCCTCGCCGAGGCCGACCACCTTGGTGTCGCCGATCATCCTGGACAGGGCTCGCAGGTCGGCCGTGCTTCCGCCGGGCTCGGTCGCCCGCAGCGGGTGGGCCGCCTGCTCCAGTGCGCGTATCGGGTTGTGCTTCCCACTGGCCGTGGGGACCTCATTGACGGTGGCCGCATGGACCGCCACCGGAGTAAGGGCCGCCCCCGCCGCGATCGCCACCGTCGCCATCAGCCACCGGCGGCTGATGGGCTTCCTCTGAATAGCCATGTGTTCTTGCCCTTCGATCAACTTGCGTGTGCATCTGTGAGAAAGGTCAATGCTCGCGATCCCGTTGCCGCCCGCTGAGGCAGCCGCAGGTCCCTTCCGGGAGGTGCACGAGACCCGCCAATCCCGTGGCCGACCGAGCACCACCGAGTCACCGAAATCCGCCGAGCGGGCTTCCGGTGACTCGGTTCATCAGCGCCTGGCCCACCGACACCCGTCCGATTCCCAGCAGCACTCGGAAGGAGGAATCCACATGGATGTCTCGTGGAGAGTCCGGACCGGGCGTGAATCACGGGGACTTCCGTTCGGATCGATCTCGGCCAGTGACCTGACAGCGAATCATCGGCTTTCACGGAGATCGTCCGAGTGCGGGATGAGAGGTCGCATGGGGCCATGGGATTGTTCGTCTGCCGGACCGGGACCTGGGTCCTGGTCCTGTCTCGACTGCAGGGCGGGTTCAAGGGCTGGCCGCGACCTTTGGCGCTCAAACGCAGGCCGGGCACGTCCCGCCGCAACCGCGGACCGCCGGCCGGCCACGCACCCGGGCCGCTGCTCCCGCGTGGGGCCTGCGGCCCGGTCCAGCCTCGGGGCTCCGCGTACGGGACCGTGAACCATCAGCTGCCGGCGATCCCCCGGGCGGCCGCCGGCGGCTTGCTCACTGGGGTCCGGCCTGCTTGGCGCAGGTCCGGTCCTGCTTCGGCAGTGTGCCGGTGGCCAGGTACTCGTTGACCTGGTCGTCCACGCAGGTGTTGCCGTAGAGCCCGAAGAGGGCGTGCCGGTTGGCGCCCTCCAGGGTGAGCAGCCTGGAGCTGGGGAGCAGGCCGCGCAGGGCGACGCTGCTGCGGTACGTGGTGCGCGGATCGCCGGTCGCCGCGACGATCAGGGCAGGGGTGTCCCGCCGGACCCGGGTGGGTTCCTCGCGCGGGCGGTCCCAGAAGGCGCACGGGCCGATGTTGTCGGTCAGGGGGCCGAAGAGGGGGTGCTTCGCGCGGTTGCGTTCGATGTCGCGCCAGTAGAGCTCCGGGTCGCGCGGGGCGGCCACGTCCCCGCAGATGATCGCGGCCTGCGCGCCCGTCGGCTCGCCCTCGCCGCGCAGCGCGTACCGGAGCGCCGCGGCGAACTCCGGCGACAGGCTGCTCGGCACGCCCTCCGCGGCCTTGGCCAGCGCGGACAGCTGTTCCCCGAAGGACGCCCGCGCCGGGTCGGTGTCGTCCGCGATGCCCGAGAAGAGCAGGAGCGGCACTTGGCTGTCGTCGATCCGGAAGGTGTCGGTGCCGGTGCCGATGGTCAAGGGGGTGCGGGCCGACGTCGTGACGACACGGCCGATGGTGGCGAGCACCTCGGCGCGGGTGCGGCCGAGCCCGTAGGTGTCGTGGCGTCGCGCCGCCCAGTCGGCCCAGTCGGCGAGCGCCTGCTCGTTCTCGCGCTCGGTGCCCTGGAGCAGCCGGGCACGGTAGTCGGCCGGGCTGATCGCCCCGTCGAAGACCACCCGGTCGTAGCGGGTGGGGAACATCTGGGTGTAGACCGTGCCGAGGTAGCTGCCGTACGAGTAGCCCAGGTAGGAGATCTTCCGCTCGCCGAGCACGCCGCGGATGACGTCCATGTCGCGGGCCGTGTTGCGGGTGCTGACGTGCGGGAGCACGGAGGCGTTGGTGGCGCGGCACTTGTCGGCCAAGCTCTTCTGGAGGGTGACCTGCCGGTCGAAGCCAGCCCGGCCGTCACCCGACGACAGCCAGCTCATGCCGACGGGCCAGCCGCAGTCCAGCGGGGTGCTGCGGCCGACGAAGCGCGGGTCGAAGCCGATGATGTCGTAGCGCTCTCCGACGCCCTTCATCGCCTTGCGCATGTCCGGCGGCGACGCGACCGCGCCTCCGCCCGGGCCGCCGTTGTTCAGCAGGATCGAGCCGATGCGGTGGCGGGTGTCGGTGGCCTTGAGCCGGGATACGGCGACGGTGATCGTGCGGCCCCGGGGGGCGGAGTAGTCCAGCGGAACGGTCACGTCGGCGCAGCGCACGCCGGCCCGGTCGAGGTCGCGGCCTGCCGTGTCGTCAGGTCCCTTGGCGCAGCTGCCCCAGTCGGGCCGCTGACGGTAGTACCGGTCGAGCCCGGTGCCCCCTTCGCCGGCCGCGGCAAGGGCGGGAGACCCGGTGAGGCAGGCGGAGAGGGCGAGGCCCAGGGCGAGGGCGTTGCGTAGGGGCGGGCTGATGGCCGTTCGGGGTGATTTCATGCCCCGAAGCTACGAACGGGCCCGCGTACGGCACATCGCCCCCGGGCACGAGGACCCTGGTCCCGCCCGCCGCTGACCCGGGACCCTCGTCCCGGTGCGGTCTCCGCCCCGGGGAGGACAGCCCCGAGGCCGTCCTGGCCGGGCGGACCGTCGCCGGGATCGCCTCTTGCCTTACGCCTCCGGGATCCCGTCGAGCAGCGCCCCAAGGCGATGGCGTTCCCGGACCCCGGACCCCGGGGCCTCGTCCTCGGAAGTCTGCTTTTCCCCCGAGGACTTGGGGTGTTGCGCACCGTGCCGTGCCAGCAGCGCGTTGACGCCCGATTGCACGGCCGCACCGCCGACCGCTCCCGCCACCACCGGCCACATCCCCGACCGCTCGTAGGCTTCGGCGATCAGCCCGGCACCGGTGCCCGGCGGCTACCGAGTGGTAGCTATATTTTGACGGCTCGTACGCCCGAGGGAGGCGCACGGGTCTCAACAAGGGGAAATCACCATGACAGTGACACACCGTCGGAGCAGGCCAGTGCTCTCGACGCTCTCGGCCGGGATCGCGGCCACCGCCCTGCTCCTGGGGCTCGCGACGTCCGCCGACGCCGCTCCGCTTCCGGACACGACGAAGGGCGGGGCGAAGGGCGGGGCGACCGCGGGGGCGGTCACCGGGCCGGCGCTCACGCCCACCGGTACGGCCTCCAAGGTGAAGAAGCCCGGACCCGACATACCGCCGATCCAGTACTTCGGCACCATCGACAGCTTCGGGCAGAACTCCGAGCACGAACGCATCACCCGTGCGGCCCTCGCGTGCCCGCCCGGCGTTTCCCCGGGCGCGGCCGGGGACTGCTTCCAGCCGGCCTCCATCCGCCAGTTGGCGGGGGCGAAGGGAACGATGGGGGCCATCGGCGCACCGGACGTGGACCAGGTGTTCACCGAAGCCGCGCACTGCGACGGGGCCGACTACCTCAACGCGGCCGGCTACCCCCGGACCCGCGCGCAGGCCACCTCGGTGCTGCTGGCGTGCATCGGGCACCTCAAGGGCGAGTTCAACCGGGGCGTGGAGAAGGCGGACGCGCTCGTGGACTCCGCGGGCGGCGTCAGCGCCTCCGCGACCGACCTCTCCTCCGACTGCACCTTCGTGCTGGGCGTCGCGGGCCGCGGCAAGTGCAACGCCATCGAGGGCTTCGGCCGGGCGCTCCACGGCACCGAGGACTTCTACTCGCACAGCAACTGGGCGGACAAGGCGGACAGCAGGTACGCCATCGGTATCAAAAACCCGCCGGGCCTGGCCCGTACCGGACCGGCACCCTTCCTCCAACTGGCCGCCGCGGCACCTTCGGCCTCCGACATTCCCAACGACCTCACGACCGGCTGCTTCAGCCTCAACCCGTGGGGCTGCGGCAATCGCGTCACCCACGGCGTCCTGAACAAGGACAACGGCATCATCGACCCCGAAACCGGGGAGGCCTCCTCCCCGACCACATCCCGGGGGCTGGTCTCCGACAACTTCAGCGCCGCCGTCCAGGCGGCCATCGCCGACACCCGCTCCCAGTGGGCGGGCTTCCGAAGCTCCCTCATCACCCGCTACGGCACCGTCCGCGGCCAGCGCATCGCCTGCGCGATGACCCAGGACGACCCGGTGCGCGACTGCCGGTAGGCCCTGTGGCGGCTGCCCGGCCCGAGCGCTCTCCGCTACGGGCGACGGGGCCGGGGGGAGAGGTTCGTCCCCCGGCCCTCGGTCCGCCCTAGGTGTAGGCGGAGCATGACCCTTACCAGGCAGCGGCGCTGGTCGGGGGCGGGATGGTCCTCGAAGGCGGTACGGCCGTGTAGCACACGGCGATCGTCGACGACGAGGCACTCACCCTCCGCCAAGGGGACCGTGACTCTCAACTCCGGTCGAGCTAGCACCTGCTGCAGGGCATCGAGGGCGGCACTCAGGTCGGGCGGCAAGGGGGCGGCGATGAGGTCGGCGGCGGTCTCGATGCGCTTGGGATTGCACCGCAGCTGGACGCGGCCGCCTGCTAGCTCGAACACCGGGACCCGCACCACGGGACGGCCGCCAGGAGGTGTCACATGACGGCGGTCTACGTAGAGGGGAGTGGTGAGCAGGTCCAGGGCGGCCGGCGACTCCTTGCCCAGGATGTGGTGCACCCTCCAGCCGTCCACCAGTACGGAGGCGCCGCCGCGGGCGGCCGAGCGGTGGGTGAGCAGGGCGACGCAGTCGGGGTCCTGTCCGAAGGGCCGAACGGCCCGGTCGTTGTGCAAGTGCAGATAGCCCCGGGACTTGGAGGTGTAGGCGTTCTCGTGGAAGCGGCGCTCGTCGGTGTGGGCCGAGACACCCTCGTCCCGCACCAGCCAGCCGAACGTGGTGTCCGGGCCCCGGCCCTGCGGCAGCGGCTCTCCCAGGGGACGCAGCATCGAAACGGTGAACTCCTGTGCTTCCACGGTGTTCAGGCTGCTGGCGGGCGTGCCCGTCACGACGGCGAAACCGGGCCCGTCCAGGAGCCGCTCACGTAAGCGGCGCGCCAGGAGGGCGTGGTCGGGCTGGTAGGGGATTTGGAAGGCGGCGGGTGAGGGAAAGGTCTGCTGGATCCAGCCGGTCGTGGCGTCCCGGAGCATCGAAGATTTCCTTCCGGATGCGCGTCAGCGTCCCGGTCAGGGTAGGAGCTGGAGCGATCGCGGAGAAGACGACCTCAAGAGGAGGCCTGGATGTGGCGCAGACGACTGGGGCAGGGCGGCCCGCTGGTGTCGGCGATGGGCCTGGGCTGCATGGGCATGTCCGACTTCTACGGCCCCTGCGATGAGCGGGAGTCGGTCGCCACCATCCATCACGCCCTCGACCAGGGTGTGACCTTCCTCGACACGGCCGACATGTACGGCCCTCACACCAACGAGGAGCTGATCGGACGCGCCATTGCCGGGCGCCGCGACGAGGTCTTCCTGGCGTCCAAGTTCGGCGTCGTACGCTCCACCGACTCCCGGGCGCGACAGGTCGACTCCACGCCCGCGTACGCCAAGCGGGCCTGCGAGGCGTCACTGCGCCGCCTGGGCGTGGACCACCTGGACCTCTACTACCTCCACCGCCGCAACCCCGCCGTGCCCATCGAAGACACGGTTGGCGCCATGAGCGAGCTGGTGGGCGAGGGCAAGGTACGCCACATCGGCCTGTCGGAGGTGAACGCCGACACCCTCCAGCGGGCGTGCGCGACGGCCCCGGTAGCCGCGCTGCAGAGCGAATACTCACTGTGGACGCGCGGCTTGGAGCGGGAAATCCAGCCAGTGGCCCGGGACCACGGCGTCGCACTGGTTGCCTACGCACCGCTCGGCCGCGGCCTGCTCACCGGTGCACTGACCTCCCTGGACGGCCTGGCCGCCGACGATATCCGCCGGGACCAGCCCCGTTTCCACGAGGAGAACCTGACGGCCAACCTTCGCCTGGTCAAGCGCCTACGGCACCTCGCCACCGACCTCGGCTGCACCCCCGCCCAGCTGGCTCTCGCATGGATCTCGGCCCAGCCGGACACCGTAATCCCGCTGCCCGGCATGCGCCGCCGCAGCCACCTCGACGAGAACGTCGCAGCGCTCGAGATCACGCTCTCCGCCACGCAGCTGCGGCTCATCACTGACGCAATACCGGAAGCGGCCGGCGCCCGTGCACCGGACCTCTCCCGGATGGAGAGATAGACGGGACTGTCCGCCCGGGAGCACCGCCGCGTGCCGGATCCGCGCCCACGCCCATTCCGCCCTCGGGAGCTCCTGCCGTCCATCTGCGCTGGCTCAGCTTCTCGGTCTCACCTCAACACGCCGAACTTGACTTGGAATCCGTGGAGTCCGTCGCCCTCAGCTCGCCGTGGAGATCGACGGGGTCGCCCTGCCCGGGGCGAGGCCGGTGGGGATGCCCCAGGCCGAGTCCGGGCGGCGAGCGGCCATCCCCGCGTGGCTACCGGCCGGGATTCCCGAGCCGGTCCGGGATGATCCCCGGATCTGCCCTCTCCAGGTTCCCGGGCAGGTGGCGGCACCGGCTGGAGCCGTAGGGCCTGTCTTCCGGATCGGTGTCCATCGGGCGTCTACTTCGACGTCGTTGGGGCACTAATCGCCGCGCTGACATGCGTGTTGACTGCTTGTCTGCCAACGTCCACGACCGTTCTCGGAGTCCGGTCAGGACACCGGCGCCCACCGGTTCGGGGCGCCGGCAGACGATCCAGGAGGACTCCCATGTCCGCAATTCCCTTCCGCACCCGCGCCGCGGCCGTCGCGGCCCTGGCGCTGGCTGTCGCGCTGCCCCTCGCGGGCTCGGCCACCGCGTCGGCGGCGGTGCCGACCGGCATCCAGCAGGTACAGAGCCCGCTCCAGTCCGGGGACTCGCCCACGAGCTGGGCGACCAAGAACGGCGGCTACGTCCAGATCAACTGGAACCCGCCCTTCAACGTCGGTAAGTACGACTGGGTCGGCCTCTACAAGCAGGACCCCGGCGTCATCGGCCTCAACAACTACGTGGACTGGCAGTGGGCCTACGGGAACGGCACCTCGTACGTGACCGGGATCCCGGCGGTCAGCGGGGACTACTGGACGGCCTACGTCTCCTACGACTACTCCTCGGGCCAGTACCGGATCGTCACCTCCTCCCACGACAAGATCGACTGAGTCATGACCGTGCTCACCAGGGCGGCGGCCACGGCCCTCGCGCTGCTGTGCGTGCTGCCGGTCCAGGCCGCCTCGGCGGCCGGGCCGGCGGTCCCTGCGGCGGCCGCAGCGGCCGCCGCCTCGTCCACGCCGGGCACCTGGGCCGCCGCCATCCACGTCAAGGAGACCCAGGTCGTGACGATCGGCTGGGACTACGGCGGCAACCCGGTCGGCAAGTACGACTGGGTCGGGCTGTACTCCTGCGACCCGCAGGAGTGCGGGGTGAACAGGTACGTCTCGGGCGCCTGGCAGTGGGCCTCGTCCGGCACCTCGTACACCTTCACCCGGGCCCTCAGCGACTCGCTCATCGGCACGTACTGGACGGGCTACGTCTCCTACGACTACGCGTCCGGCCAGTACCGCCTGCTGTCCTCGCACATGAACCTGCTCGCCTGAGCAGGGGCCCGCACCCCCGCACGTGACATCCAGCCAAGGAGATGACCATGAAGGTCCCCAGGAAGGCGCTCGCCAAGGGCGCGGCCGCGGTCCTGCTCGCCGGGCTCGCCATGGCGCCCGGTGTGGCGCCGAGTTCAGCCGTCGGCAGCCTCGCCTTGCCGGCCCCCTTCACCCCGCAGGCCGCCGCGCGTGCGGTGGCGGCCCAAGTCGGCCTCCCGGAGGGCGAGGTGGCGCAGCGGCTCGCCGCGCAGGACGGGCTGGCGGCCACGGCCAAGGCGTTCGAGGGCAGTCAGGGCGCGAAGGCCGCGGGCGTCTGGGCCGACGTGATGCGCGGCGAGGTCCACGCGAACGTTGTCGACGACGAGGGGGAGCGCGCAGCGAAGGCCGCCGGGGTCGTCCCGCAGCGCACCGCGTACACCACCGCCGTCCTGAAGGAGGTCCAGGCGCGGCTGGATGCCGCGGGCGCCAAGGGACTGATCCCGAAGGACAGCTCCTGGGGGGTGGACACCCAGGCGAACCGCGTCAGGTTGGAGCTTCCGGCCTCCGCGGACGGCGAGGCGCTGCTGCGCGAGGCCGGTGTGACCGCGGAGGAGCGCGGAAAGGTCGCGGTCTCCACGCATCAGGGGACCGCCAACCACCAGACCGGACTCGTCGGCGGTGACGGTCTGTCGATTCCGGGCAGGGGCCTCTGCTCGGCCGGGATCATGCTCCAGAAGGGTGGCGACACCTACCTGGCGACGGCCGCCCACTGCGTCGACATGGGCAACGAGATCCGGCGGAACGACGGCACCACGGACAGGAACGGCAACGGCCTCATCGGCAGGGTGGCCGTCAAGCAGTACCCCACCTCGGACTACGCACTGATCAAGGTGGACCACCCTCGGGACTGGAGCCCGTCGGGAGGGCAGGCCAAGTCCGAGGCGTCGTGGTTCAACATCTACAGCGGCTACGTCGCGAACCCGGCGACGGACATGGTGGGCAGTTTGTACACCTGCATTTCCGGCGCGGCCGGCGGCTGGCAATGCGGCACGTACTACGCGTCGGGGTGGAGCTTCAGCAACCGGGACGGCACGATCACGTCCGGCGTCGTCGTCGTCAGGAACGTCGCCACGCAGGGCGGCGACAGCGGGGGAGCCGTCCTGTACGGAACCAAGGCCGCCGGTACCCTGATCGGCTCGGCAATCGTCAACGGGGAGCAGATGTCGACGGTCCAGCCGATCTCCAGGATCGTCCAGGACTTCGACGGGGCCATGACCCCCGTCGACTGGCGCACGTGACGATCACCCCCGACCGGGACGGCCCCTCGCGCACACCCGCAGACACTGTTGGCTAAGTGGGATCCTGGTCATCTTGCCCCGCCGAGCTGGTGTTCCAGCGAGGCGGGGCGAAGTGCTGCGAAGTAGCGGGTGCGGGTGCGGGTGCGGGGTGTCTGGGTGAGGTGGGCGTCGATGCGGGCGAGGTTGATCGCGGCGACGGGAGCTTCTCCCGTGGCTCCGGGCAGGCCGAGTCCACGGCCTTCCTGATAGTCCGCCACGACACGTTGTACTTCCGCGAACACGGAGACGAGTACGCGGAAGCCTTTGATGTGTTCGTCAGCGGGGAGGCCTGAGAACCCGTGGCGGGGTGGATCGATGCAGATCATGACTGCAGGGTTGGCGGTGGGTTTCACCCCGGACCGTGCTACGCCTGCCCGGCCCTCCGCGGCTCTGATGTGTACCTGCATCGCGTACAGGCCGGCCTCGTGGACACCTCTCGTCGGCGAGGTGGTGACAGGCTGGTGAACCAGGCCACCCCGTCGTCCAGGGTGCAGAGTCCTTGGGCGATTCCGTAGACGACTCGCTCGGTCCCATACCAGAAGGAGGAAGCCGCCGCAGCCACCCGATCGAGACTCCCGTTCGACCGACAGCCTTCGAGATCGGTACAGGCAGCAACCAGTTACCTGTCGGGATGCTCCGGCAGGGCGAGCCAGTCCGACCAGGAGATCTCGCGGCCGAGGAAGCGCGGCTGCTCGAACGGCCAGTCGGCGGCGATCCACTGCGGCACCAGCGCGTCGAAGGCCTGCTCGACCTTGCTGCCCACCAGCTCGTCCACCACCCACCAGGAAATCTCGCCGTCCGCGCCGGCCCTCTCCGGTGGATCGATGTAGACACAGCCGAGCAGAGCCGTCTCCGCCGCGTCGAACAGCGCGTAGTTGAAGGACAGGTGTGCGGCGATCTCCTTCTCGTGCCGCAACAGGTCGGCCTGGTCGGCCTCGTAGGTCATGGTGGCCGCGGGCCAGCCCCAGGCCGGGCCGAAGATGGTCCACAGCCGCTCGCGCGAACCCATCACAGCCGGATAGTCGAGCGCGGTGTCCGCCTCCCGGATCGGCCGCAGGTGATGACCACCGCCCGGCAGCGGTACCAGGACGGGGTGGACGAAGTCGTCGGGAAGCCAGCTCATAGCGCCCGACCGTAGCAGCGCGCGGCCGTCCGCCCCCCTGGATTTTCCCTGCATCCGGCCAGGCCCTCCTCTCGTGCCGGCCAAGGCCCGCGATCACCCGATCGGGACTCCCGTCCGATCGACAGATTCCACGACCCCGTGTCCGCTTCCCAGATACTCCTGCTCTTCGCATCGGTCTTCACAGCCTCGGGGTCGGTCATCGGCGTCGTCGCCTGCCTCAAGATCCGACGCGTCCGGTTCCTGCTGAGGGAGGGCAGTACCGCGCGGGGCGTGGTGACCCGTCTTGAGGAGACCCGGATCGCGCCGGCCTCGGACACCGGCAGCACCGGCCGGAGCGTCGGAACCACCGTGTACTACCCGGTGATCACGTGGAGCACGGGCGACGGCCGCGCGATGGAGGCCAGGACGAGCATCGCCCGGCCCAAGGACAGGACCCTTCCCGTCGGTGCCCGCGTCGAGGTCCGGTACGACCGGGCGGACCCGTCACGCTGGATACTCCCGGCCGAGGGCACTGCCTTCTGGTGCTGTGTGGCCGCGTCGTGGTGTGGTGACTGATGCGGGCTTCGTGCTGTCGTCTGCGGCGCCAGTGCGACCAGTGCAGGGTCCCGCCCGCGAGGCCGTCGCGTGGGTGAGCACCAGGTTCTGTTGGAGGCCGAGCAGGCCGCCGTCCGGCAGGCTGTCCTCGATCACGTCCCGTCCAACCTGGGGCTTTCCGGTCAGCTGTGGACACGGGGGCAAGTAGGTGGGCTGATCTTCAAGCTGTACGGGGTCCGCCTCACCGAGCCCGGGGTGGGCAAGTACCTCAAGCGCTGGGGGCTGACCTTCCAGCGTCCGGACAAGCAGGCGGTCGAGCAGGACGCGGCGGTCCGCCTCTGGCGCGAGGAGGCCTGGCCGGCGATCCGGGCCAAGGCGAGGGCGGAGAACGGCGAAGTCCTCTGCGCTGACCGGGTCGGGGCCCGCTCGGACCAGGTCACCGGCCGAACCTGGGGCGCCACGGGGACGACTCCCATCGTCCGCCGGACCGGGAACCGGTTCTCCGTGTACGCGGTGTCCGCGATCTGCACCCGCGGGCGGATGCACTTGATGGTCTTCACCGAGTCGTTCGACGTGAAGGTCATGTGCCGCTTGCTCGCCCGGCTCGTCGGGCACTTCGCCCGGCGGCCACTTCGGCGTCCCGCACGTCCGCTACATCCTGGACGAGAACCCTTTGAGTTTCTGATCAATACTCCAATAAATGGTGTCCCAAACGGTCCTTCGCTATCGGTGCATGGCGCACGGGAAAAGAATGTGGTGGGTCCAGGGCGGCAAGGTGTGAGTCGCGTTTCAATCGCCGGACCATGCATCGCATTGCGAGGTCCGAGAGGCGTGCGGCATGACCCTACGCGGAACAGGCCACTCTGACTAGTCGCTAGATGATAGAGAATCAACGTCCGTTGATGGATCCCCGGTCCGGAGGGTCCTGCGGAGTCGGCAGTCCGCCACCCAAAACGGATACAAGATGCCTGAGTGGCGTATATTCCCTGGTCAGAGGCCTGAGCTTCGCGTGACTGAGATCACTCGACCTGGCTGTCCGCCGATTCGTTTGCTGTGCACGGGAGCCGTGCGGCGCCTGGTGAACGGGCTGTTCGCGCGTGGAGGTCAATGTATGAAGGTGGGCAGACGGACTATCGCCTTCCTTTTTTCTGACTTGATTTCCGCCGTGGGTGTGCGGTTAAGATCCCGTCGGAAGTTGGGGGCGTCAAAGGAGAGAACCCGTCCTTGGCGCATCTCTTGTTGGTCGGATATGAGCCTTCGCATCCATATGGAACTGTCCGGGGCAGTAACCGGAACTGAAGACTTGGGGTAGGGATGAAGGCACGCAAGGACGCCGTCCGACGGTGGCCGCGGCCACCGTCGCCGGAGCGCTGGCTTGGCTGGCGATCACGGGCGCCAACGGCGCGACCGCGGCCGGAACCGCCGCGGACGCCATCGCGATGAAGGACTCAAGCGCGGTGACGGCCACATCCTCCTCGCCGACTGCGCGAGCGCGACCGACCTGCTGGAGGTCTGGTCCCGCGAGAAGGAGAAGATCTGCTTCCGAGTCACCGGAACCACCGGCTACCTGACCCTGGAGACCCCTCGGTCTGCGCAGTCAGGGGAAACGACTACTCCGCCCAGGTCGACATGAAGGTCGGCGCGGAGGAGAAGACGTGGGACGTGAACAAGAGCTCCTGGACCCCGTCGGCGGCAGCGCCGACGAGCAGGGCGGCGAGTTCATGCTCATGGAGGTCCGCACCACCAAGTAGCCGGGAGCGCGCCCACGCGCCACCGACTCCATACTCCCCGGCTTATGAGCCGACCCGCGCGCAAGCACACGCGAGTTGCCTGCATGCCCGCATGTCCGTGTGCCCGCGCCCTGCCCTCGAAGGAAAGAAGCATGTCCATACCCCGTCCGCGCCCGGCGCGGATCGCTGGCCTACTATCCGCGGCCGCCGTGATCTCGGTGAGCCTGCTCCCTGCCGCCCCCGCCCTCGCGGTGGCCGGCCCCACGGCAGCCTCCGGCCAGCACTTGTACGCCGTGCAGCTCCACATAGGCGACGAGGAGAACAGCCGGGCTTGTACCGGGACGCTGGTCGACCAGACCTGGGTGCTGACCGCCGCCAGCTGTTTCGCGACCGCACCCGGCACGCCGGTCTCTGCGGGCAAGCCCGCGCTCCAGGCCACCGCCACCCTCGCCAACAGGCGGACCGTATCCATCCCCGAGATCGTGCCGCGTACCGACCGCGACGTCGCCCTCGTGCGCCTGGCCGCCCCGGCCCAGATCGAGCCCGCCACCCTCGCGACCACCGCGCCCGCCGCTGGAGCGGACCTGACCGCAGTCGGATTCGGGCGCACCAAGAGCGAGTGGGTGCCGGAAGAGCTCCACACCGGCACCTTCACCGTCGGCTCCGCCACCGCCACCACCCTGGCCGTGACCGGCAAGGGAACGGACGCGATCTGCAAGGGCGACACCGGCGGCCCGCTCCTCAACGCCGCAGGTCAGATCGTCGGCGTCAGCTCCCGCTCCTGGCAGGGCGGCTGCCTCGGCACACCTGTGACAGAGACCCGCACCGGGGCCGTCTCCACCCGCGCAGACGACCTCGGCTCCTGGATCGGCACGCAGACCAGCCGCTCGTACGAGATCCGCAACCCCGCGAGCGAGCGCTGCCTCAACGTCTCGGGCGGCGGACCCACCTGGGCCAACGACACCCCGATCATCCTGTGGGACTGCACCCCGGGCGCCGCCAACATGCGATTCCAGTGGGTGGATGGCAAGCTCCGCAACCCCGCCAGCGGCCGGTGCCTCAGCGTCGCCGGCGAGGGGCCCATCTGGCCCAACAACACCCCGGTCGTCCTCTTCGACTGCACCGCCAGCATCCAGAAGTCGCACTTCTTCCTGGGTGAGGACGGCATGTTCCACCACGCCGGCAGCGGACGTTGCGTCAACGTCTCGGGCGGCGGACCCACCTGGGCCAACAGCACCCCGATCGTCCTGTTCGACTGCACCCCCAGCACCCCGAACATGAAGTTCCACCTCGCGTCGGACAGCGAGATCCCTTACCCGGTGGGGCAGCTGCGCAACCCCGCCAGCGGCCGCTGCCTGAACGCCTCGGGCTCAGGACCCACTTGGCCCAACCTCACCCCGATCATCCTCTTCGACTGTGCACCCGGCGCCGCCAACATGCAGTTCCGGTGGACCGAGGACGGCCAGCTGCGCAACCCCGCCAGCGGCCGCTGCCTCAACGTCTCGGGCTCAGGACCCACTTGGCCCAACAGCACACCGATCATCCTCTTCGACTGCGCGCCCGGCGCCGCCAACATGAAGTTCGAGTGGACTGCGGACAACCAGCTCCGTAACCCCGCCAGCGGCCGCTGCCTCAACATCTCCGGCTCGGGACCCACCTGGGGCAACAACACCCCGATCATCCTTTGGGACTGCAACGGCACCGACAACATGAAGTTCCAGCTCGTGCTGTGAGCAGCTGACCGCCCAACCGGCACCAGCGGCGCCCCTGCCTGAACTGCCCCGCACTCCAGCCCCCCTCCTCGGGGCGGGAGTGCGGGCTCAGTCGTGTCCGGGCCACGTCAGGCCCGTCAAAGCCGGCCAGGCTCGGGCTGTCTGGTCTCGAGCGGCGACACCCGGATCGGGGTGGAAGCGGGGAGCGGGACGCTCGGCCCGCTGCAGCGGCACGTGCGGCTGGACGAGCTCGACGCGATCTGGATCTCCCACCTGCACGCCGATCACAGCGCGGACCTGCCCACGGCGTACTATGCCGCCCTGGACGCGGACATCCGCCTGGCGGCGCGGGCCGTTCGTCTTCGTCAGCAGCGTCGACGCCTACGGGCACCCCGGTGCGGGAGCGAGCGTCGTACGCTCCCCGATCGTCTGGGGCGCGCACGACCGGCTGAGCGAACAACTGCGCTGGGGCGCCATCGGCACGCTCCACCAGTCAGCCCTCCAGGGCCGGCCGATCACACTGCCGCGCCCCCTGCGGGCCCGTCCCGGAAAGGACCGGCGGACCGTACGGGCCTGTCCGATGGGTCAGGTGAAGTGTCTCGCTGACCATGGTCCAGTCGATCCGGCCCTCGGCATCGGCGTCGGCCTGGACGGCTCGCAGGATTCTCTCCCACGTGCCGTCCGCCGACCACCGTCGATGACGGTTGTGGACCCTCTTCCAGCTACCGAAGCAGGGAGGCAGGTCCCGCCAGGGGAGACCGGTCCGCTGTCGGAACAGAATCCCGTTGATCACACGACGGTGGCATCGCCAGCGCCCACCCCGCCCGCGGTTCACCGGCAAGTGCGGCTCCAGCCGAGCCCACTGCTCATCCGAAAGATCCCCCCGCCCCATGTCCCACTGAACGACTTCCCAGCGGGATCGTTACTCGACCCATCGGACACGGCCTAGCCGAACCTTGCCGATCTGAAGTAGAAGGCATAGTCCGCAGTGTGGGCGCTGACCATGACGTGCGCGCCTGCGCAATTGGGATCGCGGTAGAGCATGACAGTGGTGTCGGTGTGGTTGTGTGCGTTCTCCACGGCGTCCCGGATCTCGGGCTCTGTGGTGGCGGCGAGCACGTCGATGCACGTTCCGGTCGGGGGATCGACGATGGCGCCGGTGTAGTCGCCGTGACCGTGCAGGGTGTAGGTGAAGGCAAAGGTTCCCACCGCCTCGTCGGCAGGCCCGCCTGGTGAAGGCAGCCACAGCGACGAGGCGAGCGCGAGGCCGGTCAGGACGGGGTGAAGGTGCACGGCACTCCCTATCTCAACGGCCGGCGGGCGCGGTGACCGTCTTCGGTTGCGGCTGGGGGAGTGCGCAGCGCAGGTGGGCTGCGGTGACTGGTGCGCCGTCGGCGACGTTGCGGTCGTAGGTGACGGTTTTGACGGTGACAGGCCGATCGCCGATGGAGACGTCGAAGGCCGGGCCGTGGCCGGGGACGGGCTGCAGACGGGAGCCGGGCAGTGCGGCCGCAAGGGTCGCGGCCCCGTCTTCCTTGCCGGGCGCGTACCGGATGACCGGGGGGCCCGCAGGGCGGGCCGCTGGCGCGGACTTTGAAGTGTCGGTGACGGCGAACCCGTTGGCACGCAACGCTGCGGCGACGGCGGCGTCGTCCACGCGGACGGCGATGCCGACCGGATTCGCCACGGCCGGTGTCTCCGGGACGGGCTGGATGCGGGCGTCGCCCAGGATCGGGCGGTCCGCACCCAACGCGTCCCACAGCGCCGCGGAACGGGCTTCGTCCCACACGAGGGTGGAGCCGACCCCGGGCACGCGGTGGTCGAAGAGCCGGATGGGGACGGTCGCGAACTCGGTGCGCTCCGCCTTCAGGCGCCCCAGTGCCCAGCCGATGCGGACCAGGTCCGCCAGTCCTGTCCCCTCGTCCGTGCGCACGGTCTTTAGGAGCGTGCGGACGGTCTTTGCCGTGCTCACCGGACTGCTCAACGCGCCGTTGGCGGTGAGGCGTTCGAGCAGGTCGGTCACCACGCGCTGCTGTCGGCGGACACGTCCGAGGTCGCCGGGGCGCACGTTGACGTGCCGGGCCCGCACGTAGCGCAGTGTCTGGTTCCCGTCGGTGTGGTGGCGGCCGGCTTTGATGGAGAGCCCCGAATTCTCGTCCTGGAGCGGGGTGTCGGTGCACACGGTCGCACCGCCGAGGTTGTTGACCGTCTGTTCGAACCCGACGAAGCCGGTCTCCAGGTAGTGGTCGATGTGCAGGCCGGTCACCTTCTCGACCGTGGCCACCGTGAGGGGAGCCCCGCCGAGCTTGTAGGCAGCGTTGATCTTTCCGCTGCGGGCGGGAACGGCGTTGTCCGCGTACTGGACGTAGGAGTCGCGGGGAATGGAGACGACACTCGCCCGCCGCTCGTCGGCGGACAGGTGCACGAGCATCATCACGTCGGTGCAGTTGCAGCCCTCGCCCCCCACATGGAGCCGGCGTTGTTCCGCCTTGGAGATACCAGAGCGGCTGTCGACGCCGACCATCAGGATGTTCGTACCGCGGCTACCGCCTGCGGGTGGCTCGGCCGAAAAGGCGTGCGAGCCCAGGTACGAGCCCGGCAGGAGAGTGGCCAGCAGAGTGAGGGCAACGGTGATTCGACGCAACGCACATCCCTAGATCCGCGACGAAATGTCTCAGACTGTGACGTTATCGGTCCATGCGTGGGCGGCCGCACTGTACACGCCGGGCCTCACACACGCTGGAACAGACCGCCGTGGAGTTCGGACATTCGAGGTAATGCGATGGAACAGCAGGGAGTGCAGAGCAGTGCGGGCGAAGACCGGCAGGGGCCCGGGCGCCGGCGGGTGCTGGGGTTCGCGGCCGCCGCGCTCGCGTCATGGCCCACCACTATGACGACCGCAGGCGCCGAAGCCGCCACCACCGGCCCCGAGGCCGCTGCCGGCCGCGACCGGACGCCGAGCGGCCTCGACGTCGAGGCCGAGAACGCACTGCCCGGCTCTCCGGACTGGCGCATCACCCGGACCGGCCCGGCACACGCCGTCGAGGGGTTCGCCGACCAGGTCAGCGTCTGCCCCGGCGAACCGTTCGCACTACGGATTTCGACGACATCGGCGGCCTACACCATTTCCGCATACCGGATGGGCTGGTACGGCGGTGCCAGAGCCCGCCTGGTCTGGAAGTCGGACCCCCTGCCCGGCCTCCTCCAACCACCGGCCAGGACCGATCCCGCAACGCGGATGGCGTACACCGCCTGGGAGCCGACCGTACGCGTGGACACCTCAAGGTGGCCCGAAGGCTGCTACCTGCTACGGCTGGACACCCAGGACGGCAAAGCCCAGCGCTACGTCCCACTGACCGTCAGATCCGCCCAGGCTGCCGGCCGCACCGTCCTGGTCAACGCAGTGGCCACATGGCAGGCGTACAACCGATGGGGCGGCGCCGACCTCTACAAGGGCCCCACCGGCAAGAGCAGCTCACGATCCCTCCAGGTCACCTTCGACCGCCCCTACGCCACCCGGCAGGGCGCCGGCCAGTTCCTCGTCTTCGAGGCACCCCTGATCGCACTCGCCGAACGCCTGGCACTACCCCTGGCGTACACGACAGGCCCGGACGTGGCCCGCGACCCGCACATCCTGGACGGAGCGGCCGCCATGATCTCACCCGGCCACGACGAGTACTGGAGCCCCGAGCAACGGCGCCACGTGACCCGCGCACGCGACGCGGGAATGAACCTCGCCGTACTCGGCGCGAACTGCTGCTATCGAAGGATCCGCTACGCCCCCTCCCCGGCCGGCCCGGACCGCACCGTCGTCTGTTACAAGAACGACTACGCCCAGGACCCGGTCTTCCAGCAGGGCTCCCCACCGACGAACCGCTTCCGGCACGCACCTACCCCCGACCCGGAAAGCTCCCTGCTCGGCGTGATCTACGACGGTTACCCGGTCGACGCCCCCTATACCGTCACCCACCCCGACCACTGGCTCCTGTCAGGAACCGGAGCGCGGGCCGGCGACCACTTCCCCCACCTGGTGGGCGTCGAGTACGACCGGGTGAACCTCTCCTACCCGACGCCGCGGCCGCTCGAAGTCCTCGCGCACTCGCCAGTGGTGTGCAAGGGCCGGCCCTCGTACGCGGACACCGTCTACCTGTCACTTCCGGGAGGCGCCGCGGTCTTCGCCACGGGCACCATGCGCTGGGTCGAGGCCCTCGACGCCAACAGCCCCGGCGGCGACAAGGCCAACCACGGCCTGGACGCACGTGCGGGACACTTCACGCGCACCGTCACCGCCAACGTCCTACGAGCGTTCTCCCGGAGGCAAGCCGGGCGGACCAACCCCGCCCGGGACAACCTGGCCGCCCACTACCCGGCGCATAGCCGTCACAGCGGGCCTTGAGGGGTGTCCCGGTTTCGCGACGCCGTCGGAGCCCGGGACGGCAGCGCCTTGGTGGGCCGCTGCTCCTGGTGACCGGACAGTCCGCCGAGCAGCTGGCCGAGGGCGCGGCGTTGGTGGTGTCCGTGATCGTGGTGATCACGGGTGCGGGCCAGGTCTCCGGCTTGGTGAAGCGGAATTCCGGGCCGTGCTTGGGCGGACGGTCGTTGACGCCGTGCATTCCCAGTGGTTTCGGCAGCCGCATGACGCGGTCGGAGCGGACCCGGCCGACCAGCTCGACGGGCAGGTCGCGCAGGACCCAGGCCAGGCGGGTGACGTCGTAGCCGGCGTCGCCGACGATCTCGATATGGGGATCCCCGGTCTGCCATTGGCCTGCGGCGATGAGCCGCTCGACGATACCCCTCAACTGGGTGGCGGTGATCGCGGGCGCGTCGTCCACCGGTCCGAGCCGCACCGCGCGCAGGCGCGGGCCGAGGGCGGATTCACCAAGACCCATGAGGCGTTCTGGGCGGCGGCGAAGAAGAAGTGCGGGGACAGGGAGGGCACCCGACAGCTGATCGAGGTCCTGCTGCTGCACCGTCAGCTGCCCGCGCACGCAGTGATCGCCGGGATGGCCATCGTCGTCAGGATCGGCTCGATCAGCACCGATCTGGTCTCCATCGAGGCCCGCAAAGCGATCGAGGACACCGACGAGAGCGAACTCCACGCCCCCGACGACGCGGCTGATGGCGACGAGGACGACCCCAGAGGCCACCGACCAGGTGCCGGCCCGGTAGATGCCCCTGCCGGGCGATCCCGAGGACCAGCCTTCCGGGAACGGTTCGTGGAGCTGTCCACTGCCGCCGGTCGCGAGCAGGCCGAACGGCCCGGCCGGGAGCGCCGCTGGGCCGCGTATACCCCGGTGCGTGAACCGGACGTAGATCCGGTTCTGGCCGCCGGGCGACCGATGTCCACGGGGAAGGTCGCTCGACCGGTCGGCCGAGTGCCCACCGGCCCAGGCCGGCCGGCCCTGTCGGTCAACCGTGCACGCAAGGGCTGTGTGGAGTCTGCTCAGGTGCGGGAGCCGTCGAGGACGAGGTCGATCAGGCGCGGGACGAGGGTTTCTTCGAGGGGCTCTCCGGTGAGGAGGACTCTGGCGAGGAGGGGGCCGGTGATGGCTTCCACGACGAGGTGCGGGTCGGTGCCGACGGTCAGTTCGCCGCGGTCGATGCCGCGTTGCACGAGGATTTCGGCGCGTTCGAGGCGGGCCTGCCAGTACGCGCGCCGTCCTTCCTCCAGGGCGCCTTCCTCACGGACCGTTCCCAGGAGCAGGAGCGCGGTGCCGGCGGGTGTGGCGAAGAACCGGGTCAGTGCCGTGAACAGGTCGCGCAGGTCTTCGCGGACCGTACCGGTGTCGGGTGCGGGCAGGGCCTGCTCGGTGTGTGTGGCGAGTGCGTCGAAGATCAGGTTCTCGCGGGTCTTCCAGCGCCGGTACACGGAGGTCTCGTGGACTCCGGCCGTACGTGCGACGGAGGCGACGGTGGTGGCGGCCAGCCCGTGAGAGGTGAGCAGGTCGACCGTGGCGGCCAGGACGGCCTGCCGCATCCGTTCCCCACGCCGCCTCAGCGGCGGCGCTTCCTGTCCACCCGGCACCACGTCGTCGCTCGTCACCCGATCAACACTATCGCAAGTTCTCTTGCGATACGAAGCGGGTGCCGTTACGTTGGAAAGCAAGTCGACTTGCGTTAGGTCGGTCGGTCCCTGAAGCAGACCGCCGGGCCCCGCCTCGCAAGCTCCCCAGGCATCGCCACGCCGCCCGTCCCGGCCCGCCATGCCCCACACCGGAATGGACCACCCGCAATGGAACTCATGCGTGCCGCGCGCCTGCACATCCCCTCGCGCACCCTGACGGTCGAAGAGATCCCCGTCCCCGCCCCCGGCCCCGGCCAGGTGTTGGTCAAGGTAGAGGCTGCGGGCGTCTGCCTGTCCGACGTACACCTCATCGACGGCATACTCACCCCCGCCCACCTACCCGGCGACACCGTCACCCTCGGACACGAGGTCGCCGGCACCATTGCCGAGTGCGGACCGGAGGTCACCGGCTGGACGCCGGGGCGGCGGGTCGTCCTGCAGGCGGGCGAGGTGCGCGACGGCCGGGTCCTGACACGAGGCGTCGATTACGACGGAGGCTGGGCCGCGTATGCGCTCGCCTCCGTCGAAACCCTCGTCGCCCTGCCCGAGGCGATCCCCTTCGAGGAGGGCGCGATCATCCCGGATGCCGTCTCCACCCCTTGGGGAGCGATCACTACGACCGCGGACATACGACCGGCCCAGGCCGTCGGAGTGTGGGGCATCGGCGGTCTCGGAGCCCATGCCGTCCAACTGCTGCGCGCCCTCGGCGCCTGCCCGATCGTCGCGGTGGACCCCGCCCCGCCCGCCCGCCGGCGCGCACTCGACCTCGGCGCCGACCTTGCGCTGGACCCGGCAGACCCCAGCCTGCGCGAACGCGTCCTGGCCGCCGCGGGCGGCCGCGCACTGGACGCCGCATTCGACTTCGCCGGAGTCGCCGCGGTACGGGAGCAAGCCCTGAGCGTGCTCGGGCCGAACGGACGCCTCGTCCTGGTCGGCCTGACCGACCAGCCGCTGACCGTCACTGACGGCACCCTCTTCAGCTACCTCCAGCACCGGATCCTCGGGCACTACGGATCCGCGCCGGACGCCGTGGCGCAGCTGCTAGCCCTGGCCGAAGGCGGCAGGCTGGACTTCTCCCGCTCCATCACCGACGTACTCCTGCTCGCCGACGCGGCCAAGGCGGTGGAGCGCCTGCGCACCAAGGAAGGCGACCCCATCCGCCTCATCCTGCGCCCCTGACCCCCGCCGGCCGGCGTGACGACTGCCTCGCCGCGGCCCGCCACATCGGCGACTACGAAGCCCGCCCAGACCGGCTCGCCCTGGCCGGGGACAGTGCCGGCCTACCTGGCCGCCGCCGTCGCCCTGGCCTTCCGCGACGAACACCGACCGCTGGCAGCCCAACTCCTCGCCCACCCCGCAACCGACTTCGACGGCGACTACCCCTCCCGTACCGAGAACGCCACCGGACACCTCCTTCCACGGAGCGGGCGCCGGAGCTTCGGGGGCTCGCCCGGTCAGCCCACCCCAGCTGACCTCACACCGGTCGCGGGACTCCGGGGCCGCCGGCACCCTGACGTTCGAGGAGCCTGCCGGGGAGGAGTCGAAGCCAGTGCTATGGCGCGGGAGAACGTCAACGGCAAGGGGGGCGTGATGCCCCCTTGCCCATGATCCGGACCCCGGCGAGCGTCACCGGCCTGACCCGCCTCGGGGCCAACTGCCCCACCGAAAATGCCGGTCAGGAGACCACGCATTGCGCCGGCCGGCCGCAAGTGCGCCGCCGTGCCGCAGCCCCGTACTTACGCCTCCGCCGGCCGGATCACTCGTCGTACTGACTCGATCACGGCCTCGCGGTGCCGGGCGAGCCGCTCCTTCGGCCAGGCGGCCTCCGGGACGCCGGCTGCCGGGCCGCCCACGGCGCCCGTCCAGGCCTGGGCCAGGCCCACGACCAGCGTGAGGAGGTCCGCCGGATCGAGTGCCGGGTCGATCAGCTGCGCCCGCTGCGCCCGTTCCACCGCGGCGATCTTCGCCCGGTAGGACTCCGCCTCGGCGTCGCCGCTGCCCGGCCGCTCCAGCTGCTTCCATTGCACCAGCCGCATCAGGTCCGGCCGGGCCACGAGGTGGTCGAAGACGGCACCTGCGTACCGGGGCAAGTCCTCGGCGTCGAAGGGCACCGACTCCGAACCCGTCTCCAGCGCACGCTGGAGGACGGCGTCGAAGAGCTGCTCCTTGTTGCCGTAGTACACGTAGATGAGCCGCTTGTTCGCCTGGGCTGCCTCCGCGATGCGGTCGACGCGAGCCCCGGCGATGCCGTACGCGGCGAATTCGGCGAACGCCGCGTCGAGCAGTCGTGCCTTCGTTGCGCTGGAATCCCGTGCCATGGTGGCCAGCCTAGCAAGTAACTATCTAGTTATTGACATCTTGGCGTCCGTGCCTCACGCTCAAACTATCCAGTTAGTTACATCCTCGCTCCTCAGGAGATCACCATGGAGATCCGCTCGCTCGGCACGCAGGGCCTGAAGGTCGGAGCCGAAGGCCTCGGCCTGATGGGCATGAGCGCCCACTACGGAGCCACCGACGAGGCCGAGTCCCTCGCCACCATCGACCGCGCACTCGAACTGGGCGTGACCCTGCTGGACACCGCAGAGGGCTACGGTCCCTTCATCAACGAACAGCTCCTCGGCAAGGCTCTCGCCGGCCGCCGCGACGCCGCAGTCGTCGCGACGAAGACGGGCGTCGAGTTCACCGACGAGGGGGACTTCCGGGGTCACAACGGCACCCCGGAGTACATCCGCCGCGCCGCGGACCGGTCGCTGCGCCACCTCGGCACCGATCACATCGATCTGTACTACCTCCACCGGGTCGACCCGAACGTCCCGATCGAGGAGAGCATCGGCGCCATGGCCGAGCTGGTGGCCGCCGGCAAGGTCGGCCACATCGGCATCAGCGAGGCATCCGCGGCCACGATCGCCCGCGCCCACGCGGTCCACCCGCTTGCCGCCGTGCAGACCGAGTACAGCCTCTTCGAGCGCGGCATCGAGCACGACGGCGTCCGGGACACGCTCCAGGAGCTCGGGATCGGCCTCGTGGCGTACTCGCCGCTCGGCCGCGGATTCCTCTCCGGCGCAGTGACCAGCCCGGACGACTTCGCCGCTGACGACTTCCGGCGCACTGACCCCCGTTTCCAGGGGGACAACTTCGCCCGCAACCTGGCCGTTGTCGAGCGGGTCCGCCACCTCGCCGACGAGAAGGGCGTCACACCGTCGCAGCTCGCGCTGGCCTGGACCCTGCGCATGGGTGCCGTACCGATCCCGGGGACCAAGCGCCGCCGCTACCTGGAGGAGAACGTCGCCGCGACCGCGGTCACCCTCACGGACGCCGACCTGGCCTCCATCGACGTCGTCGCGCCGCACGGCGTGGCTGCGGGAGACCGCTACGCCCCCGAGCTCATGAAGTCGCTGAACGGCTGACCTGGGACGTCCGGAGGCAGCCTCCTCTGCCCCAGGAGCACGTACTCATTCGACCGGCAGGCGCTCCGCCGAGTCCCACGAACATGCTCCATGCTCCAGGTGGTCTCGTGTGCGTCGGTTTCATCGCGAGGTGGGGAGGGGGCACGACCCCCGGCGCTGGCCAGGCTCGTCGGTTCCCGTCCCTGCTCAGTGACCCACGGACGCGGGCCCGGGCGTCGGCCGCCGCCCTCCTGGGAGCGACCTCGAAATCAGCCGGGGAAGGGCAGCCGTACGGTGCGCCGGAGGTCGTCCCCGTTGGTGTCCGCGAGCACGACTGACTGCCGGGTGCCCAGGGCGAGTTCACCGCCGACGACGGGCAAGCGGCGTGTGGCGGTACGAGCGAGGGGAGCACGTGGTCGCGGCCGTGGCCCGGGGAGCCGTGCCGGCGGCGCCAGCGGTCGTCGGCGGCACGGTGGTGGTGAGTGCCGGGCTGGCCACCTGCGGGCACGGCCCCGGAGGCGACCCGCCTCCAGGGCCGTGCCGCGCGTGTTCCGGTCAGTCGGTGAGGTAGGCGCGCAGGACGGTCACCTCGGACTTGTTGCCGGCCGTGTCGATCACCGTGCCTCGCAGCGAGACGTGGCCACCCGCCGGCGGGTTCTGCACGGTGACCGCGCCATCCTTGACCGGCAGGGTCTTCCAGGTGTAGCCGTCGTCGTAGGAGACGGCCACCGTCAAGGACTTCAGCCCCTTGCCCGCTGCCGGGCCCTGGACCGTGACCGGTACGGGGAGCGGGTGCCCCGCGTTGGACGTGCCCTCCATGCGGATCACGGGCGTGAACCGGACGACCGAGGCGGGGAGTTGCGCCGGTGCGCCGGCCTGGGTGGTGCCGGAGCGGAACCACCAGGTCGCCGTCACTTTCGACGAGGTACGGCTGACGGTCTCGGCCTGGGTGGATGTGGCCACCAGCTTGTACGAAGCCTCGCCGGACGGGACGGTGAAGGGCTTTGCGTCACGGAGTTCGGCGTCCTGGGTGCCGATGACGATCCCGTTGCGGTAGAGCACGGTCTTGCCCTTGGCGAGGAGGTTCGCGCCGTTGTGCCCGGCGCCGTCCGCGAGCAGCGGCAGCGTGCCCCACACCTGGTCGCCCTCCCGGTAGAGGCCGAGCCCGGCAGCGGAGTCCGCCTGTGGGCCGACGACGGCGGCGCCGAAGCGCTCCACGTGGGTGCGGCCGGCCTCGTAGGCGCGCTCATCGGCGTACGAGGTCTCCGGGAGCCAGTCGCCGTCCTCGGTCGCGCCGAACTGGGTCGCGGACAGCTCCCACCTGGCGCCGTCCAGTGCGGCCAGGTACATCCTCACTGTGGTCGGCACCGGCCGCCACGCGGACGACGAGCTCGCGGTGGCGGACCCCGGGAGCCGGCCGACGGCCCGTACCTCACCTTGCTTGTCGAAAGCCGAGGTGCCCTGCTCGACAAGGACGGTGGCCAGGTCGGGGGCCTTCACGTGCCGGGTATAGCCGGTGGCCAGGCGGCGGACCGGGCCGCCGAGCGCGGCGTGGTATTCGTCGCCTCCGTCCCGCCAATGCGTGTCCCACTGCTGGAACAGGCTGCTGCCGGCGGCCGGTTCGGGGCCCTGGCCGCGGGTGCGCAGGCGGTCGTAGGCGCTCAGCCACCAGCCGAAGCCGTACCTGGCGTCGCCCACCCGCAGCTCGTAGTTGGGGGTGACGAACTCCTGGGCGGCGGTGGCCGAGGGCACCGTGATGTCCACCGGCTTGGTGGTGCGCGCGTCGACCGTGACCGTGGTGTTGCGGGTGACGTCGAGGCGGGGCTGGGAGATCCAGTCGACGGCCGCCCCGGGCTCCTCCGGGTTGGACCAGATGCGGGAGTCGAGCACGTACCTGCCCTTGGGGACGCGGACGGTCTCGGAGGTGGAGTTCTCGTGGTTCGTGAAGCGCCTGCCGGCGGCCGGCCCGCCCACGCCCTGGATGGCGCTGTAGTAGCTGGTGGCGTGCTTGCCGTCGCGGCCGGTGTGGCGGACGGTCAGCGAGTACGACTCGACCTCGCGCTCGGCGATGATCGCCGTACGAATGCTCTGTCCGGCTGCGGTAGCGACCGTGTACCCGGTGTACCTGCCGTTGACGGAGCCGCCGAGCCGGGTGTTCAGGGTGAGGTCGACCGAGGCGGTGGAGCCGGCGGGAACGATGAGGCTGGGCTCGGCGAAGGCGAGGAAGCCGGCCGGGGCGGGCTTGCCGTCCGGGCCGGTGGCGGTGACGGACAGGTTCAGGGTGACCGGGGCGGTGCCCAGGTTGCGGTAGGTGACCTTACGGGTTTCGGGGGCGTCGTCCCCGTGCGGCCACTGCCCGCCGGTGAAGATCATCGAGAGGGGTTCGGGGACCACCGACTGGCCGAGCGCCGTGCGGATCGAGATCCGGCCGTTGCCCTGCTGGAAGGCGCTGTAGGGGCCGGGCTCTGCGGAGCCGGTGAGGATGCCCTTGAGCTGGGCGCCGGTCAACTCCGGGTGCTGCTGTTTGAGCAGGGCGGCGGCGCCCGCCGCGTGCGGGGTGGCCATCGAGGTGCCGGAGATGGTGAGGTAGCCGTCCGGGTCCTGGCCGACCCGGCGTTCGAGGACGCTGCCGGGGGCGGCGGCCGCGGTGATGTCCACGCCCGGGGCGGTGACGTCGGGCTTGATGGCGCCGTCGCCGGCCCGTGGGCCGGTGCCGGAGAAGTCGGCGAGGACGTCGGCGTCGGTGACGGCGCCGACGGTGAGGGCGGCGTCCGCGCTGCCGGGGGAGTCGATGCTGCCGGGTCCGGACCGCCCGTCGTTCCCGGCGGCGATGGTGAAGAGCACACCCTTGTCGGCGGAGAGCTGGTTCACGGCGGCTTCGATCGGGTCGATCTCGGGCGAGTCGGGGGCGCCGAGGCTGAGGTTGACGACCTGGGCGCCCTGCGCGACGGCCCACTCGATACCGGCCAGGATGCCGGAGTCGTCGCCGTAGCCGCCGTCGCCGAGGACCTTGCCGTTGAGGAGCTTGGCGCCCGGAGCGACGCCCTTGAAGCTCCCGCCCGACTTGGCGCCCGTACCTGCGGCGATGGACGCGACGTGCGTGCCGTGGCCGTAGCGGTCCGCGGTACTGCCGGAGCCGGAGAAGTCCTCTGAGGCGACCACCTGACCGGCCAGGTCGGGGTGGGTGTCGTCGATTCCGGTGTCGAGGACGGCGATCTTCACGCCGGTGCCGTCGTAGCCCGCGGCCCAGGCCTTGTCGGCACCGATCTGCCGGGTGCTCTTGTCCAGGCGCGCGGTACGGATGCCGTCGAGCCAGACGGAGGCGATGCCGGAGGTGATGGCGCGTCGGGTGGTGCCCGCCTGCTGGTCGGTGAGGGCCTCCCAGAGGGTCGCCGCTTTCGCCGGGGTCGCGGTGACGGCCTGCGCGTTGAGCAGGCCGTACGTGCGGTCGACGCCCAAGCCGTCATCGGTACGCAGGGCGGACTGGGCGGCCGGGGCGGAGCCGTCGTAGCGGACGATCAGCTTCAGCCGGTCGCCGCGGGCCTTGAGGTACTCGGGCCGGGTGAGCTCCGTGAGGTCGAAGAGCCGGGGGTCGAGCCGGCCGGAGTCGACGAGGCGCTGGGCATCGAGCGGGACGAAACTGCTGTGGCCCTGGTCCCGGCGGACCGAGACGGGAATCCTCTCGCGGCCCTTGGCCGGGGCGAAGCCGACCGGCCGCCCCTCGCCGTCCACGGTGACCCGGTCCCCGGTGATCAGGGTCAGCTGGGTGAACCCCTGTCGGGCGGGCTGCTGCCCCGGTCTGGCGTCGGATGGGCCGGATATGGGCGATGCCGCGACAGACGTCGTCAGGCCCGCAGTGAGTGCGATCGCGGCGACGGCCGCCAAGGCGACCGCCCCTGTCCGCCGATTGCGAGGTGTGCGCACGTCATTCCCCCTGAAAGGCAAGCGACTGCCCGCGGGAGGAACGCGACACCGCGGGGGCCGAAGTATCACCCGGAATCTGACGGTCACTCAATGACCGTTCCGCAACAGCTCAGCGGGGCCGAAGGCGAGGCGGCCGGCGATCGGCGAAAGAGCGGGCAACCCATCCCGGAACCGGCATGGCCGCAGTTGCGAACGACTCCCTCGCCACCCACCGGGACATGTGCGGGCGCGGGTCAGCTGGGCGGCAGCGGCAGCAGCGGCCAGCTCGCTCTTCGAGCGGCCCGCGTACCAATGGACGTAGATCTCGGTGATGTCGACCACGACGAACGTAAGCCGGCGAGCACGTTGTGGGCTGGCCGCAGGGTCAAGGGGTGGGGGTCTGGTGGTACTGGAGGGTGGGGCCGGGGCGGTAGCGGCCCAGGAAGGAAGGCCGGTGGGGGCCTTCGACGAGGCTGAGGAGGAACTCCGTGAGGGGGCCGGGAGCCTCGTGCCACTCGCCCTCGTCTGTCTCGACCACGAGGCGCCAGTCGGCCGGGTCGGGCTCTTCGGGTAGGAAGTAGTAGACAGTGCCGTCTTCTTCTCCGCCCCATTCGATGAGGCCGCCGGGCTGGGGGCGGAAGGGGAACGGGTAACGGTCAGGTTCGTCGAGGTGGGACTTACGTCCGTGCGCGGGCCAGAGCCGTTCCAGCTCGTCTGTCGTGCCGTTCACGGGCCGGTCCATGTAGAGGAACCCGTCGAAGGCGCCAGGCCCGTAGAGGTCGAGGAATGCCTTGTAGTCGGCGGGGAGCGGGACACCGAGGTGTTCCTCGGCGGCCTCCCACAGGCACGGTCGTGCCCAGCCCCAGCAGGCCGGCTCGCCGAGCAACTGCTTCATTCTTTCCAACGCGGCTGTCATCTGTTCTCCGGGTCGACTATGTGGGCAACCCTCGCATGCGGGTACGACAGTGCGAGCCGGCGCGTGCGCTGGAACTCTGCGCCGGAGGGTTCACGGGCACGAGGTCACGCGCGGGCTGCCGTATTTTTGTGGCAGGGCGGTGTGCCCGGCTGCGATGGCGGTTTTGCGGTCGCGGAGCGGGTCGGGGAGGGGTACTGATGAGTGATGCTCTCGCGGGATCGATGCCATCGACTGGGCGGAGCTGAAGCACGCCTACGGGACCGCCGAGGACGTGCCTGGCATGCTTCGGGATCTGTACCGGCCGGAGAAAGCCGCTGACGCCAGCGATGACCTGCTCACGTATGTCTACCACCAGGGTGGCGCGATCTACTCCTCGGCCCCGGCTGCCCTTGTGTACGTACTCAAGGCGGCGGCCGATCCGGCCATCGCTCCGACCGTCCGCTGCGAGCTCCTCGAGCTCGTCGGGGCTTTGGCCTACACGGCGAACACCGCGGAGCCCCGCTTCGTCCCCCAGGCCTGGCCCGCCTCCTGGGACCTGGCGGTGACGGCCCTGCTGCCACTGCTCTACGACCCGGCGACCCCGAACCGCATCGCCGTCGCCGACGCCCTCGCCGAAGCCCGCCACCGAGCCGACGAAGCGATCGCGGCGCTCCGGGCGCGGTGGACCGGAGAGCCAGAACAGGAGTCGCGGGCCCAGCTCATCGATGCGGTCGGCTCACTGATCCCTCACGCCGACGCACAGCGCGACGACGCCCTCACCTGGCTATGACAGCTGATGCACGATGCGGAGCCCGCCACCCGCCTCTTCGCCGTGCAGGCCCTGCGCCGCGCGCTGCCAGGGCAGGACGACAGCACGTACGCGCAGACGGTGTCCGAGGTGTTGTTCGGCGGCAGTGAACCGGCCACCTGGAAGCCGGGCGGCGGCGTATCAACGTCGACGGTCATCTGGGCGATCGGCCTGCTGGGAGAAGACCGGGCGAACCGGGTTGACGCGATCCGGAGACTGCTGACACATCCAGACCCCTCCGTACGCGCGGGCGCGCTACGGGCCGCCGCCGACATGCTCAGCCGCCGGCGCCCCGCCGTACCCGAGCTGCTCCCGGCTGTGGCCCGCGTGCTGTCCGACGCCGAGCCCGACAACCGGCTCTTCGCAGCCCGGGTCCTCGGCATGTGTGGGCATGCCGCCCGCCCCTGGGCGGATGCGCTGGCGGCCATGGTGACGGACGAGGGCGAGCCGTACCTGCGTACAAGCCGCCGACCACGGGCCGCACCTGCCCGAGGGTCGAGGCGGTCGCGGCACTGCCTTTGGTTGGCGGTCCACTCCCAGGTTCGGTGCCCACTGCCACCGCGGAGATTGACGCAGAAAATAGCGAGCGGAGATCGGCCGACGTGACTATGGCTGATTGTCTGAACATGGAAAAGTGCGGCCAATCCCCAATAGATCTCCGCGCGTTGGACCAGCCACAGGGCGCGCAGGAGACTCCTTGGGAGGGCCATGGTTGCCCTCTAGTGCCGGTGATTGTTGTCACCGTGAATTCGTTTGACAAGCGTCAAGATCAAAGACATCTTTCTTCTGCATCTCACTCTGATACTTGATTCTTCGCCCTGGGGCCGATTGCCCCTAGTTCACGGTCAATCCATGGCCGCCTACGGAAGGACCCTGCCTGATGCTCTCGCGCGCCCGCCAACTGACCCTGCCAGCGCTGCTCCTCGCCACGCTTGGTTGGTTCACCTACCCCGCCTCGGCCTCGGCTACCGTCCCGGCAGAGACACGGGTCGCGGCCCAGGATGGGGAGGATCAGATCCTCTCCGACAGCGTCTTGCTCAGGAACGTCACCAGCAACCGGTGTCTCTACGTGCCTTGGCAGACGCCCGACAACGGTGCCGTCGCCAAGCAAATCGACTGCGAGCCCGGCTATAACGATCAGCGGTGGACCATTCTGCCAGCGGTTGACGGCTACTACTCGATCCGCAACGTCCATAACGGGCGATGCCTCTACGTGCCTTGGCAAACACCTGGCAATGGTGCCGTCGTCAAGCAGGTCAACTGCGACGACAAGTACGCCGACCAGCTCTGGAAGATCGAAAGTACCTCCAACGGCAACCGCCAGCTCCGCAATGTCAATAGCAACCGCTGCATGTGGGTGCCTTGGCAGACACCCGAAAACAACGCCGTCGTCAAGCAGATCGACTGCAATTCCAAGTATGCCGACCAGCAGTGGGCGATCTGACCCTCCGGCGCTGCGAGAGGCGGGATCCCACGTCAAACTCGCCTGCGGAGCAGGATAAGCCAAACAGCTGAAGCCGGGCCCTTCATGGGCTCGGCTTCGCTATTCCCCACGAACCATTCGGCAGTGGGTACTTCACACTAGCGTGGCGGCGGCCCTGAGTGCTTCTAGTTGAAGGTCCAGTCCTGGCCGCGCACGTTGGCGTACTGCCACTGCTGAACCCGGGCGCCGTTGGCTCCGCTGGAGTTCTCCACTTCAAGGTACTTGCCAGTTCCCTGATTCCGGATGGAGTTGCCGTCTATGAACCAGAGCTGGTGCTTCAACCCGCGGGTGCAGGTCCACTGCTGTACGGGGGCGCCGTTGTGCGTCCAGCCGTTTTCGACCTCAAGGCACTTGCCGCTCTTCTCGTTGACGATCCACCACTCGGTGGGTGCGCCGCCCTGAAAGAGCCTCCACTTGGCCCCGCCCTGGCCGACACACGCCCACTGCTGTGCCTTCGCCCCATTGGCCGTGCTGGAGTTCTCAATCTCCAGACAACTCTTGGACCCGTTGATGATGAGATCTGTTGCTGCCAGGGGCGTGTCTGCAGGGTCGGCGTGGCCGACCCCCGTTGCTGCCAGCATCATGGCCGCAGCCGATGCTCCTACAGCAAGAAATCTTGAGGACGTCCTCAATTTCATTTCCCCCGAGCTTCTTAAGGATGATTGAACCTTGATCATCTTACCCAACACTCACACGGGCCTCCGAGGTGGTGGGGTCTGTCCGAACGTGGCGCGTTCCGGTTGCGGTTGTGCCTGTACCCCCAGGGCTCACCTACGCCGTCGTTGGCGGTCGCCAGGAGTTCTTCGGCCCGCCCGTCAGCTATCCGGCGGCCTGAAGAGGCGCCGTCGGCTCCGGTTCGGAAGGGCAGGACATGCTCTTGTTTACCTTACGGGTCGACCCGTAAGGTAAATGTCATGAGCTCCTCTCTGCCCTCCAGGGGGCGTCCCAGGGATCCCCGATCGCACCAGGCGATCATCGGCGCGACAGCGGAGCTGGTGGTCGAGGTCGGATACGCCGCGACATCGCTCGGGGCGGTGGCCGCGCGGGCCGGTGTCGGTAAAGACACGATCTACCGGCGGTGGCCGGGCAAGCCGGAGTTGGGCTTCGAGGCCGTCTTCACGACCACCGATCATGCTCCGCCCCCGGACACCGGCCGTGCTACGCGGGGAGATCACGGCCGAAACGCCCGTGGAGCTGGTCCTGGACACGCTTGCAGGAGCCGTGTTCTTCCACATCGGTCTGGTCGGGGAACACCCTGACCCGCAGCTGGCCGCACCGCTGGCCGCTGTCGTGGCCAAAGGAATCGAGGTCCGATGAACGGCTGGCTTCTCGCGGCAGGGATCGCCGCGCTCGGCGTGGCCGCAGTACACATCGTCGGCGGGCACCGCGATGCGGTCCGCCCGCTGCTGTCCTGCGGTCTCGCGGAGGAACCCAAGCGTGTCCTGCACGCCGTCTGGCACATGGTGAGCGCAGACCTGGTGCTCTCCGGACTCACGCTGCTTTACCTCTCCCTGGCGGACGGTACGCCGGGTACCGGGCTGGTCTCTACCCGCTCGATCCGTAACCCGGCCAGCTGCGGAAGCAGTTCCTCGATGGCGACAACACACGCCACCAGCCTGGCAGCGACGCCCCTGCCCCGGGGACCGATCACCAAGACGATCAACACCTACGAAAATCTTGGAAGAGCCAAGGAACTGACACTCCCCAGGCACGTTCGCCCCGACCCGGGGTGATGTTCGTGCGGGGTCGGTTCAGGTCCGGGGTGCGATCTCTTCGAGGTCGTTGATGGTGCCGGACATGATGGCCCGGATGTGTTCGGTGAGGTGTTCTGCGGGCCAGTCCCACCAGGACAGGGCGAGCAGGCGGGCGAGTTCGTCGTCGTTGTAGCGGGTGCGGATGACTTTGGCCGGGTTGCCGCCGACGATGCTGTAGTCGGGGACGTCGTCCACGACTACAGCGCCGGAGGCGATGATCGCGCCGTGCCCGATGCGGACTCCGGGCATCACCATGGTGTTGTAGCCGAACCAGACGTCGTTGCCGACGATCGTGTCTCCCCGGCCGGGCAGGCAGGTGAGCAGGTCGAAGTGCTCGGCCCAGGATCCTCCCATGATGGGGAAGGGGAAGGTGGAGGGTCCATCCATGCGGTGGTTGGCTCCGTTCATGATGAACCGCACCCCGGTGCCCAGCGCGCAGAACTTCCCGATGACCAGTCTCTCCGGCCCGTAGTGGTAGAGGACGTTGCGGGTCTCGAACGCGGTCGGATCGTCGGGGTCGTCGTAGTAGGAATACTCCCCGACCTCGATCAGCGGCGAAGTCACCAGCGGTTTGAGCAGGACCACACGCGGCTGGTCGGGAAACGGGTGGAGCACCGTCGGGTCCGCGGGAAGGTGATTCATGGCGGTCGCTTTCGGTCGGCAGCTGGCGAATGTTCCTATTCTGCGCAAGTCGTGCGGCTGTTCTCATAGTGAGCTGCACGGTTCCCTCTCCGGGGTCATAGAGGGAGCATTCTGTGGGCGGTGACCAAGCGGGTGCGGGTGCAGGAGATCGATGGTGACGAGGGGCAGGGACTGCTGCGGATCATCCGCAGGGGCACGGGGTCGGTGGTGACCTGGCGGCGGGCCCCGATGGTGCTCCTGTCCGCCCAGGGAATGCCGGTGGCGAAGGTCGCCGAGGTGACGTTCACCAGCGCGGACCGGGTCCGCGACGTGATCCACAACTTCAACGCCGACGGCTTCGCCTCGCTCTACCCCAAGTACAGGGGCGGCCGGCCCTGGACGTTCACCCTCCCGGAACGCCGGGAGATGAAGAAGACCGCGAAGTCCAAGCCGGCCGAGCAGGGCCTGCCGTTCTCGACCTGGAGCCTGGCCAAACTGGCCGACTTCCTGGTTGCCGAGGGGGTGGTCGACGACATCAGCCACGAGGGCCTGCGCATCCTGCTCCGCGAGGAAGGCGGCTCCTTGCAGCGCCTGAAGACCTGGAAGACCTCCCGCGATCCCGACTACGCGACCAAGAAGGCCCGAGTCGAGCGCCTTTACGCGATCGCCGACGGGGAGCTCATACCCGAGGAAGACGAACCCGACGTCGTCTCCTGCCTGGATGGTTCAGGCCGCTCAACCTGATGCCCCACCCGGGCCGGCAGTGGGCCGAGCGCGGCGGCAAGCACAAGGACCCCGACCGCGAACCGCGCCGCAGACGGCGGGCGACCTGCAACCGCTACGACGGAGTACGGCATTTGTTCGCAGCCCTCGACCTGGCCAGCTCCTGCGCAAGGCCGGCTGCGCCGCCGAGGCACTGGCCATCCACCGGCGCAGCGAAGC
Organism: Streptomyces sp. NPDC037242; assembly: GCF_055604165.1. Taxonomy (NCBI): domain Bacteria; kingdom Bacillati; phylum Actinomycetota; class Actinomycetes; order Kitasatosporales; family Streptomycetaceae; genus Streptomyces; species Streptomyces sp. NPDC037242. The sequence continues at coordinate 73,150 of NZ_JBVJUY010000039.1, forward strand.
CCGTAGCCTGGCCGGCCTCCGGGGCAAGCCGCACCAGGTGATCGGTGTCTACCTCGCGTCGAGCCGGCAGCACTTCGGCAACGACCCGGCTGCGCTGGGACGGTGGGAGGAAGCGGTTGCACACCCCGGCCCCGTAGGGCGGCGCAGACGACGTCGCACCACGAACGGGGTAACGACCGACCGGCATTGCGGACGCTCTGGCGTCCGGACCCGCGTCGCCCCAGGCACTGGCGCGGCTTCACCCAGGGCAGAAGTCCACTCCCTTCCCCCCGCGCCCCGGATCCTTAGGGTGAGGGGGTGAGCACCCATGCGCCGAACGAGTCCCGCGTCATCTCCCTGCGCTCGCAGGCCCCGTCGCCTGGTTCCGGCCGGGCGGCCGGCGCCCCGCGGCGGCCCGTGGGGGGTCCCCAGCCACGCGCGCCGAGGGAGCCCCTGTGGCGTGACCTCGTCGGCGACGTGCTGCGGCGCGAGCGGCTCGCTCAGGAACGCACGCTGAAGGACGTCTCGGAGGCGGCCCGGATCTCGATGCCGTACCTGTCGGAGGTGGAGCGCGGACGCAAGGAGGCATCCTCCGAAGTGCTCGCGGCCGCCGCCCAGGCCCTCGGGCTCGGCCTCGCCGACCTGCTCCTGCTCGCCGGTGACGAGCTGGCCCGGCACGCCCGGAGCCGGGTGGTCCGGGGCCGCACGTCACCCACGTCCCCCACGGCGCAGTACGACGGCTTCTGCCTCGCCGCCTGACCGGACCGGACCGGGACCGGGCCGACGGCCGGTGGGGGGGGGGGGGGCCCGCCGCACCAGCCAGCTCCGCGGCCCCCGGCCCCGACCACGCGGGATTCGAA
>NZ_JBVJUY010000039.1:73998-82484 GCF_055604165.1 Streptomyces sp. NPDC037242
CGTGAGCCCTCTTCCCCCCACCTACCCTTTTTCGCGCTTCTTCCACCACGGCCGAGAGAAAGGAGAAGGGGGCTGCCCAGGGGGCTGGGGGGTCGTCCCCCCCCCCCCCCCCCCGGCCGGCTCGCCGGCCCTCGGCCACGGCCGCGCGGGCTCAGACGAACGCGAACCGTCGGCTCAGCACCTCGTCGGCGAGCCCGTAGGCCACGGCCTCCTCGGCGGTGAACACCTTCTCCCGGTCCATGTCCGCGCGCAGCGTCGCCACGTCGTGGTGTGTGTGCCGGGACAGGACCTCCTCCGCCTGTGAGCGGATGCGGACCATCTCCTTGGCCGCGAGGCTGAGGTCGGAGACCGTCCCCTGCCGGCCGCCGCTGGCCGGCTGGCCGAGCAGCACCCGCGCGTGCCGGAGCACGAACCGTCGCCCGGGATCTCCGCCCGCCAGCAGCACCGCCGCCGTCGACGCTGCCTGACCGACGCAGAAGGTGGAGATCGGCGCCTGCACGAACGTCATCGTGTCGTAGATCGCCATCAGCGAAGTGAACGATCCGCCGGGCGAGTTGAGATAGATCGAGATCTCCTGCTCCGGGCTCGCCGACTCCAGGTGAAGGAGCTGCGCGATGACCACGTTGGCGACCCCGTCGTCGATCTCGGTGCCGAGGAAGATGATCCGCTCGTTCAGCAGCCGGCTGAACACGTCGTAGGACCGTTCGCCCTGCGCGGTCCGCTCGATCACGTAGGGAACCGTGTACGACCCCATGTCACAGCCCCGTCCGTCGGCGCGGCGTGGCCGGGCGGATGTCGGCGAGCGACTCCACCACCCGGTCCACCATCCCGTACTCCCTGGCCTGTTCGGCCGTGAACCAGCGGTCCCGGTCGCCGTCCCGCGCGATCGTCTCCTCGCTCTGCCCGGTGTGCTGGGCGGTGATCCGCTCGACGGCCTTCTTGGTGAACTGGAGGTTCTCCGCCTGGATCTCGATGTCCGCGGCGGTGCCGCCGATTCCAGCCGAGGGCTGGTGCATCATGATCCGCGCGTTCGGCAGCGCGAACCGCTTGCCGGGCGTCCCCACGGTGAGCAGGAACTGGCCCATGCTGGCGGCGAAGCCCATCGCCAGCGTCGAGACGTCGTTCGGGATGAGCCGCATCGTGTCGTAGATGGCGAGACCCGCGGTGACCGATCCGCCGGGGCTGTTGACGTACAGGCTGATGTCGGAGCGCGGATCCTGTGCCGACAGCAGCAGGAGCTGCGCGCACACCCGGTTGGCCGACACCTCATCGACCTGGGTGCCGAGGAGGACGATCCGTTGGTCGAGCAGCCTTGCCGCGAGGTGGTCGTCGAAGTGGCCGGGCGGTGTGTCGCCGTCCTCCGCACGGGGCGCGAGCATGGTGAGGGGAGTCATCTCTTCTCCTTGTCGAGGCGGGCTACCGTCGACTCCACTCTCGACCTCGAGGACCCCCCGGACGCGGTTCCTCTGCTCCCGGCAGATCCGCCACGGGCGGACACGACGTCCGGCGCTCGTACCTGGAAGCAGTCGGCGACTAGGACCTGGATTCCGACGCCTGTCGTGGACGTTGGTGAACGCCTCTTGTCGTGCGGAAGATTCGAAGACCCGGGCGTAGAGGGGAGCCAGGCCGCCCGGCGGGTGAGCCGCGGGTGCAGCCGGTCCCAAGCTTGAGCGGTCGCTCTCCCGTAGAGCCGTGTGTTTGTGGTGGTCACGGCCTGCTCCGTGCCCCAGGTGCCGGAGTCGCCGAAGACGAACTCGCCGCCGTGCTCGGGAGGCCGGCCGCCCTTGGGAACGTAGACCCGCGGCGGCTCCGGTCTCCGCATCACGCGATCTGAGCGCAGGCGGCCGAGAAGCTGCACCGCCGACTGACCGCGCTCGGTGTGGAGATAGAGCAAGCCCCGGAAGGGCCCACGCCGCGCAGTTGAACCCTATCCACCGTGCGACCTGCCGTCGCTCGCCTCTGCAGGCGTCCGCGGATCTCGTTGGTGAGGGGCAGGGCCGTGATCTCAAATGGGGGCCGCGTATCCGGGGGAGGACACGGATGGGCGAATGCGGCGAGGACTCAGGCCGTGGGCACAGGCCGGGCCTTGCTGTCTGACACGGGGTTGGCGTTTGGCCTTGCCGGGCGCTGCTACGAAACCGGTACTTTGCAGCCTGCGGACGAGGCTCAGGAACCGTAGGTGATGGACACCTGCGCCGATCCGGTGGCGCGGCCGGAAGTACCGCCCGCCGGAACGAGGTTCGACCCGCCACCGCCGCCGCCGGGCCCGGCGGCGCCTTCGGTGACCAGGAAGCAGCCGCCGCCTCCGCCTCCGCCGTGCCAGCCGCCGCCACCACCGCCCCCGCCGAATCCGCCACCGCCCGTGCCGCCGGTACTGGGCGTGCCGTCGGTGCCAGCCTTGAAGTCCTCGGGGCAGGCGGCTCCGCCCTTGCCGCCGCGGGTCTGGGTTCCGCCGCCGCCCCCGCCGCCGCTGTCCGGTCGCTCGCCGCCGGGCTTCCCGGTGTCGCCGGCGTCTCCACCGGTGGCCTCGCGGAGGGGGTGTCCGATGAAGCTGGAGCCGCGTCCGCCGCCCCCGCCGCCGGCGGCGACGATGATGCGGGGGTCGGTGTCGGGAACGCCGGTCAGGGCACAGCGCGCGCGTGCCGTGCTGCAGGTGCGGACGTCACTGGCGCCCCCGCCGCTGCCGCCGGGGCGCTGACCGGTGACGGCTCCGCCGCCTGTGTCGACGTTGACGTAGTAGGTGGTGCCGGGCTTCACGGTGAGGGTGGCGGTGACGGTGGCGCCGGTCCCGCCTGCTCCGCCCGCGATGGCGGACCCTCCCGGCTCGCCGGTGGCGGTGACGGTCAGTCGGGTGACGCCGGCCGGGACGTCGAACCGCTGGTTGGCGCCGGAGGTGAAGGTCTTGGTCACGGGCGCCGCTGCGGCGGGCGCCACGGGCACCACCAGGGCCGCCGGCAGCGCTGCGGCGGCGAGCAGGAGCGCGGCCCGTCGGGCCGTGCGCCGAGGGCGTTCGGATCGTTGTGGGGTCAAAGTCACGATGGGACTCCTGGACAGGGCCGTGGCACCCACTTCCCCCTGGGGCGCGCGCGGACGTAGGTCGGTGGTCCGGCGCCTACGCGGAACCGTCCGCCGCGGACCGTCCGGGCCGCAGCGGTCACGCGTCACGCTCTCCTTCAGTCTCCCCGCTTCCCGGTCCGCCCGCCTCCCGGCGTCCCGGTTCGCCCCAGCGCCCCGGATACCCCAAGGACGGAGCGAGGACGCTCCAAGGACGCCCCTCAGTCCCAGTCCCGGAGGCCGGCCCTCTGACGGCACCCGGTTTCCTGGGCTTCCACTGCGCTGCGTACCGGCTCGCCCGTACGCTCGCCGTCCAGGAGGCCGGCGTCGAGGCTCTCGGCCAGCCGGTCGACATCTACGGCGGCCTAGCTGGATCCCGGGCAACTCGATCCCTCGCCGAACTCGGGATGGACTGGGCCACCCCGTGACTGCGGCGCCATCACCCTCGCCGGTTCTCATCGAGAGCTTCGCGCTGTCGATGCCTACCGGGGAAAGTCCAACACTTCGGCAACCACACCCTCCCGACGCCGTCATCGTCAAGCTGCGCACCTCCCGACCCGTCAGTTTCGTGGGCGCTTTCGAGCAGCCCGTCGCCGAGCAGGAGACCGGCCACGGCCACGGCCACGTACGCGCCGCGTGCAAGGCACTGGCCGCCCACATCCCCGCCATCGAGACGGCGTTCGGAGCCAGCGCCGACCACACCTGGGTCCTCCGGTGGGGCAGCACAGCGACGCCCTGGCACCGCTCGGTGACGAAGTCGACCTGCGCTCGCTCACCTCCGCCGTCGGCGAGGCCGGCGCGGAACGACTCGGAAAGCGCGGATGAGCGCCCTCACACTGCGCCTGGCAGGCCCCCCTGCAGTCATGGGGGCCTCCGCCCGGTTCGCCCGGCGCACCACCGAGAACGCCCCCACCAGGAGCGGGGTGATCGGCCTGCTCGCCGCCGCCCTGGGCAGAGACCGTACCGCGCACCTCTGCGACCTCGCCGAGCTGCGCTCCGCCGTCCGCTTGGACGCGGTCCGGCGCCGCGAGATCTACGTCGAGGGCGCCGCGTGCTGGCGGAATCCGGAGGATGACCTGCCCGGCGACTTCGAGGCCACCCGCACCGTGCACTACGCCGCGATCCGCCAGCCGCTGAACCCGAGGGCGTTCATCGCGGACCTGAAGAAGTTCATGACCGCGGGCCTGGACCGCCCCCAAGCTGGAGCCGCTGGCCGAGCCCACCGGTCTGGCGGCCCTCAAGGAGGAGGTCGTACGCCGCTGGGGCGTGCTGGACCTCCTGGACGTACTGAAGAACGCCGACTTCCTGACCGGGTTCACCGAGGAGTTCTCCTCGGTGGCCGCGTACGAGCGCATCGAGCGTGACGTCCTCCAGCGCCGCCTGCTGCTGGCCCTCTTCCCCCTGGGCGCGAACATGGGCATCCGCGCAATCGTGACCACCGGCGAGCACGGCGAGAGCGAGGCCGCCCTGCGGCACGTGCGCCGGCACTTCGTCACCGTCGACAACCTCCGTGCCGCCGTCACCAGGCTGGTGAACGCCACCTTCACCGCACGCGACACCGCATGGTGGGGCCGCGGCACCGCCTGCGCGTCGGACTCGAAGAAGTCCGGGTCCTGGTCCTCGAACTTCATGACCGAGTAACACGCCCGCTACGGCGGCAACGGCGTGATGACCTACTGGCACGTCGATCGGAAGAACGTCTGCATCTACTCCCAGCTCAAGAGCTGTTCGTCGTCCGAGGTCGCTGCGATGATCGAGGGCCTGCTGCGGCACCGCACCGACGCCGCGATCGAGTCGAACTACGTCGACACCCACGGCGCGGGCGTGGTCGGGTCAACACCCTGCTGGTCCAGCAGGTCCTCGGTGAGCCGACCTGGGCGAAGGAGTTGAGCGACGAGGACCGACGGGGCCTGACCGCGCTGTTCTGGTCCAACGTCAACCCGTACGGCACCCGCCTGTATATGGACGCCCGGATCGACCTGGGGCCGGTTGCTGTCGTGCCCCGGCCCCGCACATCTGCTGGTGCCGCCGACCGATCACAAACGCAGACCTCTTGAGGGCTGCCGGGCTTCCTCGATCGTGCGCCCGCCCCGAGCCAGGCCCGCACTAGCCCTGTCGATCTGTGACCCGCATCACATTCAGTTCGTGTCAGGAATCGGAGTGCTGCTCCGCTCAAGTCACCGGAAGCAAGCGAATCGACAGGAGCGAGACATGAAGCACCGCATCGTCGTCCTCGGCGCCGGCTACGCCGGAGCGTACGTGGCCGGGACCCTGGCCCGCCGGCTGTCCCCGGCGGACACCGAGATCACCGTGGTCAATGCAGAGCCGGACTTCGTCCAGCGGCTGCGGCTGCACCAGCTCGCCACCGGCCAGGAGATCGAGGCTCCACAGCTCGCCGAGGTCTTCGCGGGCACGGCGATACGGCTGCGCCGGGCCCGCGTCACCGCAGTCGACCCCGAGCGCCAGGTCGTCGCCGTGGCCGACGGCGACGGCGGCGGCGAACTCGGCTACGACACGCTTCTCTACGCACTCGGCAGCCACGGAGCCGACCACGGCGTCCCGGGCGTGGCCGAGCACGCCTTCGATGTCGCGGCCCGGCCCTCCGCGCTGCGCCTGCGCGAACGGCTGGAGAGCCTGAGCAAGCGGGAAGGCCGGAGCGTTCTGGTCGTCGGTGACGGGCTGACCGGCATCGAGACCGCCACCGAGATCGCCGAATCCCGGCCCGGCCTGTCGGTGACGCTCGTCGCCCGCGGAGAGCTGGGTGCCCCGCTCTCCGCCGGAGCCCGCAGCCACCTGCGCCAGACCTGCGCCCGGCTGGGCGTCACCGTCCTGGAGCACACCAGCGTCGAAGCCGTCGAAGAGACACGGGCGCTGTGCGCCGACGGCACCGCCCTCGCGTCCGACGCGACCGTGTGGACGGCCGGGTTCGCGGTCAGCCCCATCGCCGCCGTAAGCGGGCTGGAGGTCACCGAGAACGGTCAGATCGTCGTCGATCGCACCATGCGGTCGGTCTCGCACCCGAACGTCTACGCCGCCGGTGACAGCGCCTACGCCATCGGCGACAACGGGCAGCCACTGCCGATGTCCTGCGCTTCCGCCGGCTACACCGGCCGGCAGGCCACGGACGCGATCGTGGGACACCTGACCGGCAGCAGGATCGCGAACATCAAGCTGGAGTACCTGGGCAACCACATCAGCCTCGGGCAGCGGGACGGAATCCTGCAGATGGTCGACCACGAAGGGCAGGCAAAGCCGAAGTACATGGGCGGCCGCAAGGCCGCGCGGATCAAGGCGGGCATCGTAAAGATGTCGTTGTGGGCCATCGCGCACCCGACCTTCGGCCTGCCCAAGCGCAAGCACCGCTTGGCCGCTGCCGCCTCGGATGTGGCCCACGCCGAGAACGCGGTCGCGTAGCTGCGCCCCGAAGCTCACCGGGCAGACGGCCGTCCCCCGCCCGCCACCACAGGAATCAGCGTCCTTAGGGTGATCCGCATGGACAGCACCACCACTGATCACTTCGACACCAGCCGGTTCCAGGCCAGCCGCAACCGGCTGGCCTCGCTGGCGTACCGGCTCCTGGGCTCCGCCACCGAAGCCGAAGACGCCGTGCAGGATGCGTTCCTACACTGGCAGGCCGCCGACCGGCAGCGGATCACGGTGCCGGAAGCATGGCTGACCAAGGTCACCACCAACCTGTGTCTCGACCGGCTCCGCTCGGCACAAGCCCGCCGCGAACGCACCGCCGGGGCCTGGCTGCCCGAACCGCTCCTTGACGGCGACCCGATGCTCGGCCCGGCCGACACCTTCGAGCAGCGCGAATCAGTGTCCTTGGCCCTGCTGACGCTCATGGAGCGCCTGTCCCCAGTCGAACGGGCCGTCTACGTCCTGCGTGAAGCGTTCTCCTACAGCCACGCCGAGGTCGCCGAGATCCTCGACATCACCGAGTCCGCAAGCCAACAGCACCTCCACCGGGCCCGGCGCCGCATCACCGCCGCCCGCAGCGGCGGCGCCGAAGCCGACCCCGCATCCGCCCGCAGGATCGTCGAGGAATTCCTCGCCGCCGCCACCTCGGGCCGCACCGAACGCCTCGTCGCGCTGCTCACCGACGACGCGACCGCGGTCTCCGACGGCGCCGGCGGCCTGGCCACGACGCTGCTGCGGTACGACACTCCGCAGCGCATCGCAGCCGTCGTACGGGCCGGCTTCAAACCCACAGACGCGAAGCGGCGACTTGCCGGTGGCACGCCCGCCATCCACTACGCACTCGTCAACGGCGCCCCTGCCATCCTCTTCGTGGTCGGCGACCAGGTCGTGGGCTCCACCATGTTCGACCTCGTCAGCGGCAAGATCGCAACCATGCACGGCATCGCCGCCCCGAACCGCCTCATCCGCCTCACCGAAGCCTGGCGGCAGCACGAACCGGACGCGCCGCTCGTCACCCAGTGGTAACCCCACACCCCCGGCCAGCCCCAGCACCCGCGCTGACCGGTGAGCCAGCCGACGGGGGCGTCACGGAGCACAAAGACCTTCCCACGTAGCGATGCGGGATGCGGCCCTGTTTCACAGGTGGTCACTCATGAAACAGGCGATCACCCGGCGGTCCACCTGCGGCGATCACGTTTCATGAGTCGTTGCAAACAACGGGACACCTGAAACACCCTCATGAAGCAGTCCGGGGTCGTGAGCGACGACTTCAAGCGCGTGGAATCACACGACTGTCCGATGTCCACCTGCGCCGCCCCGGCGGGCTCCCCATGCCGGACCGCAAGGGCAAGGTGGCCATCCCGTACCACACAGCCCGCTTCCACCTCGTGCCCCAACTTGCCAAATCCCTGAACGTACCGACCCCCGCCGTACGCAAGCCGGGCTCGGTCTGGACCGAGCTGCCCGGTCCGGTGAGCGCCAGCGCCGACCCGGTTGGTCACGTCCGCCTCGGATACGCCCGCGCCTCGACCGCCCGGCAGTCCCTCGACGCACAACTCGACTCCCTCGCCGAGGCCGGAGTGACGCGCGTCTTCCCGGAAAAAATCTCCACCCGAGCCACCTGGCGCCCCGAGCTGGAGGCCGCCATGAAACTCGCCGGGGAGATCCGCTCCTCCGGCGTCGCCGTCCCTGCTCGGAGCCGAGATCCTGGCCGCCATCGGTGGCGAGACCGGCGCGGCGGCGTCTGTTGGAACCAGCCGGCTCACCTGGCCCCTGACGTAGCAGGGCCCGCGGCCGCATCGTCATGATCACCCGACCCGGTCAAGGCCCGGCAGTGGCTGGAGGACTGGACGGGATCTCTCCGGAGTCGAGCGCCTGCTCGCGCCTGACGAGCTCGTTCCGGGTCGGGAGACGCCGCGGGGGGGGGGGGGGGGGGGGGGGGGGGGGGGGGGGGGGGGGGGGGGGGGGGGGGGGGGGGGGGGGGGGGGGGGGGGGGGGGGGGGGGGGGG
>NZ_JBVJUY010000040.1:0-43145 GCF_055604165.1 Streptomyces sp. NPDC037242
CCCCCCCCCCCCCCCCCCCCCCCCCCCCCCCCCCCCCCCCCCCCCCCCCCCCCCCCCCCCCCCCCCCCCCCCCCCCCCCCCCCCCCCCCCGCTGCCGTTGGATGCCGCCTAACGGGTGGCGGGGGCGTACGTGCGGCGCAGGAAGCGGCGCAGGGCGGCGATGTCGAACTGGACCACGGCGACGCCCTCGGGGGAGTGGAACTCCACGACGGCCTGTACCCGCCCGCAGGGCCAGACGCGTACGTCGCCGGTGCCGGTCGGGGCCTGGAGGCCCGCCTCCAGGAGGGCGCGGGGGAAGACCCACTCGTTGTCGGTGCCCTCGGGGGAGAGGCCGGCGGGGAAGACGATCCGTACGGCAAGGGGCTCGGCGGGGGCGAAGCGCAGCGCGACCGGGATGGCCCGGTAGAGCGGGTCGTCGGTGATCACCCGCGCGCGGACGCGCTCCTCGACGGCGGCGGCGACGGTGGCGGTCGCACCGGCGGTCGTGGGTGGATTCTCGGCGGTCGCAGACATCGACAAGACTCCTCGAATCGGAACATATCCGTCCGTATTGCCCCCAGCCTCGCACATTCCCACGAATCCGCGCGCCGCTATTTGTGATGTGGATGCTCTTGCCAACGGTTTGCAATTGGGCACTATCCTTGAACGGTTAAAGATTCGGTGAGTCTCACCGCGAGCACCACCGCAGAAGCGGAGCAGCCCCATGCATGTACCCGACGGCTTCATCGACGCCCCCGTCTCCATCGCCGCAGGCGTCGCAGCCGCCGGAGCGGTCGCCGTGAGCCTGCGCGGTGCCCGCCGGGAGCTCGACGAGCGGGCCGCGCCGCTCGCCGGCCTCGTCGCCGCCTTCATCTTCGCCGTCCAGATGCTCAACTTCCCGGTCGCCGCCGGTACCAGCGGCCACCTGCTGGGAGGGGCGCTCGCCGCGATACTCGTCGGCCCCTACACCGGCGTGCTGTGCGTGTCCGTGGTGCTGCTCATGCAGGGCGTCCTCTTCGCCGACGGCGGGCTGACCGCCCTCGGCGTCAACGTCTGGACCATGGGCGTCGTGACCGTGGTCGTCGCGTACGCGATCTTCCGCGGGCTGCTGAAGCTGCTGCCCGACACCCGCCGCTCGGTGACCGCGGCCGCCTTCGTCGGAGCGCTGGTCTCGGTGCCCGCCGCGGCCGCCATGTTCACCGTCTTCTACTCCCTCGGCGGCACCACCGACGTGCCCCTCGGCAAGGTGTTCGCCGCCATGGTCGGCGTCCACACGCTGATCGGCATCGGCGAGGCCGCCATCACCGCCGCGACCGTGGGCGCCGTACTGGCCGTACGCCCCGACCTGGTGCACGGTGCGCGCGGCCTGTCCGCGCCGCTGAAGCTGCGCGTCGGCGGCGAGCTCGTCGACGCTCCGGCCGCCGCAGCAGCCCCCGCTGCCGCCGCCGTCGCCGCCCGCTCGCCGAAGAAGGTGTGGGCCACCGGCCTGGTCACCGCCCTGGTCCTGGCCGGTTTCGTCTCCTTCTACGCCTCCGCCAGCCCCGACGGCCTGGAGAAGGTCGCCGCCGACAAGGGCATCGACCAGAAGGTGACCGAGCACGCGGCCGCCGACTCCCCGCTCGCCGACTACAGCGTCAAGGACGTCGACGACGCCCGCCTCTCCGGCGGCCTCGCCGGGGTCATCGGCGTCGGCGCGACCATCGCCGTGGGCACCGGGATCTTCTGGACGGTGCGCCGCCGCCGCACGGACGAGGCCGCCCCCGTCCCCTCGGCCCCGTCGGCCGCCTGACATGGGCGCGGGCCACGCCCACAAGCTCTACCGGCACGGGCACTCCCCGATCCACGCGCTGCCGCCGCACTGCAAGCTCGCCGCGGCCTTCGCCTTCGTGCTGGTCGTCGTGTCCACCCCGCGCGAGGCGGTGTGGGCCTTCGGCCTGTACGCCGTCCTCATCGCGGCGGTCACGGCCGCGGCCCGGATCCCGGCCGGCTTCCTGCTGCGCCGGCTGTTCATCGAGGTGCCCTTCGTCGCCTTCGCCGTGCTGATGCCCTTCGTGGCGCAGGGCGAGCGGGTCGACTTCCTCGGCATGTCGCTCAGCGTCTCCGGGCTGTGGGGCGCCTGGAACGTACTGGCCAAGGGCACGCTGGGCGTCGCCGCGTCCGTACTGCTCGCCTCGACGACCGAGCTGCGGGCGCTGCTGCTGGGCCTGCAGCGGTTGAAGCTGCCCCCGCTGCTCGTACAGATCGCCTCCTTCATGATCCGGTACGGGGACGTGATCACCGACGAGCTGCGCCGGATGTCGATCGCCCGCCGCTCGCGCGGCTTCGAGGCGCGCGGGATCCGGCACTGGGGTGTGCTGGCCAAGACCGCCGGCGCGCTGTTCATCCGCTCCTACGAGCGCGGCGAGCGGGTCCACCTCGCGATGGTCAGCCGCGGCTACACCGGCTCCATGCCGGTGATCGACGAAGTCGCCGCCACGCGCGCCCAGTGGGCGTACGCGGCCGTGCTCCCGGTGACGGCCCTCGCCGTCTGTCTGATGGGATGGACGCTGTGAACCACTCCGCTTCCCCCTCGCCCGCCTCCCCGCCCCCGCCCTCGCTGGAAGTGGCCGGTCTCGCCTACGCCTACCCGGACGGCCACCAGGCCCTCTTCGGGGTCGACCTGACCGTCGGCCGCGGCGAGCGGGTGGCCCTGCTCGGACCCAACGGCGCCGGCAAGACCACCCTGGTGCTGCACCTCAACGGCATCCTGGGCGGCGGGGTCGGCTCGGTGACGGTGGCGGGGCTGCCGGTGGCGAAGCGGCACCTCGCCGAGATCCGCCGCCGGGTCGGGATCGTCTTCCAGGACCCCGACGACCAGCTCTTCATGCCCACCGTCCGCGAGGACGTGGCCTTCGGCCCGGCCGCCGCCGGGATGCGCGGCGCCGAGCTGGAGACCCGCGTACGCGAAGCCCTGGAGCAGGTCGGGATGGCGGAGTTCGCCGACCGGCCGCCGCACCACCTGTCCTTCGGGCAGCGGCGCCGGGTCGCGGTGGCGACCGTACTGGCCATGCGGCCGGAGATCCTGGTCCTGGACGAGCCCTCGTCCAACCTGGACCCCGCCTCGCGGCGGGAGCTGGCGGACATCCTGCGCTCGCTGGACGTGACGGTGCTGATGGTGACGCACGACCTGCCGTACGCGCTGGAGCTGTGCCCGCGGGCGGTGGTCCTCAGCGAGGGGGTCATCGCGGCGGACGGCCGCACGCACGAGCTCCTGTGCGACGAGGAGCTGATGCGGGCCCACCGCCTGGAGCTCCCCTTCGGCTTCGACCCGCGTACGGCGCTCCTGACGCGTCCCTCGCACTGATCGGCGCCGCTCCGGGGACCCGGGGAAGCAGGGGCGTCCGGCGCGTGTTGCACTGCGACGTGGGCGCCGTCGGGGCGCCGCGGCACGTGCGGGGAGCAGACGTGGATGTCCACGGGACGGTGACAGAGGGCTTCGAGCCCGTCAGGGACGCGTTCGCGCGCAACTTCGAGGTGCTCGGGGACCGGGGCGCGGCCGTGTCCGTGTACCGGGACGGCCGCAAGGTCGTCGACCTGTGGGGCGGCACGAAGGACGCGAACGGCACCGAGCCCAGGGCCCCCTGGACGGAGGACACCGCGCAGATCGTCCGCTCGGCGACCAAGGGCGTGGCCGCGGCCGTGCCGCTGCTGCTGCACCAGCGCGGGCTGCTGGACCTGGACGCGCCGGTGAGCTCGTACTGGCCGGAGTTCAAGGCGGGCGGCAAGGAGAAGACGCTGGTCCGCCACCTGCTCGCGCACCAGGCCGGGGTGCCCGCGCTGGACCGGGGCCTGACCATGGAGCAGGCGGCCGACGGGGTGTCCGGGCCCCGTGCGGTCGCGGCGCAGCAGGCCTTCTGGGAGCCGGGCACCGCGCACGGCTACCACGCGCAGACCTTCAGCTGGCTGCTGTCCGAGCTGGTGCTGCGGGCGACCGGCCGCACCGTGGGCTCGATCCTGGCCGAGGAGATCGCCGAGCCGCTCGGGCTCGACTTCTGGATCGGCCTGCCGGAGGCCGAGGCGCACCGGGTGGGCCGGGTGGCGCCCGTCGACCCGCCGCAGAGCGCGGGCCTGCTGCGGACCCGGCCGAGGAGAAACGTTTCCGAGGCCTACGCCGACCCGAACTCCCTCACCCGCCGCGCCTTCGCGGCCATCGACCCGCTGCCCGACGAGAACGACCCCGTCTACCAGGCCGCCGAGCTCCCCGGCTCGGCCGGCATCGGCACGGCACGCGCTCTGGCCCGCTTCTACGCCGCCACCATCGGCGTGGTCGAGGACGGCGCGCGGATCTTCACCCCGGCGACCACGGCGCTGGCCGCGCGGGAGTTCGCGGCCGGCCCGGACCGGGTCCTGGTGGTGGGCACGCGCTTCGGGCCGGGCTACATGCTGCACGGCCCCGCCTCTCCGCTGCTGTCCCCGGCCTCCTTCGGCCACCCGGGCCGCGGTGGCTCTCTGGCGTTCGCGGACCCGGAGGCGGGGGTCGGATTCGGCTACGTCACCAACGCCCACGCCAAGTCGGTCACCGCCGACCCGAGGGCCCAGTCCCTGGTCAGGGCCCTCCAGTCGGTCCTCTAGGTCGTGTCGTCAAAGTCCCGTCTGGCCGGCGGGGCCTTCGGGCGACCGACGCCACTTTGACGACACTCCCTAGGGCCGCGGGGCCCCTTCCCGTACGTCGGCCAGTACGGCCCCCGCGTGCCCGATCAGGTCCCGCGGGGCCATCGGGAACACCGAGTGCGGGGTGCCGGCGGCCGCCCAGACCACCTCGTGCGCGAGCAGCGAGCGGTCCGCGAGCACCCGGGTGCGGGTGCGGTGGCCGAAGGGCGGCACACCGCCGATGGCGTACCCGGTGGTCTCGCGCACCAGCGCCGCGTCGGCCCGGGTCACCTCGGCCGCGCCGAGCTCCCGGCGCACCGCGTCCACGTCCACGCGGGACGCCCCGTCCATGAGGACCAGTACGGGGACGCCGTCCGCGGCGAACACCAGCGACTTGGCGATCTGGCTCAGCTCGCAGCCGATCGCGGCGGCGGCGTCCGCGGCGGTGCGGGTGCCGTCCGGGAAGGTGCGGACGTCCAAGCCGTCGAGGCCGAGCTCCGCGAGGGCTTCGGCGAAGCGGGGGTGCGCAGTCGTCATGCGCCGACGCTACCCCCGCCCCGCCCCTTGGCGCGGCCGGATTTACGCGGGTGCGGCGCCGTTGCCCGGGGGCCGGCCCCCGACCCCCGCCTCAAGCTCCCCCGGCTACCGCTGGGACGGGCCCCCGGGCCGGGCCGGATCCAGGCCCGGGCGCCGGGCGGAGGGGGCCCCGTATCCCGCCACCGCCCGAGGCCCGCGCAGCGGTGCGAGGGGCGCGTCAGGAATTGAGGACCTGCGCGACGATCGGGCCCGCCGCGTCCGAGCCGTGGCCGCCGCCCTCGACCATCGCGGCCGCGGCCACGTCACCGCTGAAGCCGGTGAACCAGCTGTCCGGGCTGCTGGCCGCGCCGCCGACCTCCGCCGAGCCGGTCTTCGCGCCCTTGTCGGAGCCGGTGACCGAGGCCATCGCGCCCTGCGCCGTACCGCTGGTGGCCGTCAGCTTCATCATCCGTACGAGCTGCGCGGCCACCGCCGGCTTCATCGGCCGCGAGGCACGGGCCAGGTCGCGTCCGTCCAGCGAGGCCTTGACGACCACCGGCTGGCGGAACACCCCGGTCCGGGCGGTCGCCGTGATGGACGCGATGTTCAGCGGGTTCATCCGGATCTGCCCCTGGCCGATGTACTCCGCCGCCGCGGCCGCGCCCGACGCCTCCGGCACGTCGCCGTCGAAGCTGGGGATGCCGGTCTTCCACTGCTGGCCGATGCCGAAGACCTCGCGCGCCTCCTTGGGCAGCGCCGCGTTGTCGCCCACCGGCTTGATCTGCTTGATGAAGGCGGTGTTGCACGACTGGGCGAAGCTCGTCGCGAAGGGCTCGTTGTCGAGCTTGAAGTCGTTCATGTTCTTGAAGGTGCGGCCGTCCCACGACACCGTCGCCGGGCACTCGGCCACCTTGTCGGCCGCCACCAGCCCGCGGTCGATCAGCATCGCCCCCGTCACGATCTTCATCGTGGAGCCGGGCGCCCGCCCGCCCAGCATGGCCGCGTTGAAGCCGTCCTTGCGGTGGTTGGCGATGGCCAGGATGTCCCCGGTGCTCGGCTTGACGGCGACCACCGAGGCCTCGGGGAACCGCCCGACCGCCTTCTCCGCCGCCGCCTGCACGTCGGCGTCCAGCACGGTCTCGATCCGCCCCGGCTTGCCCTCCGCCAGCGTCAGCAGGTTCCGTCGGGGGGCGTCCTGGGCGGCCGGCTCGATCCACATCTCGGAGCCGGCGGTGCCGCCCGCCTTCTCCCCGTACGTCTTGCGCAGCGAGTCCAGTACCGGCCGCAGCGAGGGGTACAGCTCGGCCGTCAGCTCCTTGCCGTTGCGGTCGACGGCCTTGACCGGCGGGCTCGGCGGGGTGCCCGCGCGCAGCCTGTCGCCCTTCTGGAGCTGCGGGTGGATGACCTCGGGCTGCCAGTCGACCAGCGGCAGGCCGCTGGTGATCCCGCGCACCACCGTCAGCTTGGACTCGTACGCGAGGGGCTTGGTCACGCCCTCGTACGTGATCTCGGCGGCGACGGTGAACGGCACCATGGTGCCGGTCGGCGTGCCCGGGGTGATCGCGGCCTTGGCGACGTAGGCCTTGGCCGCGTAGTCCGCGACGGCCGTCTGGGCCTCCTGCGGGTTGTTCGTCAGGTCGGCGGCCGCCCGGGCGTCCCCGGCGGCCCATGCGGCGAGGAACGCCTTGGCGGTCTCGGCGATCTCCTTCTCGCTGACGGGCCCGCTGCCCTTCGCCGGCTTCTGCGGCGCCCCGCCGACCGCGCCGCCCTTCTTGTCGTCCCCGTTTCCGCCGGCGTCCCCCACCAGCGCGTACACCCCGTACCCGGCCCCGCCCAGCATCGCCAGCAATGCACCGCCGACGATGGCACCCTTCGCCGCCCCGTTCACGTAAATCCCCGTTCGTTCCCCGTGTCGTAGGTCCTGAACATGTTCAAGAACCTCTGGGGTGGACCTTACGCTGAGCGAGCACGTGCACGTGCTGTTGTTACCGGACCGGAACTATCCGTCAGACCCAGGTGTCCAGCCACATCCGGTTGCGCCAGGAGTCCATCGGCAGGGTCTGGCCCGTGTAGATCGGCCAGAAATAGATGAAGTTCCACACGATCAGGAGCACCAGCACACCCGCACCGATCGCCCCCAGGGCGCGCCGGCGCTCCGAGGAGCCCGCCGGGCCCAGCATGGCGCCGATCATCATCGCCACCGCCAGGCACAGGTACGGCAGGAAGACCACCGCGTAGAAGAAGAAGATCGTCCGTTCCTGGTAGTTGAACCAGGGCAGCAGACCCGCGCCCAGGGCGCAGGCGACGGCGCCCGCCCGCCAGTCGCGGCGGAAGATCCAGCGCCACAGCACGTACAGCAGCGCGAAGCAGCCCGCCCACCACAGCAGCGGGGTGCCCAGGGCCAGGACCTCGCGGGCGCACTTGGCCGTCTCCGTGGCCGGGCAGCCGTCGGTGCCGGGCGCGGGGGACTCGTAGAAATAGGAGACGGGCCGCCCCAGGACCAGCCAGCTCCACGGGTTGGACTCGTAGGTGTGCCCCGAGGTCAGGCCGACGTGGAACTTGTAGACCTCGGTCTCGTAGTGCCACAGGCTGCGCAGCCACTCCGGCAGGAAGGAGAGCGAACTGTGCTGGTCGTTGTTGGCCGCCCAGTCGCGGAAGTAGCCGCCCTTGCCGTTGTCCGGGCTCAGGATCCAGCCGAGCCAGGACGTCAGGTACACGGCCACCGCCACCGGGACGGTGGACAGGAAGCCGGGCAGCGCGTCGCGGCGCAGCATCGCGGCGTACGGCGCGCCCGCGCCCGCGGTGCGGCGGGCCGCGGCGTCCCACAGCACGGTCAGGACACCGAAGAAGGCCAGCACCACCAGGCCGTTCCACTTCGTACCGAAGGCCAGGCCCAGGCAGATGCCGGCCAGGATCCGGTACGGGCGCCAGCCCAGGTTCAGGGTCTCGGCGATCCGCACGTCCGGACGGGTCCGGCCCTCCTCGTCCACCGGGAGCGCCGCCGCGAGCCGGGCCCGCGCCTTGTCCCGGTCGATGACCAGCGCCCCGAAGGCGGCCAGGATGAAGAACATCAGGACCAGGTCGAGCAGCGCGGTCCGGCTCATCACCAGGTGCAGGCCGTCCACCGCCATCAGCGCGCCGGCCAGGCAGCCGAGGAACGTGGAGCGGAACAGGCGCCGCCCGATCCGGCACAGCATCAGCACGGACAGGGTGCCGAGCAGGGCGGTCATGAACCGCCAGCCGAACGGATCGAAGCCGAACATCCACTCGCCGAGCCCGATCACCCATTTGCCGACGGGCGGGTGCACGACGTAGCCCGGCTCCAGCGGTAGCGGGACCCCGTCGGGGTTGGCGAGGATCGACTTGTCGATGTCCTTGGGCCAGCTCGCCTCGTAACCCTGCCGGACCGTGGCCCAGGCGTCCTTGGCGTAGTACGTCTCGTCGAATATCACCGCCTTCGGGCTGCCCAGGTGCGCGAACCGCAGCACGCCGGCGACCAGCGCCACCAGCAGCGGCCCCGCCCACGCCAGCACCCGCTGCCAGTGGGCCGTCGCCGCGGCCGGGACGCCGAGCGCCGTCCACAGCTGCGCCGAGGGCCGGGCGTACGGGGGCACCAGCCGGGTCCGCACGTCCGCGCGGCGCGCGGACCCGGCCGGCGGCACGTAGCCGAAGCCGCGCAGGCGGCGCAGCCAGACGGACGGCTGGGCGGCGGAGTCGCGCCCCGCCTCGGAGGAGGGCGGGGCCCCCGCGGAGCTGGGCGGCGGCGTCGCGGTACTGGTCACCGGGTCATCGTAGGGAACGCCGCTGTGAGTGCACCGGCGGCAGGGGCATCAAGGAGCGTCGGGCGGCGCGGCCGGAGCGCCCGTGACGGCTGAGAGGATGGTGCGGTGACCACTGACCAGCCCCGCGCCACCGACACCACCCCCTCGCACGGCGCCCCCGGCGCCCCCGGCGTCCTCGTGCTCGCCGGAACCCCGATCGGCGACCTCGCCGACGCCCCGCCGCGGCTCGCGGCCGAGCTGGAGCGGGCCGACGTGGTCGCCGCCGAGGACACCCGCCGGCTGCGCCGCCTCACCCAGGGCCTGGGCGTGCACACCACCGGGCGCGTCCTTTCGTACTTCGAGGGCAACGAGTCCGCGCGCACCCCGGAGCTGGTCGAGGCGCTGGAGGAGGGCAAGCGGGTGCTGCTGGTGACCGACGCGGGCATGCCGTCGGTCTCCGACCCCGGCTATCGGCTGGTCGCCGCCGCCGTGGAGAAGGACATCAAGGTCACGGCCGTGCCCGGGCCCTCCGCCGTGCTCACCGCGCTCGCGCTGTCCGGACTGCCGGTGGACCGGTTCTGCTTCGAGGGCTTCCTGCCGCGCAAGGCGGGCGAGCGCCTGAGCCGGCTGCGCGAGGTGGAGGGCGAGCGGCGCACGCTCGTCTACTTCGAGGCCCCGCACCGGCTCGACGACACCCTGGCCGCGATGGCCGAGGTGTTCGGCGCCGGCCGCCGGGCCGCCGTGTGCCGCGAGCTGACCAAGACCTACGAGGAGGTCAAGCGCGGCGGACTCGGCGAGCTGGCCGCCTGGGCGGCGGAGGGCGTGCGCGGCGAGATCACCGTCGTGGTCGAGGGCGCCCCGGCCGCGGCGCCGGGCGACGTGGACGCCGAGGAGCTCGTGCGCCGGGTGAAGGTGCGCGAGGAGGCCGGGGAACGGCGCAAGGAGGCCATCGCGGCGGTGGCGGCCGAGGCCGGCGTACCCAAGCGCGAGGTCTTCGACGCCGTCGTCGCGGCAAAGAATGCGGCACAAAAGGTGCCGTAAGTCGGTAAAGGGATAACCTGAAAAGCAAAGCCCAGACAAGCTCAGACCGCGCACCGGGCGCTTTGGGCATGGAGTCGCCCAAAGACCGTCCAACACTAGACAGGGCCTGATGCGCTCCCGCCCGAAGAGGCGTCCACTGGCAATGGCACCAGTGGAACAAGAGGAGCTGGCATGAGTGAGATCGCTGACACCCCGGTACCCGTACCCGTCGCCGCACCCGACGCCGGCTCCGACCCTGCCGTGCAGACCGTGCACGAGGCCTATTCGTTCGCCTGCATGAGGTGCGGATACGGCTGGGAGCAGGCGTACGAGATCGAACACCACGTCGACGGCAAGGGCCAGCCGTTCATCATGTACACGGTCAAGGGCGAGCGGGTGCCCTCGCCGCTGTCCAACCCGACCTGCCTGAACTGCGGCGGCCACGTCGTACGCATCATGCGGGCCGGCCAGGTCTCCTCCGTGCTCGGCATGATCGACCACCTCTACCACCACCGCATCGCCCCCGGGATCGCCGGACCCGTGCCCGCGGGCGAGAACGTCCCCCGGCCCCCGAAGCCGCGCAAGGCGACCCGGCTGCACGACGCACCGGGACCCGTCTCGCTCGACGAGGCCCGGCGCAGCCAGGGCCTGCTCGGCCGCCTCATGGGGTTCTTCCGCCGGTCATAAGATCGGCCGTATGAGCACCAGCACCGCTTCGAAGGACGCACCGCCGCCGCTGCCCGAACCCCTCCGGGTGGCGGTGGCGGACTCGCACACCCACCTGGACATGCAGTTGGGCACCGTCGAGGAGGGCCTGGCCAAGGCCGCGTCCGTCGGCGTGACCACCGTGGTCCAGGTCGGCTGCGACGTGAAGGGCTCGCGCTGGGCCGCCGAGACCGCCGCCGCGTACGAGAACGTCCACGCGGCCGTGGCCCTTCACCCGAACGAAGCCCCCCGCATCGTGCACGGCGATCCCGACGGCTGGTCCCGGCAGGGCGCGCGGGCCGGCGGCGGCGAGGCCGCGCTCGACGAGGCGCTGGCCGAGATCGAGGCCCTCGCGGCGCTCCCGCACGTGAAGGCGGTCGGCGAGACCGGACTGGACTACTTCCGCACCGGCCCCGAGGGGATGGCCGCGCAGGAGCGTTCCTTCCGGGCCCACATCGAGATCGCCAAGCGCCAGGGCAAGGCACTGGTCATCCACGACCGCGAGGCCCACGCCGACGTGCTGCGCGTACTGCGCGAGGAGGGCGCGCCGGAGCGGACCGTCTTCCACTGCTACTCCGGGGACGCGGAGATGGCCCGCGAGTGCGCCGCCGCCGGGTACTACATGTCCTTCGCCGGGACCGTCACCTTCAAGAACGCCGTGCCCCTGCGCGAGGCCCTGGCGGTCGCCCCCCTGGAGCTGGTGCTCGTGGAGACGGACGCGCCCTACCTCACCCCCGCGCCGTACCGCGGACGGCCCAACGCGCCGTACCTCATTCCGCTGACGGTACGGGCGATGGCCGCGGTCCGCGGCATCGACGAGGACGCCATGGCGACGGCGCTGGCAGCGAACACGGCGCGCGCCTTCGGGTACTGATCCGCCGGGCGCGCCGCCACGCTGGGTAGTCGCCCGGCTTTGGTGAGTGACGGTCGCTCCGCTAGGGTGCCGTGCCCGAAGCAGCGGGGACGGACCAGCGGAGCGAGCGTCGTGAGCGATAGCCCTTTCACGGGGGTGTACGGGGACGGGGCCGGACCGGTGTCCTGGCCCGCCCCCGGCCCGTACCCGGATCCGGATCCGTACGCGGACCGGGACCCGTACGCGCAGTCGTACGCGGATCCGTACGCGAACCCCGGCCCCGGCCGGGAGCCCGAGCCCGGCGTGCCCTCGCCCCGGGGCGGCTCCGGGCGCCGCCGGCGCACCGAGACGGGCCCGCCGCCCGGCCCGGACCCCGCCGACGGGACCGCAGGTGGCACGGCCACCGCCACCCTGGACGCGCCCGTGGCACCCGGCACGGGCAGGCGCCGCGGCGCGGCGATGCCCGACGGCGGCCCGGGCGCCGCGCCGCCGCAGCCCGCGCCCGCGACCGCGCCCGCCCCGCCCGGCACCGGCAGGCGCCGGGCCGCCCCCGCGCCCACCCCGGCCGGGACCTGGCGGCGGATCGTGCCGCAGGCCCTGGTCGTCGCGTTCCTGGCGGGCGGCACCACCGCCTTCGTCGCCGCCGACAAGACCGTGCGGCTCACCGTGGACGGGGTCCCGCGGACCCTGCACACCTTCGCCGACGACGTCGACGAACTGCTCGCCTCCGAAGGACTCGGCGTCGGACCCCACGACCTCGTCGCCCCGACCCCCGGCGAGGCCCTGGACGACGGCGACCGGGTCGTCGTCCACTACGGCCGCCCCCTGCGGCTCACCGTCGACGGACAACAGCGCCAGGTGTGGACCACCGCCCGCACCGTGGACGGAGCCCTGCGCCAGTTCGGCATCCGAGTCGAGGGCGCCTACCTCTCCACCCCGCGCACCGCGCCCGTCCCGCGCGTCGGCCTGACCCTCGCCGTGCGCACCGAACGCAGCATCACCTTCATGGCCGACGGCCGCGAGACCACCCTGCGCACCAACGCCGCCACCGTCCAGGAGGCCCTCGGCCAGGCCGGCATCACCCTGCACGGCCAGGACACCACCTCGGTACCCGCCGGATCCTTCCCGCGCGACGGCCAGACCGTCACCGTGCTGCGCATCACCGGCACCCGCGAGGTCCGCGAGGAACGCATCCCGTACGAGACCGAGAAGGTCAAGGACGCCGGGCTCTTCGCCGGCACCGAAGTCGTCGAGCGCGCAGGCCGGCCCGGGGCGCGCCGGGTCACCTACAGCCTGCGCACCGTCAACGGGGTCCGGCAGAAACCCCGCCGGATCGCCGAGGAGACGGTCCGCGAGCCGGTCACGCAGCTCGTCAAGGTCGGCACGAAGCCGCTGCCGACCTCCGTCGCCGGCGCGGACGGCCTCGACTGGGGCGCGCTGGCCCACTGCGAGTCCGGCGGCCGCCCCGGCGCGACCGACCCGTCGGGCACGTACGGCGGGCTGTACCAGTTCGACGTACGCACCTGGCAGTCCCTCGGCGGCAACGGCCGCCCCCAGGACGCCCCGGGCGCGGAACAGACGTACCGGGCCAAGAAGCTCTACGTGCAGAGGGGGGCGAGCCCCTGGCCCCACTGCGGCCGCAGGCTCACACGGGGTTGAGCACCCCTGCCGATCTGAGACGCTTTACCGGTGAGCACCGCAGAGCAGCAGCCCGAAAAAACTCCTGACGCCCTTCTCGGCGCGGCCGACATCCGAGAGCTGGCCGCCGCCCTCGGCGTACGCCCGACGAAGCAGAAGGGCCAGAACTTCGTCATCGACGCCAACACGGTGCGCCGCATCGTGCGCACCGCCGAGGTGCGGCCCGACGACGTGGTCGTCGAGGTCGGGCCGGGCCTGGGCTCGCTGACGCTCGCGCTGCTGGAGGCCGCGGACCGCGTCGTCGCCGTCGAGATCGACGACATCCTGGCCGCGGCGCTGCCCGCCACCATCGAGGCACGGATGCCGGAGAAGAAGGACCGCTTCGCGCTGGTCCACTCCGACGCGATGCTCGTGGAGGAACTCCCCGGACCGGCGCCGACCGCGCTGGTCGCGAACCTGCCGTACAACGTGGCCGTGCCGGTGCTGCTGACCATGCTCGACCGGTTCCCCAGCATCGAGCGGACCCTGGTCATGGTGCAGGCGGAGGTCGCCGACCGGCTCGCCGCCGAGCCGGGCAACAAGGTGTACGGAGTCCCCTCCGTCAAGGCCAACTGGTACGCGCACGTCAAGCGCGCCGGGGCCATCGGCCGCAAGGTCTTCTGGCCCGCGCCCAACGTCGACTCCGGTCTCGTCTCGCTCGTGCGGCGCACCGAGCCGATCAAGACCACCGCCTCCAAGGCGGAGGTCTTCGCGGTGGTCGACGCGGCCTTCGCGCAGCGCCGCAAGACGCTGCGCGCCGCACTGGCCGGCTGGGCCGGCTCGGCGGCGGGCGCGGAGGCGGCCCTGGTCGCCGCCGGCATCTCGCCGCAGGCCCGCGGGGAGTCGCTGACGGTGGAGGAGTTCGCCGCGATCGCCGAGCACAAGCCGGCGGAGCAGAGGCCCGCGCTGTGAGCGGGACGGCGAGCGTGACCGTACGCGTCCCGGCGAAGGTCAACGTGCAGCTGGCGGTCGGCGCGGCGCGCCCCGACGGCTTCCACGACCTGGCGAACGTCTTCCTCGCGGTCTCCCTGTACGACGAGGTCACCGTGACCCCCGCCGACGAGCTGACGGTCACCTGCACCGGCCCGGACGCGGACCAGGTCCCGCTGGACCGCACGAACCTCGCGGCGCGGGCGGCGCAGATCCTCGCGGCCCGGGGCGGCGTCGCCCCCGACGTGCACATCCACATCGCCAAGAACATCCCGGTCGCGGGCGGCATGGCGGGCGGCAGCGCCGACGGCGCGGCGGCCCTGCTGGCCTGCGACGCGCTGTGGGGCCTGGGCACCGCGCGCGGGGACCTGCTCGACATCTGCGCCGAACTGGGCAGCGACGTCCCCTTCAGCCTGGTGGGCGGCGCGGCGCTGGGCACGGGGCGCGGCGAGGTCCTGAGCCCGCTCGACGCGGGTGGGTTCCACTGGGTGTTCGCCGTCGCCGACGGCGGGCTGTCCACCCCTGCGGTGTTCCGCGAGTTCGACCGGCTGGCCGAGGGGCGCGAGATCCCGGTCCCGCAGGCCTCCCCGGAGCTCCTGGCGGCCCTCGCCTCGGGTGACCCGGACGCGCTGGCGGCGACCCTGGCCAACGACCTCCAGCCCGCCGCGCTCTCGCTGCGGCCCCAGCTGGCCGACACCCTCGCGGCGGGCACCGCGGCCGGGGCGCTGGCCTCGCTGGTCTCCGGCTCGGGGCCCACGACGGCCTTCCTGTGCCGCGACGCGGAAACCGCCGAGAAGGTGGCCGCGGCCCTGGCCGCCTCGGGAACCTGCCGCGCCACCCGCGTGGCCGCCTCCCCGGCGCCGGGAGCCACCGTCCTGCCGTCCTGACCCCGTCGGCGCCCCCGCGCCCGCCCGTACTCAGGCCCGGATTGAGTACCCGCACCCTGGTGGGGGGTGCGGGCCGGCCGCGACCGTACGGGTATGGGACACACCGCCTCCGAACTCGCCGCCGCGACACCCGCCACCCGGGACCGCTACGTCGACCTGCTGCGCGTCGCCTCGCTCGGCACCGTCATCTGCGGGCACTGGCTGATGGCCGCGGTCAGCGCGGACGGGATAGGCAACCTGCTCGCGCTGCTGCCGCCGCTCCAGCTGCTGACCTGGGGGCTCCAGGTCATGCCGGTGTTCTTCTTCGTCGGGGGCTTCTCCCACGCCCTGTCCTACCGGTCCCTGCGCCGCAAGGCCGACGGGCCCGTGTACGCAGCCTTCCTGCGGGCCCGGCTGCAGCGGCTGCTGCGTCCCACGCTGGTCTTCGTCCTCGTGTGGACCGCCGTCGCGCTCGCCGTGCAGCTCGCCGGCGGCGGCGACGGGCGGCTCTCCGGGGCCGCGCTGCGGCTGGTGACGCAGCCGCTGTGGTTCATCGGGATCTACCTCGCCATGGTCGCCTTCACCCCGCCGCTGCTGAGGCTGCACGAACGGTGGGGCTGGGGGGCCTTCGCCGCGCTCGCGGGCGCGGCCGCGCTGGTCGACGTGCTGCGCTTCGCGCTCGGTGTGCCGTACGTGGAGTTCCTGAACTTCGGCTTCGTCTGGCTCGCCGTCCACCAGCTCGGCTTCCTGCGCGCCGACGGCCGCCTCGGCCTGCCGCGCCGCCCCGCGGTGCTCGCCGCCGCCGGGCTGCTGGGCGCCGTCGCCCTGGTGGCGTACGGGCCCTACCCGCTCTCCATGGTCGGGATGCCCGGCGAGAAGGTCTCCAACATGGCCCCGCCCACCCTCGCCCTGCTGTGCCACGGGATGTGGCTCGTGGGCGCCGTGGAACTGCTCAGGCACCCCGCCACCCGGCTGCTGGCCCGGCCCCGCGCCTGGCGCGCGGTCGTCGCCGCCAACGGCGTCGCCATGACCGCCTTCCTCTGGCACCTCACCGCCATGCTGGCGGTGTACGCCGTCCAGCTCGGCCTGGGCCTCGCGCTCCCCGAACCCGCCTCCGCGGCGTGGTGGGCGCAGGTGCCGGTACGGATGGCGGCCGCGGCCGCGCTGACCGGCGTACTGGTGGCCGCCTTCCGGCGCTTCGAGGCCCCCGGCAAGGCCGTGGGGAGCGGCGCCCCCGCCGGCTCCGGGCCCCGCGCCGCCGTCGGGACCACCCTGTGCCTGCTCGGTGTCCTCGGGCTCTCCATGACCGGCCTCGGCGGCCTCCTGGACGGCCACAGCGCCACCCTGATCGCGCTCCCGCTGACCGCACCGGCCGCGATCGCCATGGCCGTCGGGGGCGCCCTGCTGGTGGAACGGTCCGCCTCCCCCCGGAGGGTTAGGCTGAGGGGCTGATCCACACCCCTTCCCTGGAGCGCGTCTGATGGCCGTCAATCTGGTCAATGTCGAGGCAGTCAGCAAGGTGTACGGAACCCGTACCCTGCTCGACGGCATCTCCCTCGGCGTATCCGAGGGGGACCGGATCGGTGTCGTCGGCCGCAACGGCGACGGCAAGACCACCCTCATCCGCATGCTCGCCAAGCTGGAGGAGCCCGACACCGGCCGGGTCACCCAGAACAGCGGCCTGCGCATGGGCGTACTCACCCAGCACGACTCCCTCGATCCCGCGGCCACCATCCGCCACGAGATCATCCGGGACATGGCCGACCACGAGTGGGCCGGCAACGCGAAGATCCGCGACGTGCTGACAGGCCTCTTCGGCGGCCTGGACCTGCCCGGCTTCGGGCAGGGCCTCGACACCGTCATCGGCCCGCTGTCCGGCGGCGAGCGCCGCCGCATCGCGCTCGCCCAGCTGCTCATCGCCGACCAGGACCTCCTGGTGCTCGACGAGCCCACCAACCACCTCGACGTCGAGGGCATCTCCTGGCTGGCCAAGCACCTCCAGGAGCGCCGCTCCGCGCTCGTCTGCGTCACGCACGACCGCTGGTTCCTGGACCAGGTCTGCACCCGCATGTGGGACGTGCAGCGCGGTGACGTCCACGAGTACGAGGGCGGCTACAGCGACTACGTCTTCGCCCGCGCCGAGCGCGAGCGGATCGCCGCCACCGAGGAGTCGAAGCGGCAGAACCTGATGCGCAAGGAGCTGGCATGGCTGCGCCGCGGCGCCCCCGCCCGCACCTCCAAGCCGCGCTACCGCATCGAGGCCGCCAACGAGCTCATCGCCGACGTGCCGCCGCCGCGCGACACCTCCGAGCTGATGAGGTTCGCCAACGCCCGCCTGGGCAAGACCGTCTTCGACCTTGAGGACGTCACCGTCCAGGCCGGACCCAAGACGCTGCTCAAGCACCTCACCTGGCACCTGGGCCCCGGCGACCGCGTGGGTCTCGTCGGCGTCAACGGCGCCGGCAAGACCTCCCTGCTGCGCGCCCTCGCCGAGGCCGCCCGCACGCAGGGCGAGGTCCAGCCCGCGGCCGGTTCCGTCACGGTCGGCAAGACCGTCAGGCTCGCCTACCTCTCCCAGGAGGTCGGCGAGCTCGACCCCTCGCTGCGGGTCCTGGAAGCCGTCCAGCGCGTGCGCGACCGCGTCGACCTCGGCAAGGGCCGTGAGATGACGGCGGGGCAGCTGTGCGAGCAGTTCGGCTTCACCAAGGAGAAGCAGTGGACGCCGGTCGGCGACCTCTCCGGCGGTGAGCGGCGCCGGCTGCAGATCCTGCGCCTGCTGATGGACGAGCCCAACGTCCTCTTCCTCGACGAGCCCACCAACGACCTCGACATCGAGACCCTGACCCAGCTGGAGGACCTCCTCGACGGCTGGCCCGGCTCGATGATCGTGATCTCCCACGACCGGTTCTTCATCGAGCGCACCACCGACACGGTGATGGCGCTGCTCGGCGACGCGAGCCTGCGGATGCTGCCGCGCGGCCTGGACGAGTACCTGGAGCGCCGCCAGCGGATGATCGAGGCCGCGGCCCCGGCGCCCGTCGCCGCCGCGAAGTCGACCGCCTCGGGCGACGCCCGCGCGGCGAAGAAGGAGCTGCAGAAGATCGAGCGGCAGCTCAACAAGATGGCGGACCGGGAGAGCGGCCTGCACGCCCAGATCGCCGAGAACTCCACCGACTTCGACAAGGTCGCCAAGCTCGACGCCGAGCTGCGCGAACTGATCTCGGACCGGGACGAGTTGGAGATGCGCTGGCTGGAGCTGGCGGAGGAGGCGTAGGGGGTGTCTGGCGGATGTCCGCGGCGAGAGCGCGTGCCGGGCGTCGCGACACCGCGGACATCCGTCAGGCGTCACCTAGGGCCGCCGGATTTCCACTGGCCGGATAACGGCGGCGTCACGGGCCGGTCCTCCCTTGGGAACAGGGGGCGGACCGGCCCGATGTATGGGCGCCGTGAGTGATAGAAAGGTCATCCTCCCCACCACCCGACGCCGAAGGTAAGCGCTGATGACCGAGCCGCCCCAGCCGCCGAACCAGCCGCCGACACCTTCCGGTTACGGCCACCTGCCCGGCCCGCCGCAGCCCGGTTACGGGTACCCGCCGGCCGGCGGCCAGAACCCGTACGCCCAGCAGCCCGCGCAGCAGCCGCCGTACGGCCAGCAGCCCCCCGGCGGGGGCTACGGCTTCCCGCCGCCCCCGCACATGCCGCCCGGCGTCCCGATGGGCGCCCCCGGGATGCCGCCGAAGAAGCGTGCGGCGGTGCTGATCGCGGCCGCCGTCGCCGGTGTGCTCGTACTCGGCACCGGCGCGTACTTCGCCTTCCTCAAGGACGACGACAAGGGCACCGACAAGCCCGTCGCGCAGGGCTCGACGCCCGCCGACGACAAGCCCTCCGCCTCGGCGTCCGTGGACAGCGGCGACGGCAGCGGCAACGGCGCGGGTGCGCAGGGCGACCTCAACGCCGGCCGCAAGCAGGGCGAGGACAAGGTCCTCTGGCTCAAGACCAACAAGATCGACGGCCCCGGCTCGGGCGTCGACACCAAGGGCCAGTGGGTCGTCGGCGACACCGTCGTCAAGTCCGCCTGGAAGTCCCTCACCGGCTACGCGGTGGCCGACGGCAAGGAGAAGTGGACCCTCGCTTTCCCCGCCGTGATCTGCGCCCTCACCGGCCAGACCACCGCGGACGGCAAGACCGTCGTCATGTACAAGGACGGCGAGTCCGACTCCGCCAACTGCAACCAGATGCGGCTGGTCGACCTCAGGACGGGCAAGGAGGGATGGTCGCACGAGGTGCCGAAGGAAGGCCTCTTCGACATCTTCACCTCCCCGAACCTCGCCATCACCGGCGACACCGTCGCCGTCAACCGGCTCGGGCAGACCAGCGCCTTCAAGGTCAGCACCGGCGACAAGCTCTTCGGCTCCAACCAGTTCGAGGGCTGCAAGCCCAACGACTACGCCGCCGGCAACGGCAAGATGATCGCCATCGCGGGCTGCCAGGACGGCGACCGCACGGTCGAGGTCCAGGACGCCGACCCGGTCACCGGGAAGAAGACCTGGAGCTACCGGCTCCCCAAGGGCTTCAGGGTCACCAGCGTGTACTCGGTGGACCCGATCGTCCTCGACCTCGGCAACGACGAGAAGAAGGAACGCTCGATCATCGTCCTCGGCCCCGACGGCAAGCAGCGCGCCACCGTCTCCGGCCAGGGCAGCTTCGCGGTCAACTGCGGCGCGGGCTTCGACCGCTCCCTCCAGGCCTGCGGCACCTCCTCCGTCGACTCCAACACCCTGTACCTGCGCACTTCGGCCGACGGGACCAAGGGCAACGAGCTCGTCGCCTTCGACCTGGGCACGGGCAAGGAGAAGTGGCGCACCCCGGCGGGCCAGGGCCGCACCCTCGTCCCGATCAAGGCCGCCGGCGGCCAGGTGGTCGTCTACCGCCAGGCCGAGTACGACAAGGGCGGCGAGATCCTCACCATCCCGGCCGGCGGGGGCACCCCCACCGCGGTCCTGCGCAACCCGTCCGGCCCCGCCGCTCCGATCGAGAGCTCCTTCCACTCCCCGAGGATCGACTACGTGGACGGGCGGTTCTTCCTGTCCGCCTCGCGCCTGCTGGCCCAGGGCAAGGACGAGAAGTTCCTGATGGTCTTCGGCAAGTGAACGAGTCCACCGAGCGCCCACCGAGAGGCAGTAGACCCCCCAGATGAGTACCCCGAGTACCCCGCCGCCGCCCAACCAGCCGCCCTCCGGTGGATTCGGCGCGCCGCAGGATCCCCCGCCCGGCGGTTTCGGTGCGCCCACGCCGCCGCCGGCGCCGCCCGTACCGCCGACGGCCCCGCAGCCGCCGGCCCAGCCCCCGGCCGCCCCGGCGCAGCCGCCGACCGCCCCCGCGCAGGCCGCGTACGGCTACCCGCAGGCCGGCTACGGATACCCGCAGCAGCCCGGCAGCCCGCAGCCGTTCGGCGCGCCGACCGCGCCCATGCACGCGGCCCAGGCCCCGGCCCCGGGCGGGGCGGCGGCCGGCAACGCCGTGCGCACCCAGCTGATGATCGTCGGCGCGGCCCTGCTGGCCATCGTCCTCATCGTGGGCGGCGGCTTCTGGTACGTCTCCGAGGACGACAAGGGCGGCTCCACCGGCGTCAGCGCCGACGGCGGCCAGGGCACCTCTCCCGACGGCAACAAGGGCAAGGGCGGCCAGGCCGCCGCCCTCGGCAGCGAGAAGCCGCCGGCCAACCCCAAGTCGAAGACGCTGTTCAACGCCCCGATGCCGAAGCCCGAGGACATGGTCACGGTCCGCGGCTCCTGGATCACGGACACCACGTACATCAAGTCCGACATGGCGAAGGTCGTCGGGTACAACCTGGTCGACGGCGGCAAGAAGTGGGAGACGCCGCTCCCGGCCAACATCTGCGCGGCCACCTCGTTCGTCTCGGACAACAAGACCGCCATCATGTTCGACGAGGCGATGCCGACCGCCGAGCGGAAGTACCCGCAGTGCACGCAGGTCGGCGTCATCGACCTGAACACCGGCAAGCTCCTGTGGTCCGCCACCACCAAGTCCCAGACCAGCGGCGACAAGAACGTGGTCTTCGCCGAGGTGACCCTCAGCGGCCAGACCGTCGCCGCGGGCGGCCTCTACGGCGGCGCCGCCTGGAACCTCGCCGACGGCAAGCCCCTGTGGACGCCCAAGGTCGACGGCGAGGGCTGCTACGACCTCGGCTACGGCGGCGGCCCGTCCCTCGCGGTGATCCGCAAGTGCGGCCGCAGCCCGAACCAGACCCTGTACGCGCAGACGCTCGACCCGGCGACGGGCGCGCCGAAGTTCTCGTACAAGCTCTCCCAGGGCATCGAGTGGGCGAGCATCGTCTCCACCAAGCCGCTGGTCGTCTCGGCCAACATCAACAACACGGCCAAGAACGCCACTGGCGTCAGCGACCTCTTCGTCGTCGACGACGCGGGCCAGCTGAAGGCGCGCATCCCGCTCACCTCCGGCAACTTCAACCCCAAGTGCGGCGGCACCGAGGTCGAGAAGTGCGTCAACATGGTGGTCGGCAACGGCAAGATCTACATGCCGTCGTACGAGCACCAGGGCTCGGCGGAGGTCGGCAAGACCAACGAGATCATCTCCTTCGACCTGGAGACCGGCAAGCAGACCACCGACCGCGCGGACGCCGGTGAGCGGTACAAGATCATGCCGCTGCGCATGGACGGGTCGAACATCATCGCGTACAAGATCCCCCCGTACGACAAGGGCGGCCAGATCGTCTCCATCGACACGGCGACGATGAAGGAGACCGTCCTCATGGTGAACCCGGCGGACAAGGCCTCGCAGCGCGCCGAGACCCAGTACCCGCCGGAGAGCGCCGAGTACCGGTACCACAACAACAAGCTGTTCATCGCGCGCCCGTCGGTGCGCAAGTCCTCCTACGACAGCGGCGACCCGGAGTACCTGTTCGTCTCCTTCACCGCCAGCTGATCCGCACCGCGCACATCCGGAAAGCCCCCGAACGGTCCGTACCGTTCGGGGGCTTCTCGTCGGTATCCGCCTCGCGCCGTCGAACAAGCGTGTAGCTTGCCGGGTCAGAAGGGTCGGGGGTGGGTGCCTTAATGGGCGTACGGGTCATGGTGGTCGACGAGCACCGGCTGCTGGCCGAGGCGCTCGCCTCGGCCCTGAAACTGCGCGGACACCGGGTCCTCGCGGCGGCCGCCCCGGCCGCGGGCGCCGCCGAACTGGTCATCAGCCGCGCCCCGGAGGTCTGCCTCCTGGGCACCGCGACCCCG
Organism: Streptomyces sp. NPDC037242; assembly: GCF_055604165.1. Lineage (NCBI taxonomy): Bacteria > Bacillati > Actinomycetota > Actinomycetes > Kitasatosporales > Streptomycetaceae > Streptomyces > Streptomyces sp. NPDC037242. Next base: position 22,208 of record NZ_JBVJUY010000040.1, read on the forward strand.
GCCGAGCCCGGGGTCTTCGAGCCGATCGTGCGGATCAAGCGGGAGCGCCCGCAGATCGCCGTGGTCGTGCTCGGCCCGGTGCCGAGCCCGCGCGGGATCGCCGCGGCCTTCGCCGCCGGCGCCTCGGGATACGTACGGCACGACGAGCGCATCGAGGGCGTCGAGCGGGCCTTGGCCAAGGCGCGCGCCGGAGAGGTCGCCATCGCCCCGCAGTTGCTCCAGGGGGCCTTCGCCGAACTGCTCAACCCCACCGCCCAGCCCGACGACGAGGGCAGCAGGCTGCTTCGGCTGCTCACCCCGCGGGAGGTCGAGGTACTGGTCAGGGTCGCCGAGGGCGAGGACACCCGGCTCATCGCCGCGGGCATGGCCATCGCACCGAGCACCGCGCGTACGCACGTGCAGCGGGTGCTGATGAAGCTGGGCGTGGGTTCACGGCTGGAGGCGGCCGCCCTGGCCGCGCGCACGGGTCTGCTGGACCGGGCGGGGCCGGTGTCCGGGGCCGCGCAGCTCTGAGGATTTCCCCGGCGGGAGCGAATCGGGTATCCAGTTCCAGCACGCGCAATCCGTGTGCGCCCCCGCACGAGAGGCAGTGGAGCGTTGAGCAAGTACCTGGTGACCGGCGGCGCCGGCTATGTGGGCAGCGTCGTCGCGGCGCACCTCCTGGAGGCGGGCCACGCGGTCACGATCGTCGACAACCTCACCACCGGCTTCCGCACCGGGCTCCCGGCAGGCGCCGAGTTCATCAACGGCCGGATCCAGGACGCGGCCGAATACCTGGACTCCTCCTACGACGCCGTCCTGCACTTCGCGGCCTCCTCGCAGGTCGCCGAGTCCGTGGCCAATCCCGGCAAGTACTGGGACAACAACGTCGGCGGCACCCTGGCCCTGCTCACCGCGATGCGCGCGGCGGGGGTGCGCAGACTGGTGTTCTCCTCGACCGCCGCCACGTACGGCGAGCCGGCCGGGGGGCTGCTCACCGAGACCTCGGTGACCGAGCCGTCGAACCCCTACGGTGCCTCGAAGCTGGCCGTCGACCAGATGATCGCGGGGGAGTGCGCGGCGCACGGCCTGGCCGCGGTGTCCCTGCGCTACTTCAACGTGGCGGGCGCGTACGGGGAGTTCGGGGAGCGGCACGACCCCGAGACCCATCTGATCCCGCTGGTGCTGCAAGTGGCGCTGGGCGAGCGGGAGTCGATCTCGGTGTTCGGCGAGGACTACCCGACCCCGGACGGCACCTGCGTCCGCGACTACATCCACGTCGCCGACCTGGCGCAGGCGCACCTGGCCGCGCTGCGGGTCGCCGCCGAGGGGGAGCACCTGATCTGCAACCTCGGCAACGGCAGCGGTTTCTCGGTCCGGGAGGTCATCGAGGCCGTCCGCCGGGTCACCGGGCGGGAGATCCCCGAGATCGTCTCCCCGCGCCGCCCCGGCGACCCGGCGGTGCTCGTGGCCTCCGCGGAGACGGCTCGCGTGAAGCTCGGCTGGACCCCGACCCGCTCGGACCTCAACGGCATCGTCACGGACGCCTGGAACTTCGCGCTCAGCCAGCGCTCCTGACCACTCGCGACGGCTCCTGAGCTCTCCTGACGGCCCTGCCCGCGCGCATCGCCTCCTGTTCCACCCGCCCCCGGCGCAACTCGGCGCCGGGGGCGCGCGTGTGCTCGGTGTGCGCCGTTCGGGGGCGCTGTGCGCGGGCGCCCGGCGTGCACACGCCGGGTGAAACGCGCAGCGTGCAACTGCCGGTGGCACGGGCCCTGCCGGAATCGGCCTTCCGGGCCTTCCGGGCAGTCGAATTCAAGCCACCATAAAGCCCGTTCAGGACCGCCCCGCCGGAAAATCCCTGGGAAAACTTCTGCTATTCGGCCAACCGTGTGCGACCCCCGGCCCTACGCTGATGCGTGACACCGGTGGGGGCCGGTGTTGATTCAGGGGTCGAGACAAGTCGGGTACGACGTCCGGTCCGGGGTAGTTGCAGAGGTGTCACGGCGGCGGCCGCGGCGGCTGCGGACCACCCGGTCCGGGCGCCGTACCCGCCGCCGTCCGTTCCCCGACCCTTGGGGGTTTTGTGGTTCGTATCCGTGTTCTCGTCGTCGACGATCACCGCATCTTCGCCGAATCCCTGGCCGCCGCGCTCGCGGCCGAGCCGGACGTGGACGTGTCCGCGGCCGGCAGCGGTCCCGCCGCCCTGCGCTGCCTCGAACGCGCGGCGGCCGAGGGCCGCCGCTTCGACGTCCTGCTGGTCGACGCCGACCTCGGCGCCGTCGTCGGCGCCGTGCCCGCGCAGCGGGAGTCCGGCTCCGGCCCGGGCGCCGGCCCGCCGCCCGGCTCCGACGGGATCGCACTGGTGGCGGGCGTACGCGTGTCCCATCCGGGGGTCCGCACCGTCGTCCTGGCCGAGCGGGACGACCCCCGCCGGGCCGCCCTGGCGCTCCAGGCGGGGGCCTCCGGCTGGGTGGCCAAGGACTGCTCGCTCTCGCGGCTGCTGGCCGTCATCCGCGGGGTCCTGCGCGAGGAGACGCACCTGCCGCCCGCGCTGCTCACCGGAGTGCTCCGGGAGCTGACCGCGGCACGCAAGCACCGTACGGACAGCGAGCGGCTCGTGGAGTCCCTCACCCCGCGCGAACACGAGGTGCTGCGCTGCATGGTGGCGGGGCTGGGCCGCAAGGACGTGGCCGCGCGGCTGTTCCTGTCCCCGCACACCGTCCGCACCCACATGCAGAACGTGCTGGGCAAGCTCGGCGTGCACTCGACGCTGGCGGCGGTGGCGCTGGCCCGGCGGGCCGGCGTGCGGCCCGCGGACCTAGCCGGGGATGTTGTCGAACGGAGCGGTCAACTGGCGTAGCAGCGCGGCGAGGTCGCCGCGCTGGGTACGCGAGAGCTGGGCCAGGATCGCCCTCTCCTGGGCCAGCAGTCCCGCCAGCGCCTGATCGGCGCGGTCGCGGCCCTCGGCCGTCAGCCGGACCAGGACCCCGCGCCGGTCGCTGGGGTCGGGCAGCCGCTCGACGAGGCTCTTCTTGGCGAGGCGGTCGATGCGGTTGGTCATGGTGCCCGAGGTGACCAGGGTCTGGGTCAGCAGCTGGCCCGGGGAGAGCTGGTACGGCGCCCCGGCCCGCCGCAGCGAGGTCAGCACGTCGAACTCCCACGGCTCCAGGCCGTGCTCGGAGAAGGCCAGTCTGCGCGCGCGGTCGAGGTGGCGCGCGAGCCTGCTCACGCGGCTCAGCACCTCGAGCGGTTCCACGTCGAGGTCAGGGCGTTCCCGCCGCCATGCCGCTACCAGTCGGTCGACCTCGTCCTCCATGTCGATCAGTGTAAGGGGTCTGTCGATGTGAAGTCTCTTCATGTCAAGTATCTCGTGATCATGTTTCTTGACGTCGAGATATATTCTGCGCGACCATGGGGCATGGAGGTGGCCGGAACGGCTTCCGCTTCCGCCCGCCCCACCAGTAGGGAGGCTCGAACATGCATTCCGATACCGCCTCGGCCAGGATCCCCGCCCCCACGTCCTCATCCACCTCCACAGCGCCATCCGCCCCGACCTGGGACCCGCAGCAATACCTCCGACACGCCGGCCACCGAACCCGGCCCTTCCTGGACCTCCTGACCCGCATACCCGAGCTGCCCACCCGGACCGCCCGGATCGCCGACCTGGGCTGCGGCCCCGGCAACGTCACCACCCTGCTCGCCGAGCGCTGGCCCGAGGCCCGCATCACCGGCTTCGACCTCTCCCCCGAGATGCTCCACCGCGCCGACGGGGAGTACGCCGGCCCCACGCGCGGCGGCGGCAGCCTCGACTTCCGCCGGGGAGACCTCGCCGACTGGCTCCCCGAGGAGCCGTACGACCTGATCGTCTCCAACGCCGCCCTCCAGTGGGTCCCCAGCCACCCCGGCTCCTTCGCCGCCTGGACCAACGGCCTGCGCCCCGGCGGAACCTTCGCCTTCCAGATCCCCGGCAACTACGGCGCCCCCAGCCACCGGCTCCTCGCCGACCTCTGCGACACCCCGCGCTGGCGGGCCCGGCTCGCCGGACACGGGGCCCGCTACATCCACCTCCTGGAACCCGCCGAGTACCTGGAACGGCTGACCGAGCTCGGCTGCACCGTCGAGGTGTGGGAGACGACGTACTACCAGCTCCTCGAAGGCCCCGACCCCGTGCTGGACTGGGTCAAGGGCACCGCCCTGCGGCCGGTGCTCACCGCCCTCGGCGACGACCACGAGGCCGTCACCGCATTCCTCGCCGAATACCGCGACCTGCTGCGCGTGGCCTACCCGCCCGGGCCGCGTGGCACCGTGTTCCCGTTCCGCCGCATCTTCGCCGTCGCCCGCAAGGAGGCATGACCGTGCTCAGCGCCATCGACCACATACAACTCGCCGCGCCACCCGGTTCGGAGGACAGACTCCGGGCCTACTACCAGGACGTCCTCGGCATGACCGAGATCCCCAAGCCGCCCGTCCTCGCGGCCCGCGGCGGCTGCTGGTTCGCCGCCGGACCCGTACAGCTCCACCTGGGCATCGAGGAAGACTTCCGGCCCGCCCTCAAGGCCCACCCGGGGCTCCGGGTCACCGGCATCGAGGCGTACGCGGGCAGGCTGGAGGAGAAGGGCGCCAAGGTCGTCTGGGACGACAACCTCCCGGGCCACCGGCGCTTCTACTCCGAGGACCCCGTGGGCAACCGGCTCGAATTCCTGGAGCCGCACGCGGGGTGAGCCCACCACGCGACGCGACGGCGCCCCGCCACCCGGACCGGGTGACGGGGCGCCGTCGCGTACACACCCACTCGTACGGGGCTCAGCTCTTGCGGTGGCCCACCAGCCGGGGCTTGGACTCCAGCCCGTCCAGCCCGTGCCAGGCCAGGTTCACCAGATGCGCGGCGACCTCCGCCTTCTTCGGCTTGCGGACGTCCAGCCACCACTGCCCGGTCAGCGCCACCATCCCGACCAGCGCCTGCGCGTACAGCGGCGCCAGCTTCGGGTCGAAGCCCCGCGCCTTGAACTCCAGGCCCAGGATGTCCTCGACCTGCGTGGCGATATCGCTGATCAGCGAGGCGAAGGTGCCCGTGGACTGGGCGACGGGGGAGTCCCGCACGAGGATCCGGAAGCCGTCCGTGTACGACTCGATGTAGTCCAGCAGCGCGAACGCCGCCTGCTCCAGCAGCTCCCGCGGGTGCCCGGCCGTCAACGCGCCCGTCACACCGTCCAGCAACTGCCGCATCTCCCGGTCCACGACGACCGCGTACAGACCCTCCTTGCCGCCGAAGTGCTCGTACACCACCGGCTTGGACACCCCGGCCTTCGCCGCGATCTCCTCCACCGAGGTGCCCTCGAAGCCCTTCTCGGCGAACAGGGTCCGACCGATGTCCAGCAGTTGCTGGCGCCGTTCCGCGCCCGTCATCCGAACCCGGCGGCCGCGCCTGGGCTTGTCGCTGCTGGAAGTACCGCCGTCGATCGCCACGCCCCCCATCATGCCGCGTTCGACTCGTATTCCCTGCGCCGGGCATCGATGCGGGCCGCGGACGGCCACCGCACGTCGGAGGCCCAGCCGGCCTGCTCGAACCAGCGGATCAGCCGCGCGCTGGAGTCGACCTGGCCGCGCAGCACACCGTGGCGCGCCGAAGTCGGGTCGGCGTGGTGCAGGTTGTGCCAGGACTCCCCGCACGACAGCACCGCGAGCCACCAGACGTTGCCGGAGCGGTCACGCGACTTGAAGGGCCGCTTGCCCACCGCGTGACAGATCGAGTTGATCGACCACGTCACGTGGTGCAGCAGCGCGACCCGCACCAGGGAACCCCAGAAGAACGCCGTGAACGCCCCCCACCAGGACATCGTCACCAGACCGCCCACCAGCGGCGGGATCGCCAGCGAGAACATCGTCCAGAAGATGAAGTCCCGCGAGATCCGCCGGATCGCCGGGTCCTTGATCAGATCCGGGGCGTACTTCTGCTGATCGGTCTGCTCCTCGTCGAAGAGCCAGCCGATGTGCGCCCACCACAGGCCCTTCATCAGCGCCGGGAGCGTCTCCCCGAACCGCCACGGCGAATGCGGGTCGCCCTCGTGGTCGGAGTACTTGTGGTGCTTGCGGTGGTCGGCCACCCAGCGCACCAGCGGCCCCTCCACCGCCATCGACCCCATCACGGCCAGCACGATCCGCAGCGGACGCTTCGCCTTGAAGGAACCGTGCGTGAAGTAGCGGTGGAAGCCGATGGTGATCCCGTGGCAGGCCAGGAAGTACATGAACACCATCAGGCCGAGGTCCAACCAGCTCACCCCCCAGCCCCAGGCCAGCGGGATCGCCGCCAGCAGCGCCAGGAAGGGAACGGTGATGAACAGCAGGAGCGCGATCTGCTCGATGGACCGCTTGTTCTCGCCGCCGAGGGTCGCGGACGACTCGGACGGATCGGAGGGCGCGGAGGCGCCCTCGATCAAATCGGGGCTGGTGGTCATGGGTGATTTTCCCCTGGGGGTGAGGTCGGCAGGCGTGGATCACGGACCCTACGGACCCGTAACCTACGGCAACGTAAGTATGGCAAAGCTCCGGCCTGCGGCAAGGGGAGCACGACCGCCACCACGCCGACCGGGCACGCCCCCGTCCCGCCTGGTGACACGTATACCGAGGCACGAGGACGGGACACCTATCCTGGTGTCGTCGGACAGCGCGGTCCGCACGGGCAGTCCCGAGCTGCGCATCAGGAGCGGCCACCGCCGCGCGCACCCGGGCGCCCACCTCCCAGTAGCGCTCGAACACTGCAAGGAGCCGCACCTGTGAGCAGTGCTGACCAGGCCCCCGCCCGCACCACGGAAGCCGCCGCGAACGCAGAGCTGCGCGCGGACATCCGCCGCCTCGGCGACCTCCTCGGCGAAACCCTCGTACGCCAGGAGGGCCAGGAACTCCTCGACCTCGTCGAACGCGTCCGCGCCCTCACCCGCACCGACGGCATCGCTGCCGCCGCGCTGCTCGGCGACACCGACCTGGAGACCGCCGCCAAGCTGGTGCGCGCCTTCTCCACCTACTTCCACCTCGCCAACGTCACCGAGCAGGTGCACCGCGGCAAGGAACTGCGCGCCCACCGGGCCGCCGAGGGCGGGCTCCTCGCCCGCACCGCCGACATGCTCAAGGACGCCGACCCCGAGCACCTGCGCGAGACGGTCAAGAACCTCAACGTCCGCCCCGTCTTCACCGCGCACCCCACCGAGGCCGCCCGACGCAGCGTCCTGAACAAGCTGCGCCGCATCGCCGCCCTGCTGGAGGAGCCCGTCACCGGCGCCGGCGAGCGCCGCCGCCACGACCTGCGGCTCGCCGAGAACATCGACCTCGTCTGGCAGACCGACGAACTGCGCGTGGTCCGCCCCGAGCCCGCCGACGAGGCCCGCAACGCCATCTACTACCTCGACGAGCTGCACGCCGGCGCCGTCGGGGACGTACTGGAGGACCTGGCCGCCGAGCTCCAGCGCGTCGGCGTCGAGCTGCCCCCCGGCACCCGCCCGCTCACCTTCGGCACCTGGATCGGCGGCGACCGCGACGGCAACCCCAACGTCACCCCCGAGGTCACCCGGGACGTGCTGATCCTCCAGCACGAACACGGCATCACCGACGCCCTGGAACTCATCGACTTCCTGCGCGGACTGCTGTCGAACTCCATCCGCTACACCGGAGCCACCGAAGAGCTCCTCTCCTCCCTCCAGGCCGACCTGGAGCGCCTCCCCGAGATCAGCCCGCGCTACAAGCGGCTGAACGCCGAGGAGCCCTACCGCCTCAAGGCCACCTGCATCCGGCAGAAGCTCGTCAACACCCGCGAGCGCCTCGCCAAGGGCATCCCCCACGAGGAGGGCCGCGACTACCTCGGCACCGCCGAACTCCTCACCGACCTCACCCTCATCCAGAGCTCCCTGCGCGAGCACCGCGGCGCACTCTTCGCCGACGGCCGCATGGACCGCACCATCCGCACGCTCGCCGCCTTCGGCCTCCAGCTCGCCACCATGGACGTACGCGAGCACGCCGACGCCCACCACCATGCGCTCGGCCAGCTCTTCGACCGGCTCGGCGAGGAATCCTGGCGCTACGCCGACATGCCCCGCGACTACCGCGGCAAGCTGCTCGCCAAGGAACTGCGCTCGCGCCGCCCCCTGGCCCCCACCCCGGCACCCCTCGACGCCGCCGGACACAAGACCCTCGGCGTCTTCGGCGCCATCAAGGACGCCTTCGAGAAGTTCGGTCCCGAGGTCATCGAGTCCTACATCATCTCGATGTGCCAGGGCGCCGACGACGTCTTCGCCGCCGCCGTCCTGGCCCGCGAAGCCGGACTCATCGACCTGCACGCCGGCTGGGCCAAGATCGGCATCGTCCCGCTCCTGGAGACCACCGACGAGCTGCGCGCCGCCGACGTCATCCTCGACGAGATGCTCGCCGACCCCTCCTACCGGCGCCTCGTCTCCCTGCGCGGTGACGTCCAGGAGGTCATGCTCGGCTACTCCGACTCCTCCAAGTTCGGCGGCATCACCACCTCCCAGTGGGAGATCCACCGCGCCCAGCGCCGGCTGCGCGACGTCGCCCACCGCTACGGCGTACGCCTGCGCCTCTTCCACGGCCGCGGCGGCACCGTCGGCCGGGGCGGCGGCCCCTCGCACGACGCGATCCTCGCCCAGCCCTGGGGCACCCTGGAGGGCGAGATCAAGGTCACCGAGCAGGGCGAGGTCATCTCCGACAAGTACCTCGTGCCCTCGCTGGCCCGCGAGAACCTCGAACTGACCGTCGCGGCGACCTTGCAGGCCTCGGCCCTGCACACCTCCCCGCGCCAGTCCGAGGACGACCTGGCCCGCTGGGACGCGGGCATGGACATCGTCTCCGACGCCGCGCACGCCGCGTACCGGGAGCTCGTCGAGGACCCGGACCTGCCGGCGTACTTCTTCGCCGCCACCCCGGTCGACCAGCTCGCCGACCTGCACCTCGGCTCGCGCCCCTCGCGCCGCCCCGACTCCGGCGCCGGCCTCGACGGCCTGCGAGCCATCCCCTGGGTGTTCGGCTGGACCCAGTCCCGCCAGATCGTCCCCGGCTGGTACGGCGTCGGCTCGGGCCTCAAGGCCCTGCGCGAGGCCGGCCAGGGCGACTCGCTCACCGAGATGGGCAAGCGCTGGCACTTCTTCCGCAACTTCCTGTCCAACGTCGAGATGACGCTGGCCAAGACCGACCTGCGGATCGCCCGCCACTACGTCGACACCCTCGTGCCCGAGCACCTCAAGCACGTCTTCGCCCGGATCGAGGCCGAGCACGAGCTCACCGTCCGCGAGGTCCTGCGCATCACCGGCGGCGAGAAGCTCCTGGACTCCAACCCGGTCCTCCAGCAGACCTTCTCCGTCCGCGATGCCTACCTGGACCCGATCTCCTACCTCCAGGTCTCCCTGCTGGCCCGCCAGCGCGCGGCGGCCGAGCGCGGAGAGGAAGCGGACCCGATCCTCTCCCGCGCCCTGCTCCTCACCGTCAACGGCGTCGCCGCCGGCCTGCGCAACACCGGCTGACGGCCTGCCGTACGCATGACAGGGCCCCCGCACCTTCCTGGTGCGGGGGCCTCGTCGTTGCGGAGCTACGGGACTCAGCCCGCGGCGCCGGCCTTGCGGCGGCGGGTCACCAGCACGGCGCCCGCACCGATCAGCGCGGCGGCCATCGCGGCGATCAGGCCGACCGGTGCGTCGGAACCGGTCTTCGCCAGGTCACCCCCGCCGGTGGTACCGCCCGTCGCGGGGACCGAACCGGTCGGAGCCGGGGAGGAGGCCGACGGCGACCCGCTCGGCGGAACCGAGGTGGAGGTGCTGGGCGAGACCGAGGTGGAGACCGAGGTGGAGACCGAGGGCGAGACCGAGGTCGACGCGCTGGCCGAGGGCGAAGCCGAGGTGGACGGCGACTGCGACGGGCTCGGCGACGTGGTCTTGGCCGGGCAGGTGTGCGACAGGTTGAACCACTGGAGCGCACCGCCCTTCAGCTCGGCGACGGCGTAGACGAGCTTGGCACCGGGCGCGGAGGCCACGTACGCCTGGTTCGGGTTCTTGGCGAAGGTGGTGGTCACCAGCTTCTCGCCGCCCTCGAACTGCACGGTGAGCTTCACGAAGGAGATGCTCTTCGGGCTGCCCGGCGCGACGAAGTGCCAGCCGTCCTGGGACTCCGGTATGTCGGCGCACTTGGCTTCCTTCTCACCGAAGGAGGCCGCCGTGATGGGAAGCGGCTGGTGCAGCGGAACGGTGTACGAGTCGGTGGCGAGGGCCGGAGCCGCACCCGCGGCGAGGACGAGCGAGGACGCGGCGACGGTGAAGGCGGCGCGCTGGATCCTGGAAAGGGACATTGGAGTACCTCTGACACTGATGAGGACGGAGAGCCGTGGGGGGCGGCGCTCAGCTTCGTGACAGTGCGCCGCCCCGGTCAAGAGGTACTCGTCAGTATTCGTACGGGCTTGGGGGCTCGTGATCGGGTTTGTCCGAAGTAACGATCGGCACACGCCCCCGACCGGTCAGGAGTTGTACGCCGACTGGGCGCGCTCCAGACCCTCCGTGATCAGGCTTTCCACGGAGTCGGCCGCCCGGTCCACGAACCACTCCAGCTCCTTGCGCTCCGTGGAGGAGAAGTCCTTGAGCACGAAGTCCGCCACCTGCATACGGCCCGGCGGACGGCCGATGCCGCACCGGACCCGGTGGTAGTCCGGACCCATGGACTTCGTCATCGACTTCAGCCCGTTGTGGCCGTTGTCCCCGCCGCCCAGCTTCAGGCGCAGCGTCGGGTAGTCGATGTCCAGCTCGTCATGGACCGCCACGATCCGGTCCAGGGGCACCTTGTAGAAGTCGCGCAGTGCCGTCACCGGGCCGCCGGACAGGTTCATGAAGGACATCGGCTTGGCCAGCACCACCCGGCGGTTCGCGGGGCCGGGCGGGCCGATGCGCCCCTCCACCACCTGCGCACGGGCCTTGTGCGCCTTGAACTTCCCGCGCATCCGCTCCGCCAGCAGGTCCGCGACCATGAACCCGATGTTGTGGCGGTTGCCCGCGTACTCCGGCCCGGGGTTCCCGAGACCGACGATCAGCCAGGGCGCTGCGTCGTCCGCGTCCGACATCAAAAGCTCCTTATACGAGAACGACCGCCGTCCCGCTCCAGTGGAGCCGGACGGCGGTCGGTCAGCAAGTGCTGAGGGGGAAGGGCGAGGCTCAGGCCTCGGCGCCCGCTTCCTCGGCGGCCGGCTCCTCGGCCTGCGGGGCGACGACCTGCAGGACGGCGATGTCACCGTCGACGGCCAGCGTGGTGCCGGCCGGCAGGACCAGGTCCTTGGCGTGGATGGTGGCGCCGGCCTCGAGGCCCGCGATGGAGACGGTGACCTCGGTCGGGATGTGGGTGGCCTCGGCCTCGACGGAGATGGTGTTCTGGAGGGTCTCCAGCATGTTGCCGCCGGCGGCCAGCTCGCCCTCGGTGACGATCGCGACGTCGACGGTGACCTTCTCGCCCTTCTTGACGATCAGGTAGTCGACGTGCGAGATGGAGCGCTTCAGCGGGTGCTTCTGCACGGCCTTCGGGATGACCAGCTCGGTGCCGTCGCCCGCGATGTCCAGGGTGATCAGGACGTTCGGGGTGCGGAGCGCCAGCTGCAGGCCGTGGCCCTCGACGTTGACGTGCTTCGGGTCCTGGCCGTGGCCGTAGATGACACCGGGGACCAGCGCGTCGCGACGGGCCTGGCGGGCGGAGCCCTTGCCGAAGGTGGTGCGGAGCTGGGCGGAAAGCTTGACCTCGGACATGCTCACTCCTCGTGGGGTGACGGAAAACGGACGAGTCACCCGGCCGGAACGGCCTGCTACGAAGAGCGCGTCGATAACGGAGAGCCGGTACCAAAAGGTACGGCCTCCCTCGCCGAGCAACTCGCAGAGTCTACCCGGCGGGGAGGCCGTACTTCAAAAGGATCTTCTGTGGTCCCGGTTACCGCTGCTCTTCGTTACTGCTGCTCTTCGAAGAGGCTGGTGACCGAACCGTCCTCGAACACCTCGCGCACCGCGCGGGCGATCATCGGGGCGATCGACAGGACCGTGATCTTGTCGAGCTCCAGGTCGGACGGATCCGGCAGGGTGTTCGTGAACACGAACTCGCTGACCTTGGAGTTCTTCAGGCGGTCGGCCGCCGGACCCGACAGGATGCCGTGCGTGGCCGTCACGATGACGTCCTCCGCGCCGTGCGCGAAGAGCGCGTCGGCGGCGGCGCAGATGGTGCCACCGGTGTCGATCATGTCGTCGACCAGGACGCAGACGCGGCCCTTGACCTCACCGACGACCTCGTGGACGGTCACCTGGTTGGCGACGTCCTTGTCGCGGCGCTTGTGCACGATGGCCAGCGGCGCGTCCAGGCGGTCGCACCAGCGGTCGGCCACGCGCACGCGGCCGGCGTCCGGGGAGACGATCGTCAGCTTGGTGCGGTCCACCTTGGCGCCGACGTAGTCCGCGAGGACCGTCAGGGCCGAGAGGTGGTCCACCGGGCCGTCGAAGAAGCCCTGGATCTGGTCCGTGTGCAGGTCGACCGTGAGGATGCGGTCGGCACCCGCGGTCTTCAGCAGGTCCGCGACCAGGCGCGCCGAGATGGGCTCGCGGCCCTTGTGCTTCTTGTCCTGGCGGGCGTACCCGTAGGACGGGACGATCACGGTGATGGAGCGTGCCGACGCGCGCTTGAGCGCGTCGATCATGATCAGCTGCTCCATGATCCACTTGTTGATCGGAGCCGTGTGGCTCTGGATCAGGAAGCAGTCCGCGCCACGAGCCGACTCCTGGAAGCGGACGTAGATCTCACCGTTCGCGAAGTCGAAAGCCTTGGTCGGCACGAGGCCGACTCCCAGCTGGTGTGCGACCTCCTCGGCCAGCTCGGGGTGGGCGCGGCCGGAGAAGAGCATGAGCTTCTTCTCGCCGGTCGTCTTGATCCCGGTCACAGCACTGTCTCCTCAGACGTGGGAAAGCTGCTCGCCCCCGTGCGCGTCCGTCCCGCACACGGTGAGCCAGCCGAATTGCGTGCACCTATCACGGTACGCCGTCTGCGGCGTACCCGTTTCCGGTCAGTTCACCTCAGCGTTCGCCGGAGTCCTCGTGGACCGCCGACTGGGCCGCTGTCGCGGCGGCACTTCCCGGACGCTTGCGGGCCACCCAGCCCTCGATATTCCGCTGCTGGCCACGGGCCACGGCCAGCGCGCCGGGTGGCACATCCTTCGTGATCACCGAGCCGGCGGCCGTGTAGGCGCCGTCCCCGATGGTGACGGGAGCCACAAACATGTTGTCCGAGCCCGTCTTGCAGTGTGAGCCGACGGTCGTGTGGTGCTTGTGCTCGCCGTCGTAGTTCACGAAGACGCTCGCAGCGCCGATGTTCGTGTACTCACCGATCGTCGCGTCGCCCACGTACGACAGGTGGGGCACCTTGGTGCCCTCGCCGATCGTCGCGTTCTTCATCTCCACGTACGTGCCGGCCTTGGACTTGGCCCCCAGGTTCGTCCCCGGACGCAGGTACGCGAAGGGTCCGACCGAAGCCGACTCGCCGATCACGGCGGTGTCGGCCACCGTGTTGACGACGGTGGCGCGCGGCCCGACGCGGGTGTCCTTCAGGCGGCTGTTCGGGCCGACCTCGGCCCCTTCGCCGATGTGGGTCGCGCCGAGGAGCTGGGTGCCCGGGTGCACGACGGCGTCCTGGCCGAAGGTGACCGTCACGTCGACGAGCGTGCTGGCCGGGTCGACGATCGTCACGCCCGCGAGCATCGCGCGCTCCAGCAGGCGTGCGTTGAGCAGCGCGCGGGCCTCGGCGAGCTGGACGCGGTTGTTGATGCCGAGGATCTGGCGGTGGTCGGCGCCGACGGCCGCGCCGACGCGGTGGCCGGCCTCGCGCAGGATGCCGAGTACGTCCGTGAGGTACTCCTCGCCCTGGCTGTTGTCGGTGCGGACCTTGCCGAGGGCCTCGCTCAGCAGGGCGCCGTCGAAGGCGAAGACCCCGGAGTTGATCTCGCGGATGGCGCGCTGGGCGTCGGTGGCGTCCTTGTGCTCGACGATGGCGGTGACCGCCCCGTCGGCCGCGCGGACGATGCGTCCGTACCCGGTGGAGTCCGGCACCTCGGCGGTGAGCACGGTGACGGCGTTGCCGTCGGCGGCGTGCGTGGCGACGAGGGCGCCGAGGGTCTGGCCGGTGAGCAGCGGGGTGTCGCCGCAGACGACCACGACCGTGCCCTCGACGGTGCCGCCGAGCTCTTCGAGCGCCATGCGGACGGCGTGCCCGGTGCCGTTCTGCTCGTGCTGGATCGCGGTGCGGACCTCGGCGTCGATCCCGGCGAGGTGCGCGACGACCTGGTCGCGGGCGTGTCCGACGACGACGACGAGGTGGGAGGGGTCCAGCTCACGGGAGGCGGCGACGACGTGACCGACGAGCGAGCGCCCGCTGATCTCGTGCAGAACCTTGGGTGTGGCCGACTTCATGCGGGTGCCTTCACCCGCTGCGAGTACGACGACGGCTGCCGGGCGGTTGGCGCTCACGGGTGTGCCCTTCGGCTTCGGGTGGTGGACCCGTGAAGGATACCGGTGGGTCAGAGCCCGGAAACGAGGCCGGGTCCCGACCCTTGACGGTCAGGACCCGAACGTGCGGAGCTCCCGGAGAAGGATTCGAACCCTCATTCAATGGACCAAAACCATTTGTCCTGCCCTTAGACGATCCGGGATGGTTCGCCCTCTATGTCCGATTCTCGTGATCGAACTTCGATGCAGCCCCTACTATGCCGCACCACCAGCCTTCAATGCGACGGTACAGACCGGCGCTTTGGAGCACGCGAATGGCGAGGCAGCCGTAGTAGTTCTGTCCGGTGTTCTTGCGGGTGGTCTTCGGGTTGTGCCGCTTCAGGGTGGTCTTGAGAAACTGGCCGGGAGCGGCCCCGGTGAGTTCCGCCCAGAATTCCTCCGCACCCGTGACGTCGGCCGACTCGTGGATCGTGAGGGCGAACCGCAGGTGCTCGGCTCCTACGTCGAGCAGGCGTAGCCACGCGAGGTAGACGCTCACCATTCCCGGGTCGCTGTTCACGAAGACCGCACGTTCGCGGCGGTCGTAGGGCTTGTCCTTGCTGCCCTCGGACCAGTAGAGGCCGACCCCCAGCAGGAAGAGCTCGCGTTCGGCGAGGTCGCCGATTTCGGCGGCCGCGTCCTGCTTCACCCGGCGGCGGTCCTCGTCGCGGACCTCCAGTGTCCGTTCCCAGCCCCGCCGCGCGATGGCCGAGGCCTCCTCGGTGGTGCGTCGCCGCTCCGGCTTCGGGAGGTCGCGGACCCAGAGGGAGATGGAGCTCTTCGAGCAGCCGAGCTCGATCTGGATCTCGTCGTAGGTCATCCCCTTGAGGCGGAGCTCGCGGGCGCGGTCGCGCAGGTCGTCCTTCGCGTTGGGGCGCTTCGTCCATTCGGGTGGGGGCTCGCCCTTCACCAGGGCGTTGAGGATGTTGTTGTTGTGGACGCCGAGGCGGTCGCGGATCTGGCGCAGGCTGAGGCCCTCGCGCCGCAAGGCGATGGCCTGCTCGCGCAGGGATTCGAAGGTCGCGGCTCCGGAGCGGAGGCCGCCGGTGCCGTCGCCGGGGCGACGTCGGATTTCGGTCATGTCGCCAATGTCGTCCGGAATGTGGGATACGGGTCTCGCTGAGCGGTCGATTCCGTCGTATGTGCGATTACCCGGGGTTTGCCGGAATTTCGGTCGCGGCTGTGCAGGCACCCCTGCGTACGCTGGTCGGCATGACCGGTACGGGGGAAGAGCAAGGGGCAGGGCGGGACGGGCCGCTGTGGTGGGAGAGGCGGCGGGGGGCCGCGCTCGACGTGGGGCTCGGCGGGGTCTCGGCCGTCGAGTGCGCCCTGGAGGGGGTGTCGTTCGCCCACGAGGCCGCGGTGCCCGTGGCCGTCGGGGTGATGTTCGGGATCGTGGTCGGGGCCTCGCTCACGCTGCGGCGGCGCTGGCCGATCGCCGTGGTGCTCATCGGGATCGCGGTCTCGCCGGCCGCCATGGGGTTCCTGCTCGGCGTGGTGGGGCTGTACACGCTCGCCACCTCCGAGGTGCCGCGGCGGATCACCGCCATCCTCACCTCGATGTCGCTGGCCGCGACCTTCGTGGTGATGTACATGCGGACCCAGGGGGACGTGGAGGCCGACCGCACGCTCGTGATCGTGCTCTCCGTCTTCATCGCGGTGGCGCTGACCGTGCCGCCGGTGCTCCTCGGCCTCTACATAGGGGCCCGCAGGCGGCTCATGGAGAGCCTGCAGGAGCGGGCGGACTCGCTGGAGCGGGAGCTGTCGCTGCTGGCGGACCGCGCGGAGGAGCGCGCCGAGTGGGCCCGTACGGAGGAACGCACCCGGATCGCGCGCGAGATGCACGACGTCGTGGCGCACCGGGTGTCGCTCATGGTGGTCCACGCGGCGGCGCTCCAGGCGGTGGCGGCCAAGGATCCGGCGAAGGCGGTGAAGAACGCCGCACTGGTGGGTGACATGGGGCGCCAGGCGCTGACGGAGCTCCGGGAGATGCTCGGGGTACTGCGGGCCGAGCCGCCCAAGGCGGTGCCGGCGGTCGCACCCGTGGCGCTCGTGGGGAGCTTCGACGACGGGCCCTCGCTGGGGGAGCTGGAGGCGCTGGTCGGGCAGTCGCGGGCCGCGGGGATGGCCGTCGAGCTGGACGTCCGGGGTGCGGGGGCCGGGTATCCGGCCGAGGTGGAGCAGACGGCGTACCGGGTGGTGCAGGAGGCGCTGACGAACTGCCACAAGCACGCCCCGGGCGCGAAGGTCGTCGTACGCCTGGCCCATCGTGACGGGGAAGTGGCGATGCAGGTGGAGAACGGGCCCTGCGACGGCAAGGCCGCCGAGCCGGGCCTGCCGAGCGGCGGGAACGGGCTGGTCGGGATGCGCGAGCGGGTGCTGGGCCTGGGCGGGGTGTTCGTGTCCGGGCCGACGGACGAGGGCGGCTTCAAGGTCTCGGCGGTGCTGCCGCGCGACAGGGGGTAGGGGTTGTCCGGCGGACGTCCGTGGGGAAGGAGCGGCGTCCGTCCGGTACCCGTTGCGGCTGGAGGAGGGCCGCTACCCCGGGGTGGGGGAGCGGCCTCCCGCGTTGTAGCCGCCGCGGCGCTACGGCGCCGTGGTGAGGCGGATCGGCTGGAGGCCGGTCAGGAGGAGGGTGAGGGCTTCGTCGAGGCCCGCGCCGAGGTACCAGTCGCCGGTGTGGTCGATGCCGTAGACGCGGCCCTCGCGGTCCAGGGCCAGGTGGGAGCCCCCGTCGGCCTCCACGCCCAGCGGGCACAGCTGCGTGGACAGGGCGCGGCCGAGGTCGGCGAAGGTGCGGGCGAGGTGCAGGCCGGTCAGCGGGTCGAGGCGCACCACGGCGGGGGCTATCTGCCGGCCCGGGCCGGGGGCCGTGACCGTGAGGCCGCCGAATTCGGCCCAGGCCTCGACGGCCGCGGGGAAGACGGTGTGCTGGTGTCCGGCCCGGGTGGTGTGGTCCCGGAGTGCGTCGGCCCAGTACTCGGCCTGCTTGATGTCCCAGCGGCCGGGCTCCCAGCCGGCGGTGCGCAGGGCGGAGTCCACGGCGACCGGGAAGCGGGTGGTCGAGGAGCGGTCGTAGGAGGCTGAGGTGGCGGTCATGGCGGCTACTCGGAATGGGAGAGGTCGACGGGGCGTACGCCGAAGTGGGCGAGGAGGGCGTCGCAGGAGCGGCACGGTGGTGCGTAGCTGCCGTGCAGGGGGTCGCCGTCCTCGCGGATGCGGCGGGCGGTGATCTTGGCGTGCTTCAGGGAGCGGCGCGCCTCGCTCGGGGTGAGGGGCTTGCGGGACGCGCGTTTGCTGCGGGCGCCCTCGACGGCGGCGAGGTGGCGGGAGAGCAGGATTGCCTCCGGACAGCGGCCGGTGAAGCGTTCCCGCTGGCCGCTGGTGAGGGTGTCGAGGAAGTCCTGGACCAGGGGGTGGAGCACGGGCGGATGGTCGGCCTTGCCGGCGGTGCCGGTGAGGGTTTCGCCGCGTACGGAGAGCGCGGCGGCGACCGTGGGGAGGATGCCGTCGCGGCGGAAGCGGAGCGTGGGCGCGGCGGGGCGGCCGTCGGTGCTGCTCCAGCGCAGGCGGGGGTCGCCGGCGGTGGCGCCGGGGTGGCCGGTGGTCGTGCCGGGGTGGCCGGTGGTTCCGGGCTGGCCCGGGGGGCCCGGCGTCGCTGTGGCGCCCGTGCCTCCTGAGCCCCCTGATGCGGCGTCGGCCGGTTCTGTGCGTGTTGCCGTGTTCTGCATGGTCGCGCTTTCCCTCCCGTGCCCGCGGTGGTCGCCGCTGTCGCGCACGCCCCCGTGCTGCGGGGACAGCCTGTCAAATGTCCCCTGTCGTGTGGAAGCGGGGTCGAATATTCGTATCAATTCGGATCTTCCCGGCCGTCGTGCCGGTGCCCGCCTCGCAGGCGGGTGACGCTCTTGCCGAACCGCATAGGCTGTGGTGAACCAGCCAGATCCAGCAGGGGGCTACCGCCATGACGACAGGTCGGCTCGGGCAGCAGGCCGCGCCACCCAACGCCGCTTACTCGGGGCAGGTCGTGCATTTCCCGGACCCGGTCCGGGCTGCTCGGCATCCCCACGGAGTACGCATCGACGGGGGCGGGCATCCCGACTTCTCCCCGTACGCCCGCGCGGCGGTGGAGATCGCAGACCCGCCGGAGGGCTTCGGCGTGGACGAGCTGCGGCTGACGGACTGCGTCTCCGCGAACGCCGCCATGCGGGCGGCGGGCCACGAACTGTGGGACACCGTCGGTCCGGTGGCGACCCCGCACGGCTGGACCTGGCACCACGTGGCCGGCACCCGCCGGATGGAGCTGGTCCCGGTCGAGGTGAAGGCGCTGCTGCGGCACCACGCGGGGCTGGCGACGGCGCCCGTGGACCACGACAAGCGCGGTACGCGGCCGTTGCAGGAGGTGCGCCCGGTGCACATCGGGCTGCCGAAGTCGGTGGTCTCGGTGTCCGAGCAGCAGGTGCAGGGCGTCGAGGAGGACCTCGGCTACCGGCTGCCGGAGGCGTACCGCGCCTTCCTGAAGGCGGCGGGCGGCTGCGCGCCGGTGGGCGCGGGCCTCGACGTGGACCTGGGACTGCTGGTGGACCAGCCGTTCTTCACGGTGCGCGAGGAGGCGGCGGTCAACGACCTCGTCTACGTCAACAAGTGTCTGCGGGACCACCTGACGAAGGACTACCTGTGCGTGGCCTTCGCCCAGGGCGGGCTGCTCGCGGTGAAGGTCAAGGGCGAGGGGATCGGCTCCGTCTGGTTCTCCCCGTACGACGACGCACGCGACCGGGACGGCTGGTCGGTGCAGGAGCGCGTGGAGCGGCTGTTGCTGCCGTGCGGTGCCGATTTCGATGCCTTCCTTGAGCGGTTGGCGGGTAATCCGCCGGAGCTGGAGACGGTGGCCGGTCTGATGGTGGACGGCGGATTCGCGCGCTCGGTTCCCGTCGCGGGTCCGGCGGCGACGCCGGTGGAGGGGTGACGGCGCGGTGGTGACGTTCGCACAGGCGCAGGAGCGCGCCGAAGAGTGGATCAACGGGGACGTGCCCGCCTACCAGCACCGCGAGGTGCGGGTGCGGGAGTTCGGGCTCGGGTTCGTGCTGTGGGCCGAGGACCGCGCGGCGGGCCCCGTCTCGGGCGGGGGCCGGCAGCGGCTGGTCATCGCGCGTGACAGCGGGGAGGTGTCGCTGTGGCCCGGGCTGCCGGTGGGTGAGGTGATCCGCCGGTACGAGGAGGAGTACGGGGCTTCGGCCGCGGCCGCGGCTTCGGAGGCCTCGGTCCCGCCGCCGCGGATCGACTCGGAGCAGACCTCGTTCATGCTGAGCCCGCCGGAGTGGTTGCAGGAGGCCGCGGACCGGGCGGGGATCCCGCCGGCGCCCGCGCCGACTCCGGCTCCGGTGCCCGCCCCGGCTGCGGCCCCGGCCCC
Source organism: Streptomyces sp. NPDC037242 (assembly GCF_055604165.1). NCBI lineage: Bacteria > Bacillati > Actinomycetota > Actinomycetes > Kitasatosporales > Streptomycetaceae > Streptomyces > Streptomyces sp. NPDC037242. The sequence goes on from NZ_JBVJUY010000040.1 coordinate 42,143, forward strand.
GGCGCCGGCCCCGGTCCAGGTTCCGGAGCCGGTCCAGGTTCCGGAGCCGGTGGTGGAGGCTCCGGTGCCCGCCCCGGCTGCCGCGGTTGCCGCCGACAGTGCGCCCGAGGCGCCCGGTGCGGCGCAGGCGCCGGTTCCGCTGCGTCGCGGGGGTGAGATCCCGTACGAGCCGACCGCCAACGACGGGGTGCCGGCCGGGGCCACGCCGTGGGCCGGTACCGATGTGAACTCCGGCGCGGACGACGTGTCCGTACCGCTGCCGGCGACGGTGTTCGCGCCGCCGCTGTCCGGGTCCGACCTGGAGGACGCGCCGCGCCCCGGGGTGGCCCCGGAGGCGAAGACGACCCTGATGGCGGGCGGCAGCCAGCTGCCGAAGACCGCCGTCTCGCCCGCGCTGAGCGGCGACATCGCCGACGCGCCGACGAGCAAGGCCCAGGTCGGCCGCCCGGGCCCGGCTGCCCAGCCGGCGCCCCCGGGTCCGCCCGCGCCTGCTCCGGCGCCCGGTGTGCCCCAGCCGCCCGCGCCGCCGGCTTCGCTCGGTGGCGGGCTGGACCATGCCGCGACGATGCTGGCCGGTCCGGCCGTGACCGGTCAGCCGCCCGCGCCGCCTGGTCCGCCGGGAGCGCCCGGTGCCGGCGTGCCCGCGCCGCCCGGTCCTCCGGGTTCGCCGGGTTCGCTCGGTGGCGGGCTCGACCATGCCGCGACGATGCTGGCGGGTCCGGCCGTGACGGGTCAGCCGCCCGCGCCGCCTGGTCCGCCCGGTTCGCCGGGTTCGCTCGGTGGCGGGCTGGACCATGCCGCGACGATGCTGGCGGGTCCGGCCGTGACGGGTCAGCCGCCCGCGCCTCCCGGTCCGCCCGGAGCGCCCGGTGCCGGCGTGCCCGCGCCGCCCGGTCCTCCGGGTTCGCCGGGTTCGCTCGGTGGCGGGCTGGACCATGCCGCGACGATGCTGGCGGGTCCGGCCGTGACGGGTCAGCCGCCCGCGCCTCCCGGTCCGCACGGA